>JBKGYS010000117.1:0-8342 GCA_046545955.1 Spirochaetales bacterium | reverse complement strand
TGAAATGGCCGCATTCGGCGGCGGGGTGCGCTCCGTAATAGTGCCCGAGCCGGAATAGTGCCCGACGCGCCCCGCGCCGCACCGGAAAGGGCACTCGGGCCGCGCGCTGCACGCTCCGAGGTGCCCCGGGGCGGGGCGCACCGGAAGGCGCGCCCCGCGCCGCCCGGCGGTTGTCCGGTAGCGCGGGGGAGGGTTGTCCGGTAGCGCGGGGGTTGTCCGGCAGCGCGGGGGAAGGCTGTCCGCCGGCGGCAGGGTTACTCGCGCGTTCGCTGCCAGTTTCCGCTGGCGTCGTACGGGTAGGTAACCGCCATGCTGCTGGCATCATTCAACTTCGCCAGCTGCGATTCGTTCAACCGCCAGCCGGCTCCGCCCAGATTGTCACTCAGCTGTTCGAGCGTGCGAGCTCCGATGATCGGCGCGGTTACCGTCTTGTTGCAAAGGAGCCAGTTAATCGCCACCTGTGCAGGCGACTTCCCGGCATCCTTCGCCACTTCATGAAGGGCGTCGACCACTTCCCAGGTGAACTCATTATTGTAGGCAGCCCACGATTCCGCCCAGCCTTGCTTTTCGGCCATTTCGATGCGTGACCCCGAAGGCGGCTCACTCATGCCGCGATGAAACTTGCCGCTGAGCCATCCGCCGCGCAGAGGGCTCCAGGGAATAACGCCCACGCCCTCGTGCTCACACACGTCGAGCACCTCCCACTCGGTGGCACGACTGAGCAGATTGTACTGCGGCTGAAGACAGACAAACCGCTCGAGGCCGAGTCGCTCGGAGACCTCGAGTGCCTTCTGCAGCTGCCAGCCCTTGAAATTGCTCGCGCCGATGTAGCGCACCTTTCCCGAGCGCACAAGATCGTTCAGGGTCCGGAGGATCTGCTCGATCGGTGTCAACGGATCCCAGGCGTGAACCTGGTACAGATCGATGTAGTCGGTGCCGAGCCGACGCAGGCTTGAGTGAACGCCGTCCATAATGTGTTTGCGGGAAAGGCCGGTATCGTTCGGCCCCTCTCCCATCGGAAACCGGACTTTCGTAGCGACGACGAAGTCCTCGCGTCGCTTCCCGGCGAGCCACCGACCGACGATCTCCTCCGAGGCGCCCCGGCTATAAACGTCGGCGGTGTCTATAAAGTTTCCCCCGGCGTCGACGAACGCGTCGAGGATAGCCCGACTTTCGGACTCATTCGCCTCGCGGCCGAATGTCATCGCGCCGAGACAAAGCTCGGAAACTTTGACCCCTGTCTTTCCAAGTAATGTAAGATCCATAGGCTGATGATAACCCACTCGCAGCACAGGTCAATCCTATGGACTAGTCTTGCGAACACTCTTCTACGTGGTTTTCCGCCTGCTTATAAGGCGTTCTTTCACGTCGGTGCCGAGAATAATGCTTAGCCCGGCGCCGAGTGCGAATGCGAGGATATCGGCGAGGATCATGGCGCCCGAGCCGAAACCGGGGAAAAGCGTAATGGAGCTTCCGATTACCAGGCCCATAACCACCGCGTAGGTGCTTCCGTGGAAGTTTCGAAGCAGCGCGGAGATGCCTTTCGAGACAATGACAACGCCAACGAGCGTTCCTGCAGCAAAAAGGCCGATAATGGCCAGGTTGAGAGTGCTGAACGCATTCTGTAGCGTGCTGTACATGCCGATAAGAAGCAGCAGGAAGCTTCCGCTGACACCGGGAATGATCATTGCAATGCTTGCGAGAAACGCCGCGCCGAAGACGTACGCTGCTGAGGTGATCGTAAGCTCTATGATGGGCTGCGAAGCAGCCGGCGGAGACGTGAGGCCCATCCATAAAACCACGACGACCCCGACTACGAACAGCAGTCCGTGACGAAGCCGCACGGTCCGTGCGCCCATGCGTTTTACGAGGTAGGGGGTGCTTCCGAGGATCAGGCCGATAAACGCGAAGTTCGTCGGACCGGGCACCTCTTCGAGCAGAATACCGATAAGCCGTGCGAGCGCGATGTTGCCGAGAAGGATTCCGAGAATAACAGGCGTGAGAAAAAAGAGGTTTCGCCTCCACCCCCCTTCGCTCGAAAAGAAGTTACCGAAGGCGTCGACAAGTTCATCGTAAATGCCGGTTATAACGGCAATGGTACCGCCGCTTACGCCGGGGATAATATTTGCCATGCCGACGCCCATGCCTTTGAGGGCATTGACAAGGGAAAACGGCCGTTTTTCAAAAAGCGCCTCGGGTGCGTGTTCGTCGTCTGTTGTCTGGTGCATACGTTCCTCGTGCTACTCGAAAAGATGCGAGATTTCTTGCTTGTACTTTTCGTTAATTACGTGTCGTTTTACTTCCTGCTTGGCGGAGAGCTCTTCGCCGATTTCGAACTGATCGGCGACAAGGAGCACTCGAAAGATCTGCTCGAAACTGCGGAATCCGTTTTTAATGCTGACAAGCTCCGAGACGCGCGACTCTATAATGCGCTTTGATTCGGGTTTCTGAATTAACGCGGACAGGGTCGCTGCGTCGGTGCGAGAGTTTTCGTCGCTCGATGCGACCATGGTGTGACTTCCGGCTTTTTCCGATGCGTTCTGTTCGGCGTGCTCTTTGAGGGCCTCCTGTAGCGCTTCCTCGTTCGGGACGATAATCGCGGCGAGGAATTTCTGGTCCTGGCCGAGGACGACCGCCTGGTCGATGAGCTCGCTTTCACGAAGCTTCTGTTCGATCGGCAGAGGCTCTATGTTCTCTCCTCCGCGCAGGACAATGGTGTCTTTCGCCCGCCCCGTTATCTTAAGCTCTCCGTCTATGGTTAGCATACCGAGGTCGCCGGTGTTAAGCCATCCGTCTTCGGAGAGGACCGCCTGAGTCTGTTCGGGAGCGTTATAGTAGCCGCTCATGACCTGCGGGCCGCGTACATAGACGACGCCTTGCTGTCCGGCCGGAAGCGCCGTGCCGTTTTCGTCGCGAATCTCGCACGCTGTGTCGGGAATAAGCGCGCCGACGGTTCCGGCGACCGGATGGTGCTGCCGGCGAACGGCGAGGACGGGAGCGGTTTCGGTGAGACCGTAGCCTTCGAGAAGGAGAATGCCCGCTGCGCCGAAGAACTCGTCGACTGCCGAGGGAAGCGCCCCACCGCCGCTGATTCCGGCGATAAAGCGGCCACCGAGCCTCGCTTTGATTTTGCTGAAAACGAGCGCCGAACCGAGCGCGGCGAACGGCCACAATACAAGCCAGGGGATGAACCCAGCGGCTGCGTCGAGGATTCGCGATCGGGGCTTGAAACGGGGCACGCGGCCGCGCACGAGGTCGGTAGCGTGTTTGTGAGCACCCCCAACGGCCACGAAGAAGCGGAACAGTGCCCACTTGATGCCGCCCTCGGCGCGGGTCTTCGTTATGATGCCGGATCGTACCGATTCCCAGATTCTCGGAACCGAGCCCATCCACTGCGGTCTGACCTGGGCAAAGTCGGCGAGCATAATCTTGGCTACGGGCTTGGAGTAGGCGAGGGTCGAGGCGCTTCCAAGCGCAATGTACTGCATAATGCGCTCAAAGCTGTGCCAGACCGGCAGCACCGCGAGCCACACATCCCCGGGTTTCACGTCGAGAACGCCGGGAATGCAGTTCACCTGATGAAGAAAATTATGGTGCGAAAGCACGACGCCCTTCGGCGTGCCGGTTGTGCCGGATGTGAAAATGATCGTGGCGGTGTCATCGGGCTGTCCCTGCGCAATCTCCGATTCCACGACGGTGCGGTGCGACCCTTCGCTCTTGCCCGATGCGACGATTTCGGCGTACCGGCGAAGTTTTACCCGCTTGAACGCCGTTTTTATCTCCGCGTCGAGCGATTCGGCGTCAAAGTTCGGATCGAGTACTATTATGTCTTTGACCGCCTTCAGCTCCTTAATAATGCCTGAGAGCTTGGATAGCTGTGCGTAGTTCTCGACGAGTACGAGCCTGCATGCGGCGAAATCGAGAATGTAATGCAATTCCTGCGGTATGCTGTCGTTGCCGCGCGGCACGTCGGCGGCGCCGAGGGAGAGTATCGCGAGGTCAGCGACGAACCATTCACCCCGATTTTCGGAGATAAGTCCCACGTGATCGCCCCGGCTCACGCCGAGTTCTTTCAGGCCGGCGGCGAACGCGAGAACTTCGTTGTACAGCTGTGAGTAGGACCGTGGTTTGAAGGTGCCCTCCGAATCCTTTATGTACTGGGCCGGCGTGTCTCCGTGCTGTGTTGTAATCTGTTGAAGCAGTCTCGGAATTGTCGTTCTCATCTGATGGGCCTCGTCGAATAACGTAGAGTTCGGCCACGGGCCGACTGTCTGTTTTGGAGGATATCGCATGTTTACCGATCGCACAATTGCGATGCACCAACAGTGGCCCGCTCCGCGGATTCAGTGCTACGATCTACGGCAATGGACGTCCATATTATTATCGATCATCCGCGAAAGAACAGCTTTAATCACGCTGTGCTCGAGTCATTCGCCGCCGGCGTTCGGGCCGCCGGCCACTTTCCCGATATTCTTGACCTCTGTGAGGACGGCTTCGAGCCGGGTATTTCACCGGCGGAGCTGTCGGCGTATTCCGGCGGATACAGTACCGACCCGAAGGTTTCTGAGTACCAGGAGCGGTTGAGCTCGGCGGGATACTTAGCAATGGTGTTTCCGATATGGTGGAGTCTCATGCCTTCGCGTATGAAGGGATGGATGGACAAGGTGTTTCGCCCGGGCTTCGCTATGACCGCAGGGATTGACCCGAAGCCGCTGCTCGGCCATATAAACGGGGCGACGATCCTTACGACAAGCGGTTCGCCCGATAGCGTTATTCGCGAGGCCTCACAAAACGGCCTCTACGGGGCGCTGTGCAAGGGAGCGCTCGGTTTCTGCGGGATCTCTCCGAGCGAGTGGTTGAATTTCGGTGGCACCGGGGTTGTCCCGCGCGAGGAGCACACCCAGTGGCTCGATGAAGTGTACGAGCATGCGCGCTATCTGAACTTTGAACAGGGCCCGCAGACGCAGGGGTAAAACATCAGCCTGAAATTCCTTGAATATCTCGAATCGCCGAGGAAAGCGGGCCGGTTCGGTTTCGGTTACCGGATCATTGCCGTTACCGACGATTTTCTTATGACAGCGCAGAACCGTCGTCAGGTCACGCCTCCGAGCCAGGTATCGAGGGCGTCCCGGTCGATAGGTTTGGTAAGAACACCGTCCATTCCCGCGTCGAGGCAGCGGTCGCGTTCCTCGTCGCGCGTGTCCGCGGTAAGCGCGAGTATAACGGGCCGGTACTCGCTGTCGGTGTCGAGCGATCGTATTCGGGTTGTCGCCTCGATTCCATCTATGCCGGGCATGTGCAGGTCCATAAGAATCAGGTCGACACGCCGACGCGAAACGATATCCACGGCGGTAGCTCCGTCGGTCGCCTCGAGAATGTTCGCACTCGGTGTCGAGCGCCTGAGCATGGCCTTTACAAGCGTCAAGTTTGCCTGGACGTCCTCGGCGACAAGAATAACCGGGCCGTCGCCCGTGGTGTCCGGCTGCCGTTCGCCGGCCGGATACTCGGGCTCCTGAGATTCACCTGCTGCGCTCTCGAGGTCGCTCGGTTCCGGTCCGGTTGCGGAGGCAGGGTCGAATGACTCGAGCACGCGGCGCAGTTTTGTGGGACTAAACGGTTTGTTCATTACCGATTGGATTGCCGGCCCCCGGGACACGGGGTAATCGGTGTTCGGATGACCCCGATCCATGTCGGTCAGCGAGTGCAGAAGCAGCACCGGTTGCTGTTCCGGGCCCCACTGCCACGTGCTTCGTATTGTTTCGAGAAGCGCGAGAGTATCGTTTGGCTCCGGCAGCGCGTCGTCGACGACCAGTAAATCGAACCGGCCGTGGGTCCCGAGAACGTCGAGCGCCTGTTTCGCGGTCGATACCGCGTGCGCCGTAACGGACCACCTGAACACTGTTTCGGTGAACGCCTCGCGCAGTCGAACATGAGGCGAAACGAGTAGAATTTCGTTGAATCCGGCGATAGGAGCGCTGCGGGCTGTGGAATAACCGGTGTAGCGCGCGGGTAGCGTGAACCAGAATGTCGATCCCATGCCCGGGGCGCTGTCGACGTGAATCTCGCTTCCCATTTCGCGGGCAAGGATTTGCGAAATTATGAGGCCGAGCCCCGTTCCGCCTTTATTGCGCGATCGGGTGGCATCCGCTTGGGCGAAGGCATCGAAGATGCGTTTCATCTGCTCGCTGGTTATACCGCAGCCTGTGTCACGCACCTCGAACGTGAATTGTCCGTCGCCGAAGGAGCCCTCGGGAACAACATCAGCCTGAGCCTCGACGGAGAGCTCTACATAGCCGCTGTCGGTAAACTTCACTGCGTTACTGAGTAAATTGACGAGTATTTGCCGTAGCCGAACCGGATCGACGACGACGGTTTCGGGAATGGGGTTGAGCACGTTGAGCAAGAGCTCGATACCCTTGCGCGCAGCGTGATAGCCGAGAATGTCGCCGGATTGCTCGAGAATTTCGCCGAGCTTCGTTTCCTGCGGCAGGAGATCGAGTTTGCCCGCCTCGATCTTCGAGAAGTCGAGAATATCGTTTATAATATCGAGGAGTGTCCGCGCCGAGGTGTAGGCATGGTCGGCGTAGGTTCGCTGTATGCCGTTGAGCGGGGTTTCGCGAAGCAGCTCGGTAAAACCGATCACACCGTTGAGAGGGGTGCGAATCTCGTGGCTCATGCTTGCCACGAATTTGGACTTTGCCTGGTTTGCCGCTTCCGCCTGTTCTTTCGCCACGCGCAGGTGCTGTTCGGTCTCGGCTTTTCGGATGGCGTGGAGCATGGTGTTGGAGAGGACCCGAAGAAACGAGATTTCCTCTTTTTCCCATTGCGGTACCGGGTGCAGGGCGTCAAGGCCGAAGAATCCTTCGAGCGATTCGCCGGCCCGAAGCGCAACGGCGAGCACGGACCGTATCTCCTGCTCCCGCAGCAGGGATCGCTCGTAGGCGGCGTCGTCGGGCAGGGTTTCGACGTCGGTTACAATGACCGGGCCTCCGGAGTCGAGCTGCTCTCGCCACCAGGGCATGTTGCGCAGGTTTATCCGCTCGGGCAACTCCCGCTCACCGTCGATCGTTTCTTTGGCCCAGTAATGGGTATTGACCATAACGTCTCGGTCGGTTTCCGCATCCTCGGCCACGGTCCTGTGAAAAAGGTATGCGCGGTCCGCGTCGAAAAAAACCGCGAGTCGAGAAAGCGTTTTATGGATAAAGTCGTCGACCGTGTCGGAGGTCACCGCCAGGAGTTCGGTGGAGATATCCGACGCAATAGCCTGCAGCTCGAGCTGCCTTGCAAGCGCGCGCTCGGCCGGGTTGGGAGCGTTCTGGTCAGGGTCGCGGACGGGTTCGGTGTAACTGCTCACTACGATCTCTCCCAACCGATAAGTCGGCAGCATACCGGAAATCGCGGAAGAATGTCGAGTCGTAGACTAAGCTTTTGATTTGAGGATGTCCCGCGCGTTCTTCAGTTCGATGAACACAGCCGCGTCGCCGCCGCGGTCGGGGTGGTGTCGCAGGCTCTCGCGCCGGTACGCGCGGGCGACCGACCGGGCATCCGGTGGTCGTGGCGGAATTTCGTACGGTCCGCAGCCGAGCACGAACGCCGATAGCAGCGCGCGGGCCTCTCGCTCGCTGAAGCCGCGATAGTGCGATGCGAGCGCGTTGAGGTGTTCGCGGTATACGCAAATCCAGTCGAGGGTGCTGCGCTTTACCGCCGACCGGGCGGCTTTCCTGGACGACGGATAGAGTCGAGTCTGCCACAAGGGGTGCTCGTCTGCGGCGTTTAAGTGGTCTTCGAGGTGGCCGAGGTAACGCAGGAACACAAGGGCGTGGTCCGGACAGGTCTGAACGATGCGTCGAATGGCTACACGGCGTTCGGCTTTGACGCGCTCGCGCTCGGCGAAGTACTCGCGTTTGAGCCGCAGAAAGAGCGGGAAGAACGGATGTTCGGGTAGCGAGTACGTGCGGTAGAAGTGATACAGATTGTCCGGGTCTATCGTGGCGGTATTAAGAAGCGACCAGCAGCGAGGGCTCACCCTGAGCGCCTGCAGCCGGGCGGAGTTTCTCAACAGCGTGATCAGTACGCCGTACTCTTCCCGGCGGGCGAACGTTTTCGGCTGTCGCTCGATGAGCGCGCGAAGGCTTTTGCCCCGCAGGCGCGACGGCGAGCGGCGGCGAAACTGAGACGGCCTTCGGAGGTTTGTTCGCCGCATGCTGCGCCGTCGCGTTCGGGGTCCGGTCATATTCGCGTTGGTACCCGGTGAAACCATGGCCGGGTTTCTTCGAGTTGGGATGCCAGGCGAAACATGAGCGATTCCGCCCCGTGGCGGCCGGTGAACTGCACGCCCATCG
>JBKGYS010000116.1:0-8344 GCA_046545955.1 Spirochaetales bacterium | reverse complement strand
CGATCAACTGACCCCCGAGCAGATGGTTCAAGCGGCAGGCGCAATCGTGGTGTATTACGGAATCGGAAGCGCGTCGGGACCGTTCTTCGCGAGCCTGTTTATGTCGGCGGTCGGCCCTGCGGGACTCTTTCTTTTTATGTCGATGGTTCTCGCGCTGCTCCTCGGAACCACGGGTATTCGACTGGTGGTCGCACCGCATCTGCCGCGGATCCGGGCGAGCGCTTTTCGGGTCTATCCTCGAACGACCGCCGCCGCGTTCGGGCTCCTGCGGCGCGTCAGACCTCGGAGAAGACAAGCCCCACGCGCCGCCTCGGGCGAGCGCCCGTCCCGGGACTGAAAAACGCGGCCGCTGTCCGCTTCGGCCGACCGCGGATAGATGGCCGGCGGCCGCGTGTGATACCCTCTGCCGGTGGCACTACTTGGATTTCATAACCTCTCCTACAGCATCGGTGCCGATGCAATACTCGACGATGTATCGCTCTACGTCCAGCGCGGTGAGCGCATTACCGTTCTCGGCCGCAACGGCGCCGGCAAGTCGACAATGCTTCGCATAGCAAGCGGCGATCTCCTGCCCGATGCCGGACACGTGGCCCTCGAAAAGGGGGCTAAGATCGCCTACCTCGGCCAGCAGGTGCCGCACGGGCTCGCAGGCGAGGCTATCGATGTGGCCGCCGATCCGCTTCCCGGCGAAGACCCGGAGGAAAGCGCGCATCGGCGCCTTCTCGCCGAGCAGGTGCTTACCCGCCTCGATGTTCCCGCCGATACCGATGTGTCGACCGCCTCGGGAGGCGTGAAGCGGCGCGTGCTTCTCGCGCGGGCGCTCGCCGCCGGCGCGGACGTCCTTATGCTCGACGAGCCGACCAACCATCTCGACATAGATACGGTGCTGTGGCTCGAAGAATACCTGCTGAGACTTTCCAATGTGGAAAAACGCGCTATCCTGCTTGTCACGCACGACCGCGAACTCGCGCGCCGATTAACCACACGGGTGGCCGAGCTCGACCGCGGTAGCCTTTATGTTGCTGAAACGGACTACGATACATTCGTAGCGCGGCGGAAAGCCGAACTCGAACAGGAGGCGAACTCGAGACGCGAATTCGACAAGAAGCTTGCCGCCGAGGAAGCATGGCTGCGAAAAGGTATCAAGGCTCGGCAGACCCGCAACGAAGGGCGCGTACGGCGCCTTCAGGAAATGCGGGAGCAGCGGCGCCGGCGCCGCGAGCGCTCGGAAACCGCTAATATGGCAATTGAAACCGCTACGCGCTCGGGAGACATTGTCGTTGAAACGGAGAAGCTATCCTTTTCGTTTCCGAACGCCCCTATCGTAAGCGGGCTGACGACGATAATCGAACGGGGCGATCGCGTGGGAATCGTCGGCCCGAACGGGAGCGGAAAGACCACCCTGATCCGTCTTTTGCTCGGAGAGCTGACGCCGGACTCAGGTAGCGTTAAACACGGGGCAGGGCTCGAGATCGTGTACTTCGATCAGATGCGCGAGCAGCTCGACCCGTCTGCATCGCTCTACCGGAACGTCGGTGACGGCTACGATACGGTGAAGTACGGCGGCCGTGATCGGCACTTGACCGCTTACTTGAAAGACTTCCTGTTCACCGAGCTGGACATGAACAAGCCGGCTCACGCGCTTTCGGGAGGCGAAACGAACCGTTTGCTGCTTGCAAAGCTCTTTACGCGGCCTTCGAACGTGCTCGTTCTCGACGAGCCGACCAATGACCTCGACAACGAAACGCTCGAGCTCCTCGAACAGCTTCTCGCCGACTACCCCGGAACCATAATTCTCGTAAGCCACGACCGCGCGTTTCTCGACAACGTCGTAACCGAGTGTCTCGTGCTTACAGGCGGTGGAGAGGTTGTCGAATATACCGGCGGGTACTCGGACTGGAGAAAGCGCGAACGACAACGTCTCGCCTCGGTCGCGCAGAGACGGGGCAGCACGGCTTCGGGGCAACGAACGGGCGCATCGCGCTCCCGCGGAGAAGCGGGTACCGGTCGATCGCGGACCGACGGTGGCGAAGGACGCGGAGGCGGCAGGAATGCCGACCCAGCGGCGAACGAGACCAAGCGGCTCGGCTTCCAGGAAAAGCGCGATCTTGAAAACCTTCCGGCGCGAATAGCCGAACTCGAATCCGAGTTCTCCCGTGTTCAGGAAGCGCTCGCAGACCCGCAGCTGTATCGCGACAGTGACGGCGACCGGGTCAAGCGTCTCACCGAGCAATACCGGAGACTCGAACAGGAAATCATAAATGCCTACGAAAGGTGGGAAGCCCTCGAAGCCCGCAGCGGCTGACAGCTCCTAAAGCTCGAAAACGGCCGTAACACCGGCGGATATCTCGATTTCTCCGGGCGCGTAGGCCTGCGAATCGCCGGATGCCGACTCGAGTTCCGCGGTGCGAAGCATGGGCCGAGGGAACGAAAAGCTTTGTTCGCCAATCGAATGAACCCGGCCGACCTGGACACCGAGCGCGGATGCAATCGTATTCGCCTTCCGTTCGGCATCTTCGACCGCGGCCCGCAGCGCCTCGTCGGCCGCCTGTG
Source organism: Spirochaetales bacterium (assembly GCA_046545955.1). Classification (GTDB taxonomy): domain Bacteria; phylum Spirochaetota; class Spirochaetia; order DSM-27196; family SKKC01; genus SLAN01. The sequence continues at coordinate 5,791 of JBKGYS010000116.1, read as the reverse complement.
AGCGGTCGCGCAGATCGTAACTCACCCGGTCGAGACGATTCGCGCCCTCCTCAAAAACCGCTGCAACCAAGTCAGCAAGCACTTCAAGATCGTGCACTTCAACCCGCACTTCCCGAACCGCTTCGTATCCGCGATCCTGATATTCACGCGAATCGCTGTCCCATTCGCGAATCGGGCGCAGACGAAGCGACTGCATGCGTATCCGCGATTCGACAATACCGAGCGCACGCACGGTATCGAGGGCGCTTCCAGAGCGCTGTTCGTTCTCTTCTCGGACCTCGTTCGCGTCCTCGCCCGAGCTGACCACCGCGAACACGACGGTCGCCATATCCGGTTCGACGCTCATACTGGCTTCCCCGCTGACTTCTATGTGCCGCTGTTCGGAAGAATCAAGAGCATAGGCAGATGGTGTCGAGACTGCAAACAGTACTAGCGCCGGAAGCGCACCGACGACGCCGAAAAGCGCGTTGCGATTCATCATAATACCCGGATTGTAACACGATCGCGTGCATCCCACCCGCTACGGAGAGACGATTATCGCGTGGCGCGTCCGGAGCCGGATCGAAACCGGCAGTTCGTCGAGCGCAATTTCAAGGTCTGCCATCGGATGCTCCGTCGCGGTCGGCTTGCTACTGTGAATAGGCGTACGTGCTCGAACGCACCGCCCACAACTGCGAGAGCGTTGTCTCCAGTCGGCAACCGAGCGGATCACCACCGGGTGTGGTCACGTCGTCGGCATTGGGGAATACCGCGAAAGGCACATCGACGTCGCCAAGGCGAAGCGTTCCCGCCGGCCCTCCGTTGACACCGTAGCCGGACCAGACGGTGCCCTGAGACGAGACGACATCTTCCCAGTCGACCGTACCGTACATGGAACTCAGCTTTTCATCCGGAAGCGCGTGCTCGAGTATGCTGTGCGGCTTCTGCGGGTTGAACCGACGGCGGTTCTTGCGAAGCGACTCCTCGTAGGGAACATCGATATACATAATCGCAGCCCGGCGCAGAAGGTCGGCCGAGAGATGCGCGAAGGCTTCCCGGTAACCGCCGTGCTCGCTACCGCGGGAGAACTCGAGTATTACCGTAGGACCGTCGGGTCTTTCGCGTTCGTCACGCACTTTCCAGTACTCCTGTTCCACTCGCTCTACGAGCACATGCCAGAAGAAATTATCGAGGAAATACCCGTCGGCGTCGGTATGAAGTCGCTCGTGGCCGTGCTTTGCGAGAATCGCATCCTCCTCGAACCACGACCAGATCATGGGAAAATCATCGACCTCTTCGAATGCGCCGATGTGAAACCGTTCTGCCCTATCCTCGGCGGCGGTATTCTTCAAATAGTCTATTACTTCGCTTTTTCCGGCCGCCGGCCGCCCAATGAGTATTACCGCGTCAAAGACCTTTGTGTGTACCATATGTCGCTTCCCTAACTCGTCTTGGTATTGTTTATGCTGATGTTTTGCCCGTCTCGTTGCGGCGGTATCACGTGATTCCCGTGCCCGTTTCGCGTCGGCCGTTACTTGATTCCCGTGTGTATGAACGTTTCGATAAACTGCCGCTGGAATATCAGAAACGCGAGCAGAAGCGGAAACGCTACGACCATCGTGGCGGCCGAAAGGAGCGACCATTGCGCTCCGATTTCTCCGAGCTGCGTGAACCGAACCAGGCCGGCGGTCAGCGGCCGTGCTCTCGATGAGTTAGTAATAATCAGCGGCCACAGGAACTCGTTCCAATGCCAGCTCGTTGTAGCGATGCCGAAAGCGATAAGGGTCGGTATCGACGGCGGCAGATATACGTGGCGCAGCAGCTGATACCATCTGCATCCGTCGATAATGCCGGCATCTACAATGGACTTCGGTATGCCGAGAAACGCCTGCCGCATGAGAAACGTACCGAAGGCGGTTCCGAAGAACGGAAGGCCTATTCCAAGGACGGTATCGTAGAGCTGCAAAACGCGGATGGTCTCAAAGTTCGGGACGAGAAGCGCAGTCGTAGGAATGAGCAGTTGAGTCAGGACCAGAAAGAACAGAATGTTCTTTGCCGGAAACCGGAAGTGAGCGAAGGCGAAGGCGGCAAGCGTGGCGGTTATCGCCTGCACCCCGAAGATCATAAGCACGAGCCGGATCGTATTGTAGAAGTACCGGAGAAACGGCGCGAGTTCGAACACGCGGATGTAGCTGTTAATCGAAAGCGCCGAACCGAACCAAACGTCCCCACGCGAAATGGGCTCACCGACCGGCCTTGTCGACGCCACAAAAGCCCAGAGAATCGGTATGACCCACACGACGGCCACGGTAATGAGAATCGCGTAAAGAATTGCTTCGGGTACGTACGACCTGAGCGGGCGTCTCACCTTATTCATAATCAACAGCCCTCCGTTCGGAGATAACCACGTTGGAGATCGTAAACGCGAGAAGCATTACGATAAGGACGACGGTGAGCGTTTGCGCCTTACCGACGTTCATATAGCTAAAACGCTGTTGCCAGATATAGTAGAGCATTACCCTGCTGGCGTTGCTCGGTCCTCCCTCGGTTAGAACGAAAATGTGATCGATCATCTGAAACGACCCGATCACCGCGATCGTAGTGACAAACACGGTAGTCCGTCGCAACAAAGGCAGCGTTATGGACAGCAGGATTCGCAACGGGCCGGCGCCTTCGAGCCGCGCCGCCTCGTAAAGATGCCCTGGAATGCTCTGTAATCCCGCGAGATAAAAAATCATGTAGAAACCGGATTGCTTGAAAAGAAAGACAAGAATCACCGCCGGCAACGCGAACTGCGGGGATGAGGTCCAGTGATTCGGCCCGGGGAATCCGACGGATCGTATCGCCTGCATGAACAGGCCGTACAGCGGCGAGTACAGGAAAAGCCAGATGGTGGCGATAGAGACCATCGGCAACACGGCAGGATAGAAAATCGCAAGGCGGAAAAAACCGATTCCAGGTCGTTCGCGAGTCAGCATCTGCGCGAACATAAGCCCGAGAAAAACACTGACAGGCACGGTAACACCGACATAAATCGCCGTATTTTGCAGCACCGAGAGGAACTCTGCATCGCCGAGTAGCTGCGCGTAGTTCTGCAGTCCGATAAACTCCGGGTCCCGCATATGCGCAATGTTAAGTCTCTGTCGATGCAAGCTCTGCCATACCGCCCGAATAGTAGGCCAGACGGTGAAAGTCAGGATAAACGCCAGCGCGGGCGCGATGAGAAGATACGGCAGCAGCAGCGCATCGCGGGGACCACGACCGCGCACCGTTTTTTTCGCAGTTAAAGCGTTCGAGACGCGTTCACTCATAAGACACCATGTCCTTAGGGGAAAATGAGGAGGGAGCGGCGCGCTCCCTCCTATGGAATTACGGAATAAACGGCTCCATCGCCTCGTCAGCGTCTTCTTGCGCGCGCGACATAGCCTCTTCGGGACCTAAGTCACCATTGTATGCCTGCTGAATGTAGTCGTGGAAAATATCGCGAACCTCACCAAGGTTTTGTACGGCCAGTTCGGCCTCGGCATAGTCGAGAATGTCGCGCATCTCGGCCATCTGCGGTACCTCTTCGAGGTAGTCCTGAAAACGTTCGGTATCGTAGGCGGCCTCACGATGCGGAATATAGCCGGTCTCAGCGCTGAACTCCGCGACGCGTTCCGGCTCGGTGAGGAATGCTATGAACTGCATGGCAGCGCGCTTCTTCGCATCGCTTACGTCGTCCATTATGTAGAAGTTACCACCTCCCGGGACGCTCGCGAACGTTCCTTCTTCTCTGCCGGGAATAGGCATAACGCCGACTTCGAAATCCGCGTCACGGACAATACTACTGAGGCTCGCGCTCGAGTGGACAGTCATAGCCACTTCGCCCGATGCAAAGTCCGTCGGGGCGTTGCCCCAGCTTGCCTGCACGCCGGTAGGCATCGCCTCGTAGTCGTGAGCGAGATCCCGATAGAACTGAACCGCATCGATCACTTCGGGCTCATCAAAGCTGACTTCATAGCTGTCTTCGCCGACAATATTCTGTCCGGCGCCGATGGGAAGCGGCTGGAAGGTCCAGTACGGCCAGTCGGAGGGCCAATCTATGCCCCAGCGGGTAACCTCGCCGTCGTCACGCTCGGTTAATTCGGAAGCGATTTCTCCGAGCTCTTCCCAGCTTTGTGGCTCATCGAATCCGTGCTCATCGAACAGATCCGCATTGTAATACAGAACGACGGCACTGCGCTGGAACGGAATGCTCCAGATCTTATCATCGAACTCGGAATTCTCCAGATACGCCGGAAGAAAGTCGTCGAGGTATTCGTCGGGATTGTCAACTTCGTCGAGAAAGTCGTCGACCGGTGCGATATACCCTCCATTGATCAGGTCGTAGAGATCGGTGCTCAGAAGAACCGAAAGAGCCGGAGGCTCGCCGCCACCATCGATCGTTGTCTGGAGTGCGGCAAAGGTGTCTGAATAGTCACCGGAAAACACCGGCTCGACGGTCACCCCGGGATTTTCCTCCTCGAACTCTTCGCCCCATTCCTCGAGCATGTCGCTCACCGGAGCGTCGACTGCGACCGGATAGTATACTTCCAAGTTTACTTCCTCGGACTGTTCCTGCTGACCTTCTGAAAACGCCATTGAGACCGGAAGCACGAGAACAAGTCCAAGTGCAACCAGAACCCTATGTATCATACTGAAATCCTCCTGAAAGCGCGTTGTGCTTTCGAGTGTTTCTTCTTCCCCCGCAACCGGGGGAGCCAAGGAGACCCATGAGCCATGCGACCTCCTAAGCCAGAGACTCCCGTATAGTTTCAGTGTCCTTCAACGATTGCTGCAGGGCTTCTCCTCCGATGAGTTCGACGGCAAGCAACACCATGTTTGCAAACGACATTGGGACGGCCATGGAGTTCTTGAAGCCCACAAGACCCCGTTCTACATACAGCGTACGGTCGGCGATTGTCGCGAGGTCGACCAGCACGTTATCGGAAACCACCACAACCGTGGCGTCGCAGTTCATAGCATGACGCATAACCGAAAGCACGGTTTCGTGTTCGCGAACGTAGGAAAAGACGAGAAGCAAATCACCTTCGCGCATACCGACGAGCTCCTCGGCGAGGTGCTGCATATCAAGCTCGATTTCGTGTACACGAAGGCGATATCTGCGCAGACGCGTGGCAAGGAACTGCGCGGGGTATCGGCCGCTGCCCGGACCGAACAGATGAGTGGTGCCGGCGCTGAGTATGGACCGTGCGATATATGCAAGATCGTCCGACGAAACGCATTCGGAAACCCGCCGCAGCGACTCCTGATCGATGGAAATCGCCCGTTCGATGAGCTCCGGGACTGATTCGACACTGGTAAAGGTCGCACGCGAGGCACGCAGCGAGTTAATCCGGTGTGAGTAGAATTCTCTCACGCCTTCGGTAAACTCCCGGAACGTCTCGTAACCGAGTTTACGGTACAGATCGATAATTTTCGGCTTGCTGATACCGGTACGCTCGGCGAGTTCTTTCAGCGACTGGAAAGCGGCTTCCTCCGGCATTGCGGTAACGTAATCGAGAACCGTAGCCTCGCTTCGCGTAAGCGTGCTACTCGCATTCTCTACGCGCTTTGCCCAGCTTTCGTCCGCTTTCATACCTCCGGAGTCTATACGAACACTCCACACAGAGTGAACCACACGGTCAACTTTTAAATCATTTTTTAACCAACTTCTCATATTTAAGCCCTCTGAGGCGATCCAGACGGAAGGTAACGTCAAATCCGGTAAAATCTATTTACCAAAAGGATGCCCGAGCACCGTCGCCTGCGAACGAGGCCGGATTTCGCACCG
>JBKGYS010000115.1:0-8398 GCA_046545955.1 Spirochaetales bacterium | reverse complement strand
CCGCGAACAGCATCAAGTCGGTCGTAACCGATTTCATGCAGTCCGCCGCGCAGTCCGCCTTGCAGCTTTTCGGCGGAAACGGCTATCGTCGCGAGCACATCGCCGCGCGATCGCTCGCCGACAGCAGACCGTTTCAGATTTTCGAGGGCAGCAACGATATTCTCTACGAACAGATAACCGAGATTATTACCAAGGGCATGAAACGGGCGAAGGAGACGAATCTTTTTAAGTACCTCCGGTCGTTCGATGCGACATCCCGTGCCGCTGAAGCGCTTCGCAATGCGCTCGACATCGACCTTCGAGAATCTCTACCGCAGCGAAGAATAGTCCAGCTCGGGCGCGCACTCGGGCGCGTTGTGTCGCTGCAGATGCTCTACGAGCTCGCCGACCGCGGGTATTCGAGCGAACATATCTCGAACGCCGAGGCCTTTCTCCGCGGGCAGATTTCCGCGCTGTTGCACACCTTCCGTGTAGATGAGACTTACGCGCCGCTCGACCAGGCCGGCTACTCGGGTGATTGGCTCGCCTACGTCGACTGAGACTCCCCGTCCCTGCAACTCGCAGCGCTACGTGGCCCATACTCGTGTTCGAGTGTGGGCTTTTTTTTTGTTGACGGGGAGGACGGTGCGGTGTAGTCTATTACTGTATTAGTTAACTAATACACTGAGTCAATAGAGCGAAGCAGGGCATGAGCAGAACCGAGAAACCCGTAGACATAGTCCTTGATCCCGGAAGCGGCGTTCCGTTTTACCGGCAAATCATTCTTCAAATAGAAATGGCGGTTGCCGGCGGGCGACTTGGCCCCGGTTCGCGGCTCCCGACGGTGCGTGGCCTCGCGGTGGAGTTGAGCGTTAACCCCAACACTGTCGCGCGGGCGTACAACGAACTCGAAATCCGGGGTCTGGTCAGCACACAGCACGGTACGGGTACGTTTATCAGCGAACGGGAAGTTGCTCTCTCCGAAACCGAGCGCGGCGAAGTTCTGGCGCAGCTGGTTCGGGGTTTCGTCGGGCAGGCGGCGTCGTATGGCTTCACCGTCGACGAAGTTATGGAGTACTTGAACGATTATCGGAAAGGGGGAATTTCGTGAATACCGAAGGAGTGAAACAGCAGGCGAAAGAGCGAATCCGCTACGCGCGGCGCAAACACCGGCTACCGAAATGGCCGCGCAACTTTTCCCTCAACACTATCACGATTCTTCTTATAGTGGTCTTTGTCGTTGCAGGTGTTGCGCTGCAGGAGCTCACCGGGCCTGCGCTTTCGACCGTGAACCGGGAAGCGCTTGTCGCTTTCGCGACTACGCTCCTGTTCGCGCTGGTCCTGTTGGCGCTCGTTCCGATGTGGTCGATTGTGTTGCTCGACATCTTAGCAATCTGGGCGGCCGTCGGATCGTACGCGTCGGTTGGACTTGTTCCGCTTCTGTCGGTCGTTTCGTTCGGCCTGTTCGCCTCTCCGGCGCTGCAGATCGTGAAGCAATGGGATAGAGCGGTCGTCTTTCGCCTCGGTCGGTACCACAGAGTGCTGCCTCCGGGACCGAACCTGCTTATGCCGATCGTCGACTCCGTTGTGGACCGTGTCGACACGCGGATACGGGTGACCGACTTTTCCGCGGAAAGTTCGGTAACCCGCGATACCGTTCCCGTCAATATCGATGCCCTCGCGTTCTGGATGGTCTGGGACGCGGGAAAAGCCATTCTGGAGGTCGAAAAATACTTCGACGCGGTTACCCTTTCGGCGCAGGCGGTCCTCCGCGATACGATCGGTCGTAACGATCTTGCCACCGTCCTGAGCGAGCGCGAGCGGCTCGGTGCGGAAATCCAGGAAACGCTGGATGCGAAAACAAGCCCGTGGGGTATCACCATTCTCTCCATCGAATTTACCGAGGTCCTTCTGCCCAAACAACTCGAGGACGCGCTCAGTCGCAAGGCCCAGGCTGAGCGCGAGCGGCAGGCCCGCGTAATCTTGAGCAGCGCCGAAGTGGATATCGCCGAAAAGTTCGAGGAAGCAGGCCGCCGCTACGAGCAGAACCCACAGGCGTTCAACCTGCGGGCCATGAATATGGTCTACGACGGCATGAAAGAGAACCAGAACCTTATGCTCATACCCACCGGTGCGGTCGAATCGATGGGAATCGGCGCAGGTCTCGGGCTCGCGGCGCTTCGGCGCACGCAGCAAAGCGACGAGCCCGAGCAGAACGACTCGACAAGCCACAGCAAGGCTTACCGCAGCAGCGCAGCTGAATCCGACGACCGCACGGAAGGTGCGCGCTCGCATGAGCCGGGCTCCGATCGTGACGATCGAGGAACTCGCTCCGAAGAACAGCGCACCGGCGGTGACACGCCGGGCTCGCGTTCCGACGATCGCGACAAGGCCTGAGGAGAACGTACGATGATAAGCGTTCAGGATGTTTGTAAAGAGTATATCGACGGCGAAACCCGCGTGCGGGCGCTGCGAGGCGTGTCCCTGGCGATCGATTCCGGCGAGTTCCTGTCGATCGCCGGGCCGTCCGGCTCCGGGAAGACCACGCTTCTGAACATAATTGGCTGTATCGACAACGCCGACACCGGTAACGTCGATATAGACGGCGACCGCGTGGCCGGCAAGAGCAAGAAAGAGCTGACCGAGATTCGCAGGGCGAAAATCGGGTTTGTCTTTCAGAATTTCAACCTTATCCCCGTGCTCACCGCGTATGAGAATGTGTCTATGCCCTTGTCGCTCCTCGGAGTCGACGAACGCGAGATCCGCGAGCGGACCATGGGCCTGCTCTCGGAGGTCGGTCTCGAGGGTATGGAGCACCGGCGACCATCCCGGCTTTCCGGCGGACAGCAGCAACGCGTGGCCGTTGCCCGCGCGCTCATCAAGAATCCGCTCATCGTCCTTGCCGACGAGCCCACGGCAAACCTCGACTCGGCAACCGGAGAGGCGATTCTGAAACTGATGAAGGATATTAATCAAAACCGGGGTACAACATTCGTGTTCTCCACCCACGACAAAATGGTTATGGACTACGCCGAGAGGCTGTGTCGCCTGCACGACGGGCTTATCCGGAGCGATGAGCGAAGGAGCGCCTGACCATGAGTGCTCTGCGCAAACGCAACGGCCGAACGCGAATCTGGTTTTTTGTCGGACTCGCCGTAAAGAATCTTGCCCGCCACCGTCGCCGCACGGTAATCACCTCGGTGGCGATCGCAGCGGGTGTGGCTGTCTTCATCTGGATGGTCGCCATACTTCAGGGGTTCGAGGCCGAAAACGACCGGAATATGTCCCGCTATGAAACCGGCGACGCGGCGGTAATGGGAGACGGGTACTGGGAAGAGCGCGACACCTTTCCGCTCGATATGCCTATAGACGATCCAGAACCTATCCTCGAGGCGCTCGACAACGAGGGGATCGCCGCAGCGCCGAGAGTTGCATTTCGGGGAGAACTCATCGTGCGCCACGATCCCTTTCCCGAAGACGGTTCGCTTGCGCGCACGTTCTACGGAATAGACGTCGATCGTGACTCCGACGTGTTCGCCCTCTCCGAGGCCATAGAAGAGGGGCGTTTTCTCGAGTCGGGGAACGAGGAAGTGATCATCGGGCGCTGGCTCGCCGACCAGCTCGGCGCGGAGGTCGGATATCCGGTCTCGGTGACCACGCGGACCCGCGACGGGTTCTACCAGATCATGGACCTGGAAATAGTCGGTATTTTCGACACCTCGAACCCCGTTATCAATCGCTCTGAGGCGTATCTTCCGATTGGTGTCGCCGACGAGTATCTCGAGATGCGGGGCGCGGTAACCGGCATTTTTCTTTCGCTTCCCGGAGGCCCTCCGGCCGAAACCGACCCGCAGCCGGTGCGAAACCTGCTTTCCGACATTGACGGTACGGAGGTACTCGGCTTTGGCCGTCTGAACGAAGACTTTGCCGAGATCATGGAACTCGAGAGGGCCGGAACGGCGATCATTCTATTCCTGCTCGGAATTATCGCCGTTGTCGGAATTTCCAACACCATGCTCATGGCTGTGCTCGAACGCGAGAACGAGATCGGAATGATGCGGGCCCTCGGCGTCCGCGACGGAGAAATTCGATGGATGTTCGTGTTCGAGGCCGCCGGTATAGGAGTGCTCGGGGCGATTATCGGGCTCATGCTCGGCGCGTTGTTCGTGTGGCATTCGGTTGCCGTGGGAATCGATTACGGTGTGCTTATGGACGGGGTCGAGATGGACTTTCGGTTCGACGGAGTGCTCTACGGAGTGTGGCACTTCGCTTCGATGATCTCGACCGCGGTGTTCGCCGCGGTAATCGCCGGAATCGTGGCCCTCGTACCGACCCGGGCCATGCTTCGCCGGCGGATAACCGATTCGCTGCGCCATTCGTGACGAACGTGGCGGTCAGGAGTATACGATGAACGTATCAGTTATTGCCTTCAGAAACGTATTTCGCAACCGCAGGCGCAGCCTGTTGTCGATTATCGCGATCGCCGTAGCAGCGTTTTCCATTACTATGCTTTTTTCCGTACTCGAGGGAATCAAGGTCGATGTCCGGCGCAATTCCTGGAATTACGAAACCGGACAAGTTCGACTGCGCAACACCGATTTCGACCGCTACGAGCATCTCAATCCGACGCACTACGTCGTGCCGGAATACGAACGGCTTGTCGAGCGGTTGCGGGAAAAACCGGCGGTGTCGGATATCAGCCCCAGAATCAACATTTCGGCGGCGGCGTTCCGGGACGACACGCAGATCGCCGCCCAGGGACTCGGCGTCGATCTCGAACTCGAGCCGAGGTATCAGGATCTCGATAGCGTAGTTGCCGAAGGTCGGCTTCCGGAGCCGGGAACGAGCGAGGCGATCGTCGGGTATGCGCTCGCACGGGACCTCGGAGTGGACATCGGAGACCAGGCAACGTTTCTTACCCAGACAAGGCTTCGAACTTCGAACGCGTTTACCGTCGATATTGTAGGCCTCGCGAACTTTCCGATGGCCGGCATGAACAGCTCCGCGTTTATCCTGCCTTTCGATCAGGCTGCGCGCTACCTGCGCATGGGCGACGCGGCAAGCGAAATACTCGTCAAAAGCGGCAACGGGGATCTCGACGAACTCACCGCGGATGTGCGCGACGCCGTGCGTGAAAGCGGCGTCGAGGGATTGACCGTTACGCCGTGGACCGAGGTGAGCGGCGGGTGGGCTTATCTTCAAGTGGCCGACGCGGTGTACAACATTATCGCGCTCGTCTTTTTCATTCTCGGAAGCACCGTCGTAATTAACACCACCATGATGACAATCCACGAGCGTACCAGCGAAATCGGAACGCTCGGCGCGATGGGGATGCACGGCGGCGAACTTGTACGACTCTTTTTCACCGAGGCGGCCTACCTTGGGTTGGCCGGATCGTTTATCGGGGTGCTTATGGGAATCGGGCTGACCATTCCGCTTCAGCACCTGGGCATTGACTTCGGCGAGACGATGGAAATGGCGAATATGGATATCTCCTCGGTGCTCTACCCGGTGCTTAACCTCCGGTCGACGCTCGTGGTGTTCCTGTATTCAGCGGCTGTGGCAATGGCTGCGTCGGTCGTTCCGGCGAGGCGCGCGGCGAAACTGAAACCGGTGGAGGCGCTTCGTGCGTGACAACGCGAATTCTCCGGGGTCGGAAACTCGTCCATACGAAAGCCATACGAAAGGCCATACGAAAAGGAAGACAAGCCATGGGAAAAACATCAATCTATAATCGAATCTATAATCGTGTTCGTAAAGCGGGTTTCGCAGTTCTGTTTCTCGCGATAGCAGGAACGGGCGCCGTGCGGGCGCAGTCACCGACCGGCGAGGAGATTATCGAGCGGCTCGACGACAACCAGACCTGGTCGACTGCGATTATCGAAGGGCGCATGATAATAAGCGACCGCTTCGGCGAGCGCGAGAGCACCTACATCGCCCACTCGGAGGGCTCCGACCGGTTTCTTGTCGAGTTTACCTCGCGTGATGAGGAGGGGCAGCGTATTCTCCGTCGCGATGAAAACCTATATCTGTATTATCCCGACGCGCGCGAGGTGATCCGGCTGCAGGGTTCGGCGCTTCGCGATTCGCTTCTGGGCTCGGATCTTTCGTACGAGGATATGACCGGAGGGCGCGGGATTCTTGACGATTACTCGGCCGAGCTTTTGGGCGAAGAGAGCGTCGAGGGCTACGAGGTCTACGCGGTCGAGCTGTCCGCGCGGGGTACGAATGTGGCCTACCCGAAACAGGTCTACTATGTGGACAGGGACGACTTTGTGCTCCGGAAAGCCGAGCAGTTCGCCCGCAGCGGTCGGCAGCTGAAGGAGCTTGTTGTGCTCGAAACAGCTACGCAGGACGGCTATCGCTTTCCCGTGCACATGAAAATTACCGACGTGACTCGCGGGTCGAGCGGCACCGAGATGATCATGGAGGATGTGGAGGTCGGTGCATCGCTGCCCTCGGATATCTTTTCGCTGGAGGAGCTGTCGTGGTAGCTGCCAATCTAAGATTCAGGTCGATGTCAACTGCCGCGGTCGCGGGGCTTGTTTTCGCGCTGCACGTGTCCGTCGGCGCAGGGGTGCTGACCGCGCAGTCGCGGGTAGACGGCGAAATCGACGCGTTTAACGTTCTGAGCTGGGACGGCGGCGAAGAAGAGGTCGGCATGACAGGCTTCGGGCGCGGACGGCTCGACCTGCGTAGCGGGCGCGACCGCTCGATTCAGGCGCGGCTTACCGTGGATGCGCTTCTCGCCGAGGCGGTGCTCGGCGCCCCCGGCGGGGGCGGCGCCGGCGTCGGACACGAGCCGGGCGAAGGGCAAAGCGGCGGCGAGGAATATTCCGGCGACCGACAGACGGACCCCGGCGCCGGGGTGGCCGGCTCTGGTGGGGCATCCGCGGCGGCGCTTTTTACCGTGCCGAGGGCGTCGATTCGGTTCCGCTTCCCGGTGACCGAAGACTACACGGTTCGCATTACGACCGGACGGGACCGGGTCTCGTGGGGGCACGGAGCACTTTTTAACGCGGCCGACGTGATTTTCGGCGCCGACGGAAGCGGGGTCGCCGACTTCCGCGAAACCGGCGACGGCCTTCGCGACGAGACCGCGTGGCTTACCGCGTTGTACCTGCCGCTCGGCGCTTTTGCCTACGCCGAGCCGGTTATTCTTCCGGCGCTTCCCGACCCGGCCGAGCCGGGAGCGAGACCGATTGAGGACACCCGCGCAGGCGGGCGCGTAAGCTTCGAGGCCGGGCGCTTTACGCTCGAGCCGGGCTATTTGTACGACCCCGCCGACGACCGCCACGATTTGGTCCTCAGCACCGAGGGGGTCCTGGGAATAGACGTGTACGCGGGAGCGCGCCTTGCAGTTGATGCCGATATTGACCGGGATAACCTTGAAAAGCGAAGCACCTTCTCCTTCGGGGCGTACCACCGCGAAAGCGTGAGGCCGGATGTTTCGGTCGACGCGCGCCTCGAGGCGCTCCTGCGGCCGGGAGCTGGGTGGCACGACGAGGAGGACGCTGAGGCCGAGTACGCGGTGAGCGTATACCCGGAGGTGGTTGTATCCCCGTCGCGTACCGTTTCGCTGATCGGTCGATCGATCATATCGCCTGTCGACCGTAGCGCGCGGATCAGCGGCGGCGTGAACTGGAGTGTATTCGGCGGGTTCGATATGCTCGCCATTGCCGACGTGGAAGTCGGCGACGTCGACTCGGTGTTCTCGTGGGAGCGCGAAGGCGCAGCCGCGCTTACGACCGGGGTTCGCTACCGGTTTTAAACGAGACGATTTTCTATGTTTGGGTGCACCGGCGTATTGACACGCCGGCCAACTTCCAGCTATGTTCACTCTCGCGCGGCGGCAACCAGCCGTTGCGCGGGACATCACCCGACAGTGATCGAACCGACAACGCGACAGACACTTTTCCGGTGCTTTTTTTTACGGGGTAACGGAAAGGGGCGCTTGACGCGTCAACGGCAATTGTGATATCAATCGGGTCCCGCTTTTGGGCGAGAGCGAAAAAGCGGGGGAATTGTCAGTTCTTTTACAGCGCGAGAGAAGGGAAGGAAAGACGATCGGGGGCGAACTACCGGTGAGTGTCCTGTCTGCGGCAAACGGTCCACATGTGTGCGTTAACGTACAATGTGTCCGCTCCGACAGACTCGGGAAAGCTTGCAGTAAATGGTAGAACGCCGCAACGAAAAAGTCTGACGGTAAGGTGTTGAACTGCTTTGAAACCCGGAGGTGGCAACGGGCTTTCCCGCAGAGGGGGAGCTACGGGGTAGACAGCCGGGGGAGAAGAGAGTCGACGCTTGTTAAGCGAGCAATTTTTGCCAAAAGAGCAATAAAAGAGCAGAGAGAAAACAACTCTTTTGTGTTCGGCTTCGGTCGGACACATGTTATATCATGGAGAGTTTGATCCTGGCT
>JBKGYS010000114.1:0-8460 GCA_046545955.1 Spirochaetales bacterium | reverse complement strand
TTGTTGAGGACAACGTGCGTGTTGTCCGACGCGGTTTCGATGAAGTGGTGGAGATTACCGAAAAAGAGATTAACCGTGAGCTCGGAAGCGAAGTGAAAGATCTACCGACGCTTCCGGTCATGCTCAAGCGCACTCCCGCAAGCGACGACCCGAAGACGGACATCCACCGCTTCTGGGAGCAGACAGGTTCCTTCTATCTCGGTGGACGCCCCAACGACACCCTCGCCGACGCGTTCAACTCGATGAGCCTCATTCCTGCGGCAACCGGTGTGTTCCGGGATATGACTCAGATCAGGTTCGAGTATCCCGAGTGGATTCCCGAAAATTGTACGGCGTGTAGCGACTGCTTCACCGTCTGTCCCGACAGTGCCATTCCAGGGCTCGTCACAAGTATCGGCGACACCTTCGAGACAACCATAAACCGGATAGAAAAGAAGACCGGTAATCAGACCAAGCATCTGCGTCGAGCGGTACGCACCGTGGAGAAGAAGATGCGCGCGTCGACCGAAGGCGCCAACGGTAAGGCGGTGGATGTTCGTCCGCTGCTCGACAAAGCCATAAAAGACACCATCAAGGAAGCCTCCGAGGAGGACAGAAAGGAAGTTCAGGAGGAGTTCAGGCTCTTTCAGGAGCAGATGGGTGATTTCAAGTTCGCGCTCACGAAACCGTATTTTAACCAGCGCGAGAAGCAGGAGAAGGGTACCGGCAACCTTTTCTCGATTACCATTAATCCGGATACCTGCAAAGGCTGCCGGCTTTGTGTCGACGTCTGCGACGACGATGCATTGAGAATGGTAGAGCAGACGCCCGACAGTGTCGCTAAACTCCGTCAGGACTGGGATTTCTGGCGGGATCTCCCGACGACGAAGCCGGAGGATATGCGCATAGACGACGTCGATGAGAAGATCGGCGCGCTCGAGACAATGCTGCTCGACAAGAGTGCCTACGAGTCGATGGTCGGCGGCGACGGCGCGTGTACCGGATGCGGTGAGAAATCCGCGCTCCACATTTTCACGGCGACCATCACAACCATGATGCAGCGCCGCGTGAAGAAACACGTGCAGTACATCGACGATCTCATTCAGCGACTCGAGCAGCACGTGCGCATGAAGCTCTCAGAGAGCGTCGATATTGGCGACGTTGGTCGTATTCAGAAGGCGATCCAGCAGCACCGCGAAGGCGATCTGAAGCTTTCGGATCTCGCCGGTGAGCTCGACGCGGGAAGGGCCGGACAACCGATCGACCAGGATTGGCTCGAATGGGTATCGAACGTGCTCAAGAAGCTCAAGGACCTGAAGTGGAAGTACGAAGAAGGTACGACCCACCAGGGTCGTTCGAACCTTGGCTTCAGCAACGCAACCGGCTGTAGCTCGGTTTACGGCTCGACGTATCCCTACAATCCGTACCCGTTCCCCTGGGTAAACCATCTGTTCCAGGATGCGGCGTCGGTGACCCTCGGCCTGTTTGAAGGGCATATGGTCAAGATGGCCGACGGCTTCAAGGCCATCAGGAAGGCGGAAGCCGCGCTTGAAGACAAGGAAGACTACCAGAAAATCGAGGAATCGCTCACGTATTTCAACTGGAAGGAGTTCAGCGACGCGGAATACGAGTTGTGTCCGCCGGCGGTTGCCGTCGGTGGCGACGGCGCCATGTTCGACATTGGCTTCCAGAATCTCTCCCGCGCGCTTATGGCCGGCCGTCCGATCAAGGTTCTCATCCTCGATACGCAGGTGTACTCCAACACCGGCGGTCAGGCGTGTACTTCCGGGTATGTCGGTCAGGTATCCGATATGGCTCCGTACGGAAAGGCGTGGCACGGCAAGCTCGAGCCGAGAAAGGAGATGAGCTTGATCGGTGCTGCGCATCGCACCGCCTATATTCATCAGTCGAACCTTGCGAACTACACGCAAATGATCGAAGGGTTTATCGACGGGTTGAACGCTCGGCGTCCGGCGGTGTTCAACGTATACACCGTATGTCAGCCCGAGCACGGAGTCGGTGACGATGCCTCGTATCAGCGCAGCAAAATGGCGCTTGAATCGCGAGCGTATCCGGTGCTCACGTTCGATCCGTCGCTGGGGACTTCCTGGGAGGACTGCCTCGATCTCGAAGGCAATCCGTCGGTCGAAGAGGACTGGCCCGAGTATACGCTCGAATACCAGGATCAGGACGGCGAGAAGCAATCGATGACCATTCCTATGACCTTCGCCGACTTCGCGGTGGGAGAAGGCAGATTCCGCAAGCACTTCCGCGTCGCTCCACGGGACACCTGGAACGACAGCATGGTGCCGCTGCACGAGTTCATAGATCTTGAAGAAGACGATCGCGAGGATCAGTACCCGTACATCTGGGCGGTGGACAGGAAGAACCGCCTTATCCGGGTGCTCGTGAGCTCGGAAATGGTGCAATCGACCGAGGAACGCCGCGATTTCTGGCGAACGCTCAAGAGCCTGGCGGGCCTCGCGGACAAAGTCGATCCCGAGCAGATCGCCGAGCAGGTGCGCGCCGAGACGGCTTCCAAACTCGCCGCCGGCCTTATGAATATGCTGCAGGGTGGCGGAGGATCCGCGGAGTTGCAGCAGGCTATGGCCGATATGCCGGCCGGGGGAGGCGCCGCTACCGCTGAAGCCGGCGGCGGACAGGGGACTCCCGAGGACTACGAGCCGGTGTGGATTGACCGACCCGAGTGTACCTCCTGTGACGAGTGTATAAACATCAACCCGAATATCTTTGCGTACGACGAGAACAAGATCGCCTACGTGAAGAACGCCAAGGGCGGACCGTACAAGGACATTGTACGAGCAGCGGAGAAGTGTGGAGGTCGATGTATTCATCCAGGCACTCCGTGGAATCCAAACGAGAAGGACCTCGAGAAGTGGAAGAAACGGGCGCAGAAGTATCAATAACACCGCGCTTTGAGTGGTAGCGAATGGTCGAGGCGGCTCGTTTGAGCCGCCTGATTCTACGGCGCAACAGGGAAACCTATGACAAATGCACTATTAAAATTCCAACCGGCGCGCCTCTTTCGCAAGTCATTCAGGCACGGGGTTCGCGTAGAAGGAAACAAGCACTATAGCGAACACAAGCGCATCGAGCGTCTCGCGTTTCCGCCGGAGCTGTATGTGCTTCTCTCGCAGGGCGGCGGGGAGCCGGCAGAGCCAATAGTCAGGCCTGGGCAGGAAGTGGCTCGTGGTGAGCCGATCGCGCGGCCGGGAGGTGAGAACTCCGTAGCGCTGCACGCGCCGGCGACGGGCACGGTCAAGAGCATCGACCTTGTTCCAACAGCGGAAGGACCGAGAGAGAAGGCGATCATAATCAGTGTATACGCCGGAGATACTCAGGCTGTCTCCTACGGTACTGCGCAGAATGTGGATAACCTGACGCCGGACGAGCTCGTGCGGGCAGTCGAGGATGCCGGTGTGATCGGGCCGGCTGAGTCGGGAAACCCGGCTCGCGCGAAGCTTTTTCCCTCGTCGGGGCCGGCGATCGAAACCGTTATTATTAACGGTTGCGAGAGCGAGCCGTATCTGACTGCGGTGCACAGGACCATGCTCGAAAAGCCGGATGCGCTCATCGAGGGCATCCGGATCATTATGAAGGCGACAGGTTCGAAACGGACCATTATTGCCACCGAGGATAACAAGCTCGACGCCGCGCGGGTGATCGCCGACGCGTTGCCGGAGAACTCCGGTATTTCGGTCAAGGTACTCAAAACGAAGTACCCGCAGGGCGCCGAGCGAATGCTGACAAAAGCGTTGTTGAACCGGGAGATTCCTTCCGGAAAATCGGCGCAGGCTATCGGAATCGGCGTCTTTAACGCGGCGACCGCCGCACAGATCGGCGAACTTCTGCCGCGGGGCAGAGGTGTCATCGAGCGGACTATTACGGTAAGCGGACCTGGCATCGGTAAACCGGGCAATTACACCGTCCCCATCGGTACGCCGCTCGGATTTATACTCCGGCGACTCGACTATCATGGCACGGCGAAATACCTGGTCAACGGCGGTTCGATGACCGGCGAGACGGTTGCTTCGCTTGACGTTCCGATCACCAAGGCGACCGAAGGGTTTCTGGTCTTTCGTCCGGAAGATCTGGAGTACCGGGTCAACGATTCGTATCCGTGCATAAGCTGTGGTGCGTGTCTGACCGCGTGTCCGGTGAATCTGAACCCGGCACAGCTCGGAAAACTGGCTGCCCGGCGGGAGTACGTCGAGATGGGCGACTACAATCTGTTTGAATGCATCGAATGCGGTGCGTGCAGCTATGTCTGTCCGTCCGGGATACCGCTGCTGCAGCATTTCCGTGTCGCTAAGGTGATGTACGAAGAAGAAAAGGCGGCAGAGGAACATGAATAATACGCGACCAACTCGTACCCTCTATGGAGTCACGACCAATGTCGACTAGAGCAGGCGAACTGGAACTGCGAACGGCACCGCATCATCGCGGCCGGCTTTCGGTCGACCAGATCATGCGCAACGTCACGCTTGCGCTTCTTCCGATATGCGGTTTCTCCGTGTATAACTTTGGAATAAGCGCGCTCGCGCTCATTCTGATGACCACGCTCGTGGCGGTACTTACCGAGCATCTGTTCAGGGTGTTTTCGGGTGAGCGGAGCACGATCGGCGATTGGAGTGCGGTGGTAAGCGGCATTCTGATCGCACTGATCCTTCCGCCGGGGTTACCGTTATGGATTGCGGCGGTTACGGCCTTTATCGCAATAGCGCTCGGGAAAATGTTTTTCGGCGGTCTCGGCTACAATGTAATGAATCCGGCGCTTGTCGGGCGCGCTTTCGCGCAGGCGGCTTTCAGTACTCCTATGACGACATGGGTTATGCCGCAGCTACCGGGCCGCTTCACGGAGTTTATCCCGTCTACGTTTGCACGCCCCTTTATGCGACCGGTTGCGATCGACGAGTGGATGGCCGAGGCTGCACCCGAGGCGGTAAGCGGTGCGACGCCGCTCGGCGCTCTGGAAGCGGAGCAAATGCGTACCGGGACGTTTCATCTTTTGACTGGAAGCGTCTCGGGGTCGACCGGAGAAACCGCGGCGCTTTTAATCATTGTATGTGGCTTATACCTCGTTGCCCGCAGAATGCTGGAATGGCGTATCCCGGTCGGTATTTTCGCGACGGTAACGGTGTTTTCGTGGCTGCTTTACCTCTCGGACCCGACCGTGTATCCCGATCCCGTCTTCATGCTGCTTGCGGGCGGGCTCGCGCTCGGATCCGTGTTCCTTGCGACCGATCCGGTAAGCTCGCCTGAAACCCGCTCGGGCGTCTGGGTTTACAGCGTTGTCATAGGCTTACTCGTCGTGCTCATTCGGCTGTTCGCGGGTGCGACCGAAGGGGTTATGTACGCGATTCTCTTCGCCAATGCTACCGCCCCGATCATAAGCCGGTTGACTCAGCCGCGGACCTACGGTACCCGGCTGTGGAAACGAGCGAGGCCTGAAACGGAGGAAGCGGTATCATGAGTTCTGAGCAGGAAACAGCAAACGAGAAAGGCTTTCCTCCGAGCAGTCGTCTTGTACTGACGCTTGCGCTTATCGCGATGATGTCGGGAATAACGGTCGTCTTCGCCTACGAAGTAACCCGCGACCCAATCGCGAGAAACCATAGCGAGCGGCTGGTAGAGCGCACTATCTTCGAAGCGCTGCCCGATGCGGAGACACACGGGCTTTTCCGCCTCGATGATGATGGTATCGAGCAGCTGTCCGACACAGAGGTCGACGACGCCAACTTGTATGCCGGTTACGACGAAGACGGAAATCTCGTTGGCGTAGCGCTCGAGGGTGCGTCGCAAGGCTATGAGGATGTCGTCCGCGTTATGTACGGGTATTCGCCCGATGACCAGGAGATTATCGGGTTAACGGTGATGGAAAGCTCCGAGACACCCGGCCTTGGCGACGAGATCAGCAGCGACAGCTTTCAGGAACAGTTCGCTGATCTCGACGTGCCCTTGACATCGGACATGAGCGAACTGGATCAGGAAATCAGCGTCGTCGATGCGGGAAGCGACACCGGTACCGCCGAAATAGAGGCGATCTCCGGCGCTACCGTCAGTACGCAAGCCGTCGCGGATGGTATACAGGAAAGTGCTTCAAAGTATCTTCCTCTTGTTATGCAGCACCTCGACGAGATTAAGGAGGGAGCGAACTAATGGCCGGCGGTGATAAGACTAAGGAACCGATTACCTTCGATACGCTCAAGACGGGTGTCTGGCGCGAGAATCCGGTTTTCTCGATGCTTCTCGGATTATGTCCTGCGCTCGCGGTAAGCAATACGGCGCTTAACTCCCTTGCGATGGGACTCGCGAGCACCTTTGTGCTGCTCGCCTCGAGCCTCCTCGTATCGGTATTGAGAAACCTTATTCCCAAAGAGGTCAGAATTCCGTCGTTTATTGTGATCATTGCGACCTTTGTAACCGTTACCGACTACACGATTCAGGCGATAAGCCTGGACCTCTACAATGAGCTCGGTGTGTTTATCCAGCTCATCGTGGTCAACTGTATGATTATGGGCCGCTGCGAAGCTTACGCATCGAAAAACCGAATCGGGAAAACGCTCGTGAACTCCTTAGGCATGGGTGCAGGATTCACGCTCGCGCTGTTTATGATCGGCACAATTCGCGAAATTCTCGGATTTGGAACGTTTTTCGGCATTTCCCTGTTTGGAACGGGCTTCCAGCCGTGGAGCGTATTCATTCTGCCGCCGGGGGCATTTTTTGTCGTAGGTCTATGGCTTGCAATTATCGGAGGCATCGAGCACCGAAAGAGTGTTCGCCTGAAAGCAGCCGAGGCCGGTACCTCGGCAAAGGAGAGAGCGCATGCAGCCTGACTCGCTTGGCTTTATTTTTTTACAGGCCCTTCTCATCAACAACTTCGTGCTCGCACAGTTTCTAGGCCTGTGTCCGTTTTTCGGCGTATCACAGAAGATCAGCACTGCAGCCCCAATGGGACTTGCGGTCACATTCGTCATGTTTGTCGCTTCGGTTTGCGCGTTTGCAATTAATACTCTACTCGTGAACTTCGACATCGAGTACTTGCGATTAATCGCGTACATCGCGGTTATCGCCTCGGCGGTTCAACTGGTCGAGATGACGATCAAGAAGTTAAGTCCGGCGCTATTCCGACTGCTCGGCATTTACTTACCGCTCATTACCACCAACTGCGCCATTCTCGGTATGGCGCTGTCTCAGACCACGAACGAATACAGCTTTTCACAGAGTATAGTATTCAGCCTCGGGGCGGGCGCGGGCTTTACGCTCGCCCTTGTGCTCATGGCGAGTCTTCGGGAGAAACTCAGGCTTGCGGCAGTGCCGCATTTCGCCACTACTGCTGCGATAGCATTTATGCTCGCAGGGCTCTTGTCGCTTGTATTCCGGGGGTTTGCCGGACTTGGTGGTGCGTGAGAGAGGAGAATGAACTCGATGTTCGACTACTTGGTTGGACCGACACTCATACTGGCTATTGTACTGGCGTGGATTGGCGTACAGGAGATGTCAAGACGATTCTCGGCGCGCCATCCCGAGTACGGGGAACGGGAGGAATGTATGGGATGCGGCTTGATGGGCCTCTGCAAGTCACACCCGCATCATAAGCGCCGGTAGCGCAGTTATCTACAGACGACGTAATTGGATAAAGATAGAAGCGAAGTGAATATGGCGTTCCGCCGGTGCATGTGCGGGCGCAGTTAGAAAGGAGATAGTAGTATGACAACGACCGAATACGATGCGAGTAATCCCTACGTTGCCACCGTGGAGAGCAGCGAACGGATTACGCCGGAGAACACCGACGAGGTTCGACATATTGTGCTGAACATTCCCGACGCGACATTCCATTATGTCGAGGGCCAGAGCATCGGGGTTCTTGCACCACCGCCGGGGGATTTTGGAAACGATGAACACTTTCGGCTGTACTCGATCGCAAACGCGAGAGAGGGAGAGGAGGGAGATCTCGCTCAGATCGCCATAACGGTCCGGCGGTGTTTCTATATCGACGAGATCAGCGGAGAGCGATATCCCGGCATTGCATCAAACTACCTGTGCGATTCCCGACCTGGCGACCAGATCAAAATCGCGGGCCCGTACGGACGCCAGTTCCAGGCGCCGCGTGACAACACCAGTAACATTCTCATGATCGGCATTGGCACCGGAATCGCTCCATTCAGGGCGTTCATGAAGCATATCTACGGGGAACGTTCCGAGTGGCACGGCAAGGTGCGCCTGTTTTACGGGGCGAAGACCGGCATGGATATGCTCTATATGAACGATGAGAACAACGACTTTGCCAACTATTACGACCGTGAGACATTCAAGGCGTTCGAGGCGCTTGCAGCTCGCCCGTATCTCGGAGAGGAGCCGCAAATCGAGAACACCATTATGGATAACGCGGCAGAAGTCTGGGAAATGATTCAGGATCCCAAGACCTACATCTACGTCGCGGGGCTGTCCGTGCTCGAG
>JBKGYS010000113.1:0-8520 GCA_046545955.1 Spirochaetales bacterium | reverse complement strand
TATGTTTAAACGGCAGATCGAAAACAGCAATAGTCGGTTCCCGGGTGAAGCGCTTTCAGGGCAGGCAGCCTTTCGAACGAAAGGCGAGATCGCGCGCGTGCGGCAGAACGGTCGACACCTTGCCGAGCTTTTCGAACAGATATCGCGGCGAATTGAGCCGGGCATTACCGGGCTCGATATCGAAGCAACGGTCCGCGCGTTTATCGAGCAGCGGGATCTCGCCCCCGCGCTCGCCGGTTACCGTGATTATCCCTCCGTCTGTTGTGTAAATCCAGGGCTGGTCGCGGTCCACGGCATACCCGACGATGTCCCGATCCCCTCGGGACAGCTTGTAACCGTGGACGTAGCGGTTGAACGGGCGGGCTGGTTCGCCGACGCCGCCTGGACATTCGCTGTAGGGCCTGTCGACGCCGACCACGCGAGGCTTTTAAAGGGCGCCTATGCCGCCTGTATGGCCGGAATCGGCGTACTCAAAGACGGCGTAACCGTCGGCTATGTTGCGCAGACTATACGACGCGCTGCCGAGGGCTACGGGCTTGTTGTCCAGCCGGAGTGCTGCGGGCACGGGGTAGGGCGCGCGCTGCACGAACCTCCTACGATCCCGTATCACCCGAATCCGCAGCATATCGCAGCTTCCAGCGATTCGCTACGGAATCGGGTGCTGCGCTCGGGTCAGATAATTACCATCGAGCCGGTTGTAAGTCTCGCAGATGACGTGCTTGTAATGCGCGAGGATGGTCATGGTCTCGTTGCCGCCGGCGGTTCATCGTGCGCGCAGTTCGAACATACGGTTTCAATCGAGCACAACCGTGCGCGTATCCTCACAGGCTCGCGCGCAAGCGACGTTGACTTTCCCCCCTTCTTTTAGTAGCGTACCGAGCGCAATCGGTAAGCTTACCCGCACGCTTAAACGCCACCTTAGCTCAGCTGGCCAGAGCACGTGACTTGTAATCTCGGGGTCGCCGGTTCGAATCCGGCAGGTGGCTTTCTGTATATCATCTGAATCGCTGTGCCCGCGCTCTTTTTTTCACTTGCAGCGAGGAGAGCTTTCGCCCGACACGATACCGCGCGGATAATCGAGCTATGGCGTACCCCCGCTCGCGCTATCGGGTTGACGGTGCGGCGTTTCGCTGGCCGGGCAACAGTACCGAGCGCACCATTTTGTCAGCCTTCGTTCTCCGAGCCTCCGAAAACGAGTAAGAGTTCCTGACGATCGCACCGTGCGGGTAATACCTTCTTATAGGGAGGTACGACAGATGATTTGTCAATCGTCGAGGCGTGTCATGGCTGCCTGGTCGGTCACGGCAGCCGCTTTTCTTATCGCGGGCGTTAGCGCATCAGCCGATACGCACGGGCCCGCCGAAGACCTGGAACCGAGAGAGGTTGTGCGAATACAGCTGGACGCGCTACGGGATAACGGACCGGATAACGATGGAATCGAGAAGACATTCAGCTTCGCCTCCCCGGCAAACCGGGAGTCGACAGGCCCACTCGATCGGTTCGCAGACCTGTTTAGAAGCCCGGCGTATCGGCCTATGCTCAACCATGAATCCTCCGAAGTTCGGGAGGTCGTGGCGAATGATGACGTGGCAGCAGTCTCGGCGAATATCTCGCGGGCCGACGGCTCGACACACGAATATTTGTTCATTCTTTCGAAACAGAGCGATCCGCCCTACGAAGATATGTGGATGACGGATGCGGTCCAATACGGTGGAGCCGGTTCGCCGGGCGAGCCTGACCCTGAAAACAGGATTTAGCGAAGCTTCTTCCGCTCGCTCGACTGAAGAACCCGCTTTCGAATGCGAATCGATTTCGGGGTAATTTCGACAAGCTCGTCGTCCTTCACGAAGTTAATCGCCGCCTCGAGCGTCATGACGTGTGGCGGAGTGAGAATGACGTTGTCGTCCCGGCCCGCGGCGCGCATATTGGTGAGCTTTTTGGTCTTCGTCGGATTCACCTCGAGATCGCTGTCGCGATTGTGCTCGCCGACCACCATCCCCTCATACACGAGCTCTCCGGGTGCGATAAACATGGAACCCCGCGGCTCCAGGTTAAACAGGGCGTAGGCAACGGCCGTTCCCTGCCGGTCGCTCACGAGCGAACCGGTGAACCGGCTCGGAAAATCTCCGCGATACCGCTCATACCCCTCCAGATACGCATTCATGATGCCGGTTCCCCGGGTATCGGTCAGAAGCTCGTCGCGAAAGCCGATAAGCGCTCGCGACGGTACGCTGAACTCCAGCCTCGCGCGCCCGTTTCCGTGATTCACAAGGCCTTCCATTCGGCCACGGCGCATCGAAAGCTTCTCGGTGATGACCCCTGTGAACTCCTCCCCGCAGTCAATAAAAACGTGTTCGATCGGCTCGGTGAGCGTTCCGTCGTCTGCCTTTCCGTATATCACTTCGGGGCGACCGACACACATCTCGAAACCCTCACGACGCATGGTTTCTATGAGAATGGCCATCTGAAACTCACCGCGACCGCTTACGAGAAACCCTTCCTTATCCGCGCTCTCTTCGACGCGAAGCGACACGTTACGAAGCGTCTCGCGTTGAAGCCTGTCGCCGAGTTTCGTCGCTTGAACGTGCGTTCCCTCCCGCCCGGCGTACGGGCCCGTATTGCGCAGGAAAAGCATCGAGACGGTCGGCTCGTCGACAGTAAGTCGACGCATAGCGCGGGGGGCATCCCGGGTACAGATCGTGTCGCCAATGTGTACCTCATCGAGCCCTGAGAGCACGACAACATCCCCCGGCTCGGCCGACTTCGTCTCGACGATCGACAGGCCCTCGTATACTTGAAGCTTATTTACTTTCAGCGGCTTCGTCCGGCCGAGAGCGTCGATGCGGATAAGCGCGTCGTTGGCGCTCACAGTCTGATTCCACGTTTTCCCGATGGCCAGCCGCCCGAGAAAATCCGAATATCCGAGATCGCTTACGAGCATCTGAAACGGCTTGTCCTCGTGTACGGCCGGCGGCGGGATTACGTCGAGAATCATATCGAGGAGCACGTCGAGGTCTTCGCTCGGCGCTTCGAGATCACGGTAGGCGATCGCCTCGGTGGCGATCGCGTAGAGCAGGGGAAAGTCGAGCTGTTCGTCGTTGGCGTCGAGATCGATAAAAAGCTCGCTTACCTCCTCGACGACCTCCGCCGGACGCGCGTCTTTTCGGTCGATTTTATTGATTACGACGATGACCGGAAGGCCCGCTTCGAGGGTCTTGTTGAGAACGAAACGGGTCTGCGGAAGCGGCCCCTCGGCCGCGTCGACGAGCAGAAGCGCTCCGTCGGCCATGCTCAACGCGCGTTCGACCTCGCCACCGAAGTCGGCGTGCCCCGGCGTATCGATAATGTTGACTTTCGTTCCATGCCATCCGATCGCGCAGTTCTTCGCAGCGATAGTAATCCCGCGCTCGCGCTCGAGGTCCAGGCGGTCCATAAGCCGCGCTTCCACGTCCTGTCCTTCGCGAAAGAGACCGCTTCGGCGAAACATTGCGTCGACTAACGTGGTTTTTCCGTGATCGACGTGCGCGATAATCGCGACGTTTCTTATAGCGGCGTTTGATGTGTGTGAAATATTCGTCTCTCCGATGTGCGCTTTATTGTGCACGAATACCCGCGCAGAAAGTGTTCTGTTCCTGTGTGCAGGAACCCGCGAGCTGTCGACAAAGTAGCTCACGATTCGCCTTCAAGGTCAAGGGCGTGTTGTTGCGAGGCTGATGTCTGTTCCCGCGCAGCGGCGGGGCAGATCGTATTTGCAGATCGTATTTGCAGATCGTATTTGCAGATCGTATTTCAAGACGGACAGCCGGGCCGGGAGCCGCTTGTGCAGAGACACAACAGCCGTCCGAAAGCCGCTTTTTTCGAGCCGCCGGGCCGCCCCACCGGCCGTAGCCCGGGTTGGAATCGCGCCTTGCTACGGGGCCTCACCGGTGGCAACCGGCAGCGAATCATCGACATTCCACTCTGTCCACGAACCGCTGTAGTTGGACACGCGCCGAAACCCGAGAAGGCGAAGTACGAAGTAGGTGTGCGAAGAGCGGGAAGCGGTGCGGCAGTAGGTAATAACCTTGCGGTCGGGCGTGACTCCGACAGCTTCGTACAGCGATCTGAGCTTCTCCGGGGCCACAAGCCGCGGCTCGAATAAGTCGGCGATATGATTCTGCCAGTCGACATTCACAGCGCCGGGAATGTGCCCGTTTCGGGTATGCGCTTCGCTGACGCCGGCGTATTCGGCCGGAGTCCGGGTGTCTACCAGAATGGTGTCGTCGCTGTCGAGCGCCTCGAGCACATCCTCACGCGTCGCAAACGCGGCCCCCTCGGCGGCCGCACGAAAGGTCCCCGCCGCGGCGGTACCAGCGCTGGTCTCGGGCGCCTCCGTCGTTACGGGAAACCCGAGGGCGGTCCACACGGGAAACCCACCATCGAGGAGCGCCATATTACGGCGGCCGAAGTTTTCAAGCACCCAGAACACCCGTGCCGACGGTACGAGTCCGGAATCATCGTAGAAAACAAGTCGCGTTTCGTTATCGATGCCGGCCTCGCGGACCCGGCGCTCCACCGCCTCCATTGGAAGCAGATCCGAACCGGCGCTCTGGGCATCGAACAAATCCCCGGACGGCAGATTAACCGCCCCCGGGATATGTCCCTCGCTATACTCGCGGTTTCCCCTTGTGTCGACCACGAGAACCCCGCGCGGCTTCCCGGTACCACTCGAAGACTCAAGGTTGATGTGTTCAAGAAGTGTCTCGGGCGACACAAGCAGCGCTTCATTCCAGTTCGTGCTCATAAGCGATTTTCTCCTGATTTACTTGACTAACTCAATGTGATTACAATACTATACCACGGAGTTCAGTAAGTCAATTTAAAAACTGAACTATAGTTGATCGGGCGGATCGAGATGCTTCCCCCGAAGCGTCCGTTCGCCTAAGGCCTTTGGTTGAAGGCGATACGTGGAGGAAGAGATGTGGCGATACGCCGCGGGGACAATCATGGCGCTTTCGGCGCTAATACTTACGGGAGTACTCGCCTACGGGGTGTACGACGGAAGCCTTGCGCCGGGAGCAGCGGAGCGTCGAACCGCAGGCCCAACCTCCTCGGACGGCAGTTCGGGTTCGGCCGGAGCGTTCGGCGATGCGCCCGACGAGCATGGCGTGCTGACGGTGAGCGACGACCGCCGGGTACTGCGCTCGTTCGAAGGTGACTCGTTTACTTCGGATGAGAGCGATGGTCCGCAGGCGGAAGTGGAGCTTCCCGGCCGGGCGAGCTCTATCGAGCCGACCCCCGGTGGAGTCTCGGTCTGGGTAAGCTACGAGGATCGCGCTGAGATCGATGTATTTTCCACGGCCTCGCTCGAACACGAGGCGTCGATCGAACCGCCGGGAGCCGACGGGCGACGCCCGGAGCATCTTGCGTTTTCCGGAAATGGACAGACGCTGTTTGTGACCTGGAGCGACCACGACGACATATCGGTCTACGGTCACGAGATGCGTGAGCTCAGCGAGCGGTTGACTATCGAAGCGGAGGGAACGGTCGGGCCGGTACACCCCAACCGACGTGCGACCCGGTTATACCGTGCGACCGAGGAGGGGAGCATCGCGGTGTTTTTCGCGCAGAACGGACAACGGGTCGGCGAGATTCGACCCGATGAACCCGCCGTCGGCGCGACGCTCGCCTTCTCGGATGATCACTCGCTTCTCTGGGGCGTGAGCGAAGACCGTAGCGTCTTCGCCGTCGACGAGGCGGAAGCTTCGGCGCACACAGGCGCTGTCGAGGTATCAGCCGACCGAGCGCCGGCCGCTGCATGGTCGGGCGAATCGGGGATAACAGGCGATGGTCGAGCGGTGTTCGTCAGCGAAGACGCGACCGCGCTCGAGGTGGTATCGGTCTCCGATATTACCAGCGAGGCATCCGATAGCGGTGGCAGAGTCGAGCTTTCCGATATGGACGGAATCGAGGGCGGTCGGGTTGCGCACGCAGCGAAGTCGGGAACGGGTACGGTTCTGCTTGTCACCGACGCCGGTGACACGGCGGAGGTCGATCCGGCGGAGTCCGTGGTGAGGTCTACCGGCAGTCTGTCCGAGGGGTCGGCTGATAGCATCAACCTTGTCGCGTCTTATGCAATTCGACGCGATGGAAATTTTGCGTGCTTCTAAACACGGAGCCTTAAAAAGGCAAGGAGAGACGGAACATGTTGACGACGGCGGCGGTTGCGCTGGGATTACTTCTGGGATACGCGCTTCAACGCGGCGGCTACTGTATGAACACCGCGTTTCGAAGCTTTTATCTGGAGAAAGATCGCAGCCTCGTGCGGGCTTGGGTGCTCGTGCTCGTCATTAACGTGCTCGGAGTACGCCTTATTACCGACTTCGGGGTTGTCGAGCCGAACGTCGCGCCGTTTTTCTGGCCGGCGGCGATCGTAGGTGGCTTTGTCTTCGGGCTCGGTATGGTTATGGCCGGCGGCTGCGCGAGCGGAACGTACTACCGTTGCGGACGCGGAATGCTCGGCTCCATGGCCGCGCTCGTAGGCTTTGTGATCGGCACGGCGGTGACCGACGGCGGAGCGCTCGTCGCAGTGCAGGAGGCAGCGCGTAACCCGGTCATCGATTTCGAGGCCGGCGAGGCAAGCCTGTTTTCCGTGCTCGGGGTTGAGAACCCGGCGGTTCGATGGGGTGTACTGCTCGCGCTCGCGGGCGCGGCGATAGCGTGGCTTTCGAACGCGCCGAAGCAACGATTTCTCATCGGCTGGACCTGGCAGAAAACCGGTCTTGTTGTGGGAGTTCTTGCCTTCGCCGCGTGGCTGCTTTCTGCGATGGAGGGCAGGCAGTTCGGACTGTCGTTCACGCAGCCTACGGTCGCGCTTACGCGGTTTCTCATCGGCGGGGACACCTCCGGGCTTAGCGTGGCTTCGTTCATGGTACTCGGCGTGCCGTTCGGGGCGTTTCTCGCGGCGAAAGCCGCCGGCGAGGCGGTACTTCGGATGCCGGACCCGAGACGTTTTGTTCGGCAGTTCGGGGGCGGCTTAACCATGGGCCTCGGCGCGTCGATCGCGGGCGGTTGTAATATCGGCCACAGCATTACCGGTGTATCGACGCTGGGTCTGACGGCAATGCTCAGCACAGCGTTCATTATCCTCGGCTGCTGGGTAATGACGGGGATCATTTATCGAATCGAATCAGGAAAGGAGGCCGGATAATGGCAATAACGAAAACACAGAAAATTATAGCGGCGGTCGTGGTGGCCGGCGGTGCGGCGCTTTACGGATCGGGCGTACTCTCTTCGTCGATGGAGCGCACCGCCCCCGAGGACATCCTCGTTTCGCCTGAATGGGTACAGGAGCGATCCGACGAAGTGGTGATACTCGATGTCGGCCGTGAGTTCGACGATTTTTCCGCCGGGCATGTTCCAGGAGCCGCCTTCGTCGACCAATCAGTTATCGCCGAGGAGGTTGACGGTGTCTCCGCGATGCTTCCGGATCCGGATACGGTGGCCGCCGATCTTGCCGAGGTCGGTGTATCCGAGGATACGCCCGTTGTCGTTTACGACGGAGGGGCCGGCACCTGGTCTAGCAGGCTCTTCTGGGCACTCGAATATATCGGGCACGAACAGGTGCACCTTCTCGACGGCGGAATGACAGCCTGGGAGCAGTCGGGGAGCAGAATCTCTACGGAGGTCGACGTGCCGGAGCGGGGCGATTTCGACGCGAACGTGCGCCCACAACTGCTCGCCGATTTCGAATATGTAGAGGATAACCTCGACAGCGAGGAGGTGCTTCTGCTCGATGCGCGTTCGCCCGAGGAATACAGGGGAGAGGATGTGCGCGCCGAACGCGGCGGCCACATTCCCGGGTCGGTAAACCTGAACTGGACGAACAACACCCCCGAGGACGATGTTCGCTTTCGCCCCCTCGAAGAGCTATCGGCGGTGTACGAAGAAGCCATGCAGGGACACGAAGGTGAGACGGTAACGCTTTGCCAGGGCGGATTCCGTTCCGCGCACAGCTACGTCGCGCTCCGCGTGCTCGGACACGAAGACGCGCGAATGTACGACGGATCATGGGGTGAGTGGGGAAACCGCGAGGACACACCGGTCGACTCGGACGCTTAGATTCCCATATCGATAGTCGAGACGTCGGGCACGTTCGCTTCGGTGCCGTGCCCGTCAAACGCGGTATTCAAGGCAACGAAAGTGTGGAGGAACGAGTATGAGCGTAAACGAGACGAGCAAACAGCGGGGTGAGGCCGACGAATTGAACCTTGAAAACGAGGTATGCCCGTACACGTTCGTCAAAAGTAAGCTTGCCCTCGAGAAACTGGATGCGGGAGAGGTGCTGAAAATTCATCTCGGAAACAGCGAATCGGCGTCGAATGTGCCGCGGTCTCTGGACCTGGAAGGACACGAGGTGGTTTCGGTCGACAAACCCGGCGCAAGTCATTGGGTGGTTACGGTACGGCGCGCCTAGCATGTCTCAGGCCCGCCTCGAGATGATGCGCGCGCTGCGCGAACCAACACATCAACAGCGGATGT
>JBKGYS010000112.1:0-8652 GCA_046545955.1 Spirochaetales bacterium | reverse complement strand
GGGATCAGCTCGGTAAGTCCGCTCGAAATGACTCGCGCCTACGCAACAATCGCCAACGAGGGCGTTGAAGTCGAGCCGTTGACCGTCCGTTACATTGAAGATCAGCGCGGGCAGGTTGTCGCGGAACCGGAGCGGGAGCTCCGAACTTCCCAGAGGGATCGCGGTAGCGAGCTTGAAGTCGTGAGTGAACAAGCGGCGTATATCGTCACCGACATGCTGCAGGATGCGTTCAAGACCGGAACAATGCGAGGCAATACTCCAGACGTACCCATGGCCGCCAAATCGGGGACAACGCAGAACTGGTCGGATGCCTGGGTGGCCGGCTATTCACCGCTGTATACCACGAGCGTATGGTTCGGATTCGATCGTGGAGGACGAAGCCTCGGCACGAATCAGTACGGGGCGGCGCTCGCCGGACCTGTTTGGACCAACTACATGAACGAGATACACTCGGATCGCGACGTGCCGGATTTTGAACGCCCCGAGAATGGCCTCGTCGATGTAGAAATTTCCGAGGAAACCGGGCTTCTCGCCGACAGCAACTATTCGGGGCCGACCCGCGAAGAAATCTTCATAGAGGGAACTGAACCAACCGAATACTCGCCGAGCGAAAGCGAACGGATGCTCGCGGAATCACGTCGAGTGAATCAGCTTCAAAGCAGCGCCGAACGCAGAGGGCTGCTTCCGAGTCGCCGACAGGCTGACAGCGCCATACCCACTATCGATGATATTCTCTCCGGCGACAGTGAGTCGGATTCGGAAGAATTGATGGAGGACGATATTGACGACCTTCCGGCCGAAGAAGACTTTCTCGACGATGAGACCGAAGATGACCAGGATGGCCGAGATGACGACGATGAGACCGAAGATGACGACGATGACGAAGATGACGAAGATGAAGGCGGTAATCCGCTTCTGGATTAGTGGATGCAATTACCAGTAGACGAAATAATCATACGCAAACGGATTCGGCGTGAACTTGGGGATCTGAGCGCGCTAAAGGACAGCATGAAGCGCTACGGTCTTATGAATCCGGTTGTTATAAACAGGGCAAATGAGCTTATCGCGGGGCATCGTCGACTCGAAGCGGCACGAGAGCTCGGCTGGCACGCCATAAGTGTCCGTGTCGTAGACCAGGCGGATGCCGCTGACATTCTCGAGATGGAAATCGAGGAGAATACGCATCGAAAACCGCTTAGTACCGATGAACTCGGCGAGGCGTACAAGCGACTGGACTACCTGCGCAATCCGGGCCGGATCCGGCGATTCCTTGACTGGATAAAACGTTTATTTCGTCGACTCTTTCGCCGCAAGCGCGAGTAGCTTCGCCTGACCCCGGCGAGGGCGCAGGACGAGATGTTCCCGGAGTGTGGATTTCGCCGTACGCCGCGTTTCTATTCGTCGGTATCCTGCCGCCTCAAATTGTCCCGGGAAAGCACGATAAAGGTGTCGTCATCGGCCTGAACGACGATCGAAGACTCGTGCACACCGATGGATGTATTTGGTGCGACGGCTGCTTCCGACATCGATTCCAGTTCGAGTCCCGGGCTGAAACGTCCCATTTTCCACCGTTCATCGTGGCGAATCACCGCGAATATGGCAGCATCATCGACGACTTCGACGCTTGACCGAATGAACACTTCCTCGGAAGAAGAATCCTGCTCGGCAAGTTCGTCCTGATCTATTCGCACCAGATTTCCCGTGTTCTCCGAGACGCCCGCGATCACAAGATAGCTGCCCCGAAAGTCCGAAAGCTCCCTCGACGATATACGATCGGTTTGCGAACGCTCTGAAACGCGTCCGTCATCTACTGAAACCCGGGCGATTCTACCTTCCGGGTTCGCCTCGCTCCCGGTTACTTCGATCAGATCAACGCTATCGGTCGACCGTTCAGCCGTGGCTAGGTTCTCGGGGTCGGCGATGGCGTCTTCATCGTCCGCCTGCTCCACCTCATCGACATCCTCGGTGTCCACCTCATCCTCGTCGAGCACTTCTTCCCGGTCTTCGGCAATCGCGTCTCGCTCGGCCTGCACTTGCTCTTCCATTTCCTCGACTTCGGCGTCACGCTCCTCGATTTCCTCGGCACGAGCCGACAGCGCAGCCATACGATCGGAAAGCTCGGCTTCGGCCCTATCAATTCGTTCCTCGCCTTGAGCGCGCTCGGAGGCGCGAAGCGCGTCCAACTCCTCCCGCTCTTGAAGAATTTCCCGTTCGCGTTCCTCAAGCGCATCGAGGTCCGCCGCGAAACGCTCACGGTCGGACTCGATCTGATCCCGTTCGATATCGATCACATCTTCCATCAGCGAAACAAGCGAACGCCGTTCAGCGATGCCCATATCCGAACGCTCGCGCAAGTCTCCGATGACTACTTCGTCGGCAAGCTCGAAGGGATCGACCAGGGCTTGTCCTTCTCGAAGCGGTATGACCAACTCCGTGTTACCAGCCCACTCGCTATACACGGTAGACAGTCCGACAGAGTCAGCTGAGAGTCGCTCGTGGACAACGGGTTTATACCTCTGTTCGAAATTGGAAAGGTCCCCGCGGTATACCGCGTTATACACGGTCGAGAGCTCGGCGATCAGATCGGCCTCGTCACCGGAGTAGCCGTACGCGCTCTCGAGATATCCGGAAAGCATCAATCGGAGATTCCGAATGTGGTCGACCCGCGCGCCGGGCAGAATGATAAAGATATCAGCGTCGAACCCTTCACTCGTATCGGGATCAATAGCGCGTTCAACCAGGTATCTTTCAAAGTATTCGCGAGTCTCGCCCGCAGATAATTCACGCTCCCCGAGAAACTCACCAATCGATCGAATCATTTCAACCGATTCCGACGTCGAAACCGGACCTTCGTAATTGACAAACTCGATATCCTGACCTCGAACGCGAGATAGTTCTTCCTCCGCGACGTCGAGCGCCGGAAGCGCTTGAAACGAGAGAATCGTCAATATCACAACAATGGTGAGCCGGACCGCATTGTTTTGCCTCATATCCCTCTAAAACTCCTTCGGAAACTCTTCGGCTGACAGCGGCGTTGAGGTACTCGCGGCATTACCGAAAGGCCGATCCGCGTCCGCGGACAACATCGCGGAAAGTCGATGGGCCTTGATCCGCGTCGAGTCATCGGCGGCGGTATGCGGGAGACTCGCTATTCGACGTACCATTTCCCGGTTCAGCGCTCCACCCTGGCGCCAAACAGCCTCTACCGAATCGAGGTAAGCGGAGTCCAAAGCGGCCGAGACGCCTGCTCCACCTGCCCGGCGATACACAAAATCGATTAGTTTTGAACGATCGTGTCGATACGAGTACCCCAACCGCGACAGGCCATACATAATTGCGCGAGGGTGTGAAACACCCGCCGCTCCGAGCGCGTGTTTCTCGAGCCCCGAGGCCGCGGTGGAATCTGCTATTTCCCCAAGTAGCCTGTAAGATTGCCGAACAAGCTCCGCCGAGAGGCCTGACGCCGGATTGCGGCCGGTTCGATCACCGGCTACTGTCAGAAGCAGCTCGCTAGCCCATAGAGACATCCCTCTAAGGTCTCCACGCGAAATCGCCTGCTCGATATCCTCGAGGCTTTGCTCCGCCACGGAGGCATCCCCCTGCTCGATGAGCCGGGAGCGAATTCTGAACTCGCGGATATCGAACAGATTCCGCCGAGTCGGACCGGCAACCGACGTTACTCGACCGTCGGCTGCAGCGCCCGCGCCCCGTCCACGAAACGCGTTCTTGTCAACGTCGTCCAACGAAAAGCCATGCACCGTCCACTCGCTGCCGGGAACAGCGATATGTCCGCCGCGACCGACGACAGGGCGCGACAGTTCTCCGCCTCCGCTTCGCGTTTTAACGGTGAGCAGGGTCTGTCCGGATTCGTCGATACGTCTGAGAACACCTTCCGGTTGGGATACGATAAAAGTGCCGTCTCCAACGGCTGCCGCACCCCTCAGCGATTCGGCGACCGTCTGGAACTCACGGTCACCGCCCTCAGAATAGCGCAGAAGCGTTCCGTCTTCGCGAAGCAGGGAGACTGTGCCGTTTCCATCGACAAAAAGATCGGAGATCGCCGTTCGGCGATCCTCTTCGATCGCGGACACTATAACGCGGCGTTCGCCGGCGGCAGGATCGATCCGCTCCGTTTTCAGATCGTCGTACACAACGATTAACTCGTCGTCGGAATCGATCGCAAGCTTCTGCGGCACTCGCTCGAGCTGAAAGCTGTGCACAATGTCCGCCTGCGGATTGAGAACCAGGAGCTCTCCCGTGCCGGAAACGATGTGGAGATTGCCCTCACTGTCCAGAACAGGCCCGAGTTCGGTCGTTTCGCCCGTATCGACAGACCACACCGGACGTCCGGCGTAGTTTACAGCGCGAACGCCACCATCCTCGTACGCAAGGTAGATAACGCCTCGATTGCTCGAAGCCATCGTATGTAGCGCCCTATCCTCGTCGTGCAGTAACCTCCACGACACTCGACCGCTCGGAGATATGCGTTCGATGTCCCCTGCCTCGGTACTGACAACCAGCGACCCGTCGGAAAGCGCCATGATATGAGCGCCTACCGGCTCGGAGAGCCGTACACGAAACGACCGTTCGCCCTCGGGGTTGAGACGGTAGACCCACCGGTTATCGACCGAGAAACTCACGTTTCCAAGATCATCGATTACGACATCCGACTCAACAGCACCCGTGGCTATGTGACGCCATGTTTCGAAGCCCAGGAGATCAGCGGGATATGCGATCGCGAACAGAAGCAGGAACGCAGGGCACCCGATCGCCATTGCCATTCGATTGGCGATCCTGCGTTTACCCGCCGCTACAACGCGGCCGGATAGGCGTCGGTCAGGAATAGCGGTGATCAGGTCCCGTTCGTTGCGCACCGGCAGAAGCGTATCATGACCGAAGCGCGCATGAGAACAATGCGCTCTGGATACACGCCGCATACTACACAATCACGGCGTAACTGCGCTATAGTGAATACTAATGATCAATCGGAAGCTTGCAAGCCTGCCGACAATTAAACGCCTTCCATCGTACCTTCATATTGTCGAAGCAGCAAAACGTGACAAACTGGAGTACATCTCGGGAACTGTTATCGCGGAAGAGCTCGAACTGGAGCCTATACAAGTTCGAAAGGACCTCGCGGTTACGGGTATCGTCGGAAAGCCACGCCGCGGTTTTCCGGTCGACGAGCTTTTGCATGCGATCACGTCGTTCCTCAGATGGGACACCGAAACGCCTGCAATACTCGTCGGGGCCGGACATCTCGGCTCGGCGCTGCTCGGCTACGTCGAGTTTCCAAAACACGGACTGAACATAATCGCGGCGTTCGACACGAGCGAGGCGAAAATCGGCAAAACAATAAACGAGACCCCCGTCTATCACGTCGAACGGCTCGAACAAATAATCGCCGATCACGGTATAGAAGTAGCCATTCTGACCGTTCCGAATCGCCACGCCCAGGAAATGGCGGACGCGCTCGCCTCGGCGGGTATTACAGCAATATGGAACTTCACCAACGACAAGATAAAGGTTCCTGAGCATGTTGTGGTTCAAAAGGAAGACCTGAGTTCCGGGTACGCGGTATTAAGCGTTAAAATACGCGAGCAACACGGTGTACCCTCGGATACCTTGGCAGCGGGTGCGAACGGCAGCTCTTTCGGGTCCTCTTACTCGCAAGAGATCGGGGTTTAACGCGACGAATGTCCGAGGCAACCGACAATCCTCTCGACGGACAGCGCAAAGGGCTTGTATCGGGACTCAAGCGCCGTTTGAAACACCTGCGACCCTGGGCCGCCCGCCACGGTATCGAGTGCTACCGGGTATTCGATCACGAATCGGGTGACCTGCCCCTTCAGATAGATGTGTACGGACCGTACCTGCACGTATGTGAAGTTGAGCACCCGGAGCACGGTTCTACAGCTCATGGGCATTCCTGGCTGCCCGCTATGGCGGATACGGCATCCGCGACCCTGGGAATACGTTCCGACAGAACATTCACGAAGTTCCGGCCCAAACGCTCCAGAGGCGAACAACACGAAAAACGGTCCGGACCGTCCTTTTCGACCTGGGTTACCGAAGCCAACCTGTTTTTCAAAGTAAACCTGACCGACTATCTCGATACCGGGCTGTTTCTCGATCATCGGATTACCCGCGGCATGGTCGCCGATATGTCCTCTGGAGCGAAAGTGCTTAATCTGTTCTGTTATACCGGGGCGTTCAGCGTCTATGCTGCTGCAGGCGGAGCAGTTTCTACGACGAATGTGGATCTCTCTCGCCCGTACCTCGACTGGGCTCGCGAGAATCTGGAGCAAAACGGCATGCTTATAACCGGAGCTCACGAGTTTCACGAGCAATGCGTGTTTGAGTTCCTCGAGCGTGCGCTCGATTCGAAGGGGCGATGGGATATAATCGTACTCGACGCCCCGACGTTCTCGAACAGTAGAAAAATGAACCGGACTATGGACATTCGACGCGACCATCCGGAACTCATCCAGCAATGCCTTCCGCTATTAACGAAAGGTGGTGTACTCGTGTTCGCGACGAATGCACGAAAGTTCTTTCTGAATCCCAAGCTGAGGAAGGAAGGCGCAACCGGTGGACGAACCGCACGCGAACTGACCGACGAAACAACGCCCGAGGATTTCGCGAGAACCCGGCCGCATAAAACATGGCTTTTCGCCTGAACACCCTTACTCGATTAGAATCCCTTACTCGATTACAATTCGGTGATAGCGCTTCTTACCAGCCCTGAGCATGAGTTCTCGTTCTCCGGACGCCGCCATCGCCAGGCTCTGATCCTCATCCGACACCCGTTGATCGTTTATCCGGGCACCGCCCTGACGAATCAATCGCCGCGCCTCACCCTTCGAAGCACAGAGACCGGCTCTGACAAACGCGTCGACCACACCAAGGCCCTCTTCGATTTCGCTCGCGGCAACAGTCGTCGAAGGAATCTTCTCCGTCGATTCGCCGCCCCCTCCGAAGGCCGCGCGCGCAGCTTCGAGCATCTCATCGGCCTTTTCCGCGCCGTGAACAATGTTGGTAAGCTCCCAGGCCAGACGCTCTTTCGCCGCGTTTAACGCACTTCCCGATACGGAGGTGAGAGCCTCTATCTCCTTGAGATCGAGAAACGTATAGAGCTTCAGAAATCTCGCTACATCCGGGTCCGGCACGTTCCTCCAGTACTGGAAAAACTCGTACGGGCTGTAGAGCTCGGCGTCGAGGAATACGGCACCCTTCTCGCTCTTGCCCATTTTATTCCCATCGGCTCGCGTTACAAGCGGGAACGTAATTCCCTGAACCTCTGTCCCTTCAATACGCCGGATAAGGTCGATACCGGCTACGATATTCCCCCACTGATCATCCCCGCCAAGCTGAAGATTGACACCACGGTCACGGTGCAGCGTAAGGTAGTCGTAGCTCTGTAGCAGCTGATAATTGAACTCGATAAAGCTCAAGCCGGTTTCGAGCCGCATTTTATACGTTTCGAACGACAACATCCGGTTAACGGAAAAATGCCGCCCAATATCGCGGAGGAACTCGATATAGTTCAAGCCACGCAACCACTGCGCGTTGTTAACGACTCGCGCGTCGGCATTCACCGACTGCAGAAACCCGCGGATCTGACGGCCCATCGCCTCGGCGTTGGCATCAATTTCTTCGGTAGAAAGAATCTTGCGCATCTCGGTTTTCCCGGAGGGATCGCCGATCTGAGCCGTAGCTCCACCGACAAGCGCGATTGCGTTGTGACCTGCCCGAGCGAGATGAGCCATAGCATAAAGTGGAACCAGGTGCCCGATATGCAGGCTACGCCCGGTGGGATCAAAGCCGGCGTAGAATGTACACACCCCGTTATCGAGGAGACTACGGACGGCCGGTTCGTCGGTGACCTGTGAAACAAACCCCCGGTCTGCCAGCACATCGTACGCGGATTTTCGTTTCTCCGTCTCGCCGCTCATTCTTACTCCACCCCCGGTCGCCGGTAATTTCGAATTTCGTGGCGAATGCGACCGGCAAGCTCCTCGACCGGAACTCTCACCTGTTCCATACTGTCCCGGAA
This sequence comes from Spirochaetales bacterium, assembly GCA_046545955.1. Taxonomy (GTDB): domain Bacteria; phylum Spirochaetota; class Spirochaetia; order DSM-27196; family SKKC01; genus SLAN01. Next base: position 596 of record JBKGYS010000112.1, on the reverse strand, counting down.
GCGCAGGGTAACCGTCCGGTTTTCCTTGGTTTCGTAGTCAATAGTGATTCCGAACGGGGTGCCGATTTCGTCCTGACGACGATAGCGCCGGCCGATAGCGCCACCCTGATCGTAGAAGGTCGTGTAGTCGAGTCGCAGCTCGCGTTCGATTTCCCGCGCAAGCTCGGCGAGTCCATCCTTCTTAACGAGAGGGAATACCCCAACGGTGATCGGGGCAACTTCGGGATGAAACCGCAGGACCGTGCGGACATCACTCTCGGCCACCTCTTCCTCTTCGTACGCGTCGCACAGGGCAACGAGAACACTTCTGGTTAGCCCAACTGCCGTTTCGACGATGAATGGAATGTAGCGTTCTTTCGTCTCTTCTTCGAGATATCGCAGATCCTTCCCCGAGTATTCAGCATGGCGCGAGAGATCAAAGTCGGTCCGGTTGTGGATACCCTCCAACTCCTGCCAGCCGAACGGATAGTAGTATTCGATATCGAACGCTTTCTTGGCGTAATGCGCGAGCTCATCCGGCCCGTGTTCGCTGAATCTAAGATACTCGGGACGAATACCAAGACGCTGGTAGTAATCCATGCGGGCCTGCTTCCAGT
>JBKGYS010000111.1:0-8764 GCA_046545955.1 Spirochaetales bacterium | reverse complement strand
TTGAAACTGGTATTCAATCCATCGCTGTACCCACCGCTTCGCACGCTGCAAACAAAAGGGGATTTCTACAAAGGAGAAAACCGCACCGAGTTTGACAACGCGTTCGAAACGTTGCGCGCCGCGCCCAACCGGTTAAACCAGCTTAAGTCGCAGGTGGCGCCCGACGGTGTGTTCGGGAAACGTCTGCAGGAGATCGGGTTGCAAGGCTACAGCGCCGATAGGATTGTCGAGTTGCGAAAGCCGGTAATCGACGAGGTGAACCAGATCGTACGGCGGTTGGTTTCCGACGTTATCACGGCGCTTCGCTCGCTCGACAACGTCATGAATGGCATTCTCCACGGTGAGGTTGGCGGAAGCTACGATACGCTTTCGAACTTATCGAGTATCGAAGGGCGTGAGACCGACAGGTATCTTCGGGCGCTCGAAGATGTACTGATCACTATTCGCAGCGCCGAGCAACTGTTCGCACGCGGACTGGACCTGGCCACGATAGATCGGGTGTAACGGAGGTACCTGAGGTGAGCGTGGAATACAATACAGTGGTTCACTACCGCCGGCTGCCGGATGATCCCGATAGCGCATCGGCGTGGGTCCTGCTCGACGAGGGTTCGCGATTCTTCATGACAACGAAATACGCCGGGGATATGGGCCCGGCCGGACAGGCCGCCGGCCATCGCGACCGGGTTCTATTCGAAGCGGGGTACGATTATCGTCGAACCCTCTGCGTGAGACAGACTCACAGCCGGACAGTCGTCGATCTGCGAAACGAGACCCGAATGCACTCGCGGATCGCCGAGGGAGGCGGCCCGCAGGCCGACGGCATTCTTTTTGATCCGATGGTTCAGGCCGCCGGAGTTACAGTCGCCGACTGCATGCCGATTTTACTGATACCACGGGCGGCTCGCGATCGCAGCGACGGCGCCGGTGGGTCGAAGATCGCGCCGGTTCGGCCGAAAGGCACCGCGTCGGTAGCGGCAATTCTTCATAGCGGATACAGGGGAACCGGTATCGTGACCGAGGCGATGCGACGTCTGCGTAGCGAGTGCGGTATAGCACCGTCCGATTTGTGCGCTGTTCTCGGCCCCTGCATCGGCGGTGAGTGCTACGCGGTACCTGCCGAGCGCGCCGAAGAGTTTGGCGCCAATTTCGGTGAAAACACCGTTTCGAGCGATGGCGGAGAAAGCTATATTGATCTGCGTGCGGCGAATCTGAATCTACTCGAGGCTGCCGGTGTCCCGGAGATTATCGTGATCGATGATTGTACGCACTGCGAGCCTCGGCTGGGAAGCTACCGACGCGATGGAGCTGGGTTTACGAGAATGTTTGCAATAGCCGGGCGACGTCGGTAGGAGCCATACCGCGCGGTCGATCGCACGCTTGCGAGAGCCGGGGTATTCGGTTAATAATCCCGACCTACCGCTTATGACCAATATACGTGAACACTGGCGCGCGCTGGTGCGCGACGCACTCGAAGCTTACGCCCGCGAGACAGGCGCAGAGGCGACAATAGACCCCGAACAGATTATCCCGGAGACTCCGCCGAAATCGGAGCTCGGCGATATTGCCTTTCCGCTCTTTCCCTTCGCGAAGGTCTTCCGGAAGAATCCCGCGGAGATCGCCTCGCGGGTTGCCGGGATACTGAACGGAGATCCCTCGGTCGGCGATCGAGCTCCTGCCGAGAGTTCCGGCCCGTATTTGAATATACGACTCGATCGCGCGCGCACGGCCGAGCAGATACTCGCCGAGGTCGCGTCGAAGGGGGAAAAGCACGTCCACTCCGACGCGCTCTCGGGCGTAAGAATTATGGTCGAGTTTTCATGCCCGAACACCAACAAGCCGCTTCATCTCGGACACCTTCGAAACGATGCCTTAGGCGAGAGTGTAAGCCGGCTGCTCGAGGCGGCGGGAGCAACCGTACGCCGCGTTAATCTCATTAACGATCGGGGAATTCACATCTGTCAGAGCATGCTTGCCTACAAAGAACTCGGCGAGGGGCAGACTCCGGAGTCTGCCGGGCGGAAAAGCGATCACTTTGTCGGCGACTGGTATATTGCGTTTCAAAAGCTCGCAGAGCGTGATCCCGACGCCAAAGAGCGTGCCGCGGAAATGCTTCGCCGCTGGGAGCAGGGCGACCCGGAAACCGAAGAGCTGTGGAAAACCATGAACCGCTGGGCAATTTCGGGAATCGAGCAAACATACGAGGCGACCGGCGTTCACTTCGATTCGGTGTACTTTGAAAGCGAGACCTACCAGGCCGGCCGCGAGGAAGTACTCAAGGGGCTCGAGCAGGGTATCTTCTACCGCGATGAGGAAGGAACAGTCTGGGTCGATCTGGAAGACATCAACCTCGACAAAAAGGTGCTTCTCCGCGCCGACGGAACGAGTCTGTACGTTACGCAGGATATAGGCACCGCAATCGCGCGGCAGAACGACTGGCCGTTCGACCGGCTGGTGTACGTGGTAGCGAGCGAGCAGCGCTATCACTTTGCCGTGCTCTTTGCGATTCTCGAGCGTCTCGGATTCGAGTGGGCGAAGAACCTGTTTCACTTATCGTATGGTATGGTGAATCTTCCCGAAGGGCGCATGAAAAGCCGCCAGGGGACGGTCGTCGACGCCGACGATCTGCTTGCCAATCTCGAGGAGCTCGCGCGGAACGAGATTGTTTCCAAAGGTCGTGAAGACGCGGTAGGCGATGTTCACGCGACGAGCACGAATATTGCCGTCGGTGCGCTGCACTATTACCTGCTTTCGACGAGCCCGAATAAGGATATGGTATTCGACGCGGCCGAATCGATAAGCTTTTCGGGGAATACCGGGCCGTATCTTCAGTACATGGGCGCGCGTATTTCCTCGATGATTCGAAAGAGCGAGCAGGCCGAGCTTCTTCCGGATGATGAGGTCGATGTTTCCCTTCTTTCGCTGCCCGAGGAATGGGATCTTCTCAAGGCGATCGCGGAAATGCCCGCGACGGTTGCCTCCGCGGCGCAGGCCTACAACCCATCGGCTGTAACCGGGGCGCTATACGACCTGGCCAAACTCTTCAGCCGGTACTATCACGATCATCCCATTCTTACCGCCGACGACGTCGCACTACGAAGCGCGCGCATGCGCCTTGCGCGGGCGGTTCGCGATACGCTTCGCGGCGCCTTGCCCCTTGCAGGCGTGCCGTTTCTCGACCGGATGTAGGCCAAATCGCGCCGCTCTCGCATGCAGGTAATGGACTCGGGACGATGCAAACTATATATTCTCAATGCGTATGCAGGCAACCGAAGAGTATTCCAGTCTCATTCTTGAATTAAGTCAAACCGCGCTCGCCGCGAGCAGCGTACCCGAGGCTGTGACGCCTATTCTTCGATCGCTTGTCGATGAAACGTCTGCGGTCGGGGCTGCCTACTGGCAGGATTCCGGCGATTTGCTGCGCAATCGGGCATGCTACGGGCAAATGCCCGCGAGCGAGGAATTCGAGCTTCTCATGGCCGACGGCTTACCGACGAACCTTCCGCTTCTCGAGTCCCTACGGACTCAAGGCTCCCCCGTACTGATCGAGGATACCGGCGAGGATTCGCGCTGTCATCAGTTCCACGGATTCGGAATCGCGAGTCTCGCTGCCGCGCCGGTAATAAACCGCGGCGGCGAGTTTGTCGGTGCGTTTCTTATGCACACGTTCGGACGGCACACCTGGTCGCCTGCAGAGCGCGGGTTATTCGCCTCGGTGGCAGGCGTGCTCTCTTCGCTGGCTGCCCGTCTCGTGGCCGAGGAAAAGGCGGTGAACGCCCGCGAAGGGGCTATTCGCGCGCTCGGACTTGCGCTCGAGTATCGCGACCGCGAAACCAAGGGCCACACCGACCGCGTGACCGCGCTCGCCGGGTCAATCGCGCGCGAGATGCAGCTCGACGAGGATACTCGACTGTCGCTGCGCTGGGGCGCGTATCTGCACGATATCGGGAAGATATCGATCCCCGACAGTATACTTTTGAAGCCCGGCTCGCTTGACGCCTCCGAATGGGAAACACTTAAAACCCATCCGACCGCCGGGTACGAGTTCGCCAGAGCGCTCGGATTTCTGCCCGCGGTCTCGCTGGACGTGATTCTCTACCATCACGAGAAGTGGAACGGCGCCGGATATCCGGCCCGGCTGCGCGGCACCGAAATTCCCCTTTCGGGTCGCATTTTCGCCGTCGCGGACGTGTTCGACGCGCTTGTCAGCGCTCGACCCTACAAGCCGGCCTGGAGTCTAAGCGATGCCCGCGACGAAATCGCCGCACAGTCCGGCGAACATTTCGACCCCGACGTTGTTGCGGCGTTTCTCGACAGTCAAGGCTACGCCCCGCAGCGAAACCCGGCTCGGGCGTCGCGCGCGCGGTGAAAGCCTCCCGACGGCAGCGCAATCCTTCGCGTTTCGATCGGGTACACATCGGCCGATAGGTTACGCCGCTTTATCTTCCCGGTGGGCATTAGGGATCCGAACTCGAGTTTTCCGTCGATTGTGCTATAATCGCGGGCGACTATGAGGTTAATACGCTCGCAGCTTCCATTCGTTCGCGTGTCGCTCGTCCTGGTCGCGGCTCTCGGATTCATCGCGCTTGTTTTTGTGCGGCACAGCTACCCCGATATCGACGGCGTATCGCGTGTTGCCGGATTGGAGAGCGAGGTCGATGTGTACCGAGGGCGTCACGGGATACCGATCGTTCAAGCAGAAATCGACGGCGACCTGTACTTTGCGCAAGGCTATGTCCATGCCCAGGATAGGCTGTGGCAGATGGAGTTCCAGCGAAGAGTCGCCTTCGGTAGAACCGCGGAGGTCTTCGGCGAAGAGTTTGTATCGACCGACGCATTTCTCAGACGCATGGGACTGCCGGAGGTATCGAGGCGTGCGGTGGAAACCGCCGGTGAAGAGGCGCTCGCGATGATCGATTCCTACGTCTCCGGGATTAATGCGTACCTCGACCGCGGCCCGAGACCACTGGAAATGCGGCTGCTCGGTGTGGAACCGAGGCCGTGGACTCGCGAGGATGTAGGGGCGGTGCTCGCGCTCATGGGATTCGATCTCGGATTGAACTGGGAATCCGAAGCGGTCCGCGCGGCGATACTCGAGGAGGCGGGCGAGCGGGCCCTTTCGCAGATTCTGCCCGAGAACCGGAACGCTGGGCCGCCGGTATGGAGCAAGGATCAGGCCGTGAACCAGGTACCGTTCGACCGCGGAAACGGCGTGCCTGCGCTCTCCGGCCGGTCGGATGTTCCCGAAGTGAGCGTCGACGATATCGTTTCGTTGCGCAAGGATGCCGGCCTCGAAAAGCTCGGACGGTTACCTTCGACGGGAAGCAATAGCTGGGTCCTCGCCTCCGAGCGGACCGATACCGGTTTTCCCCAGCTTGCGAATGATCCCCACCTGGAGCTCGGGCTGCCGTCCCTTTGGTACGAGATCGAGCTGGTTACCCGCGATGCGGATGATTCCGCCGCGACGGACGGCGAACGGCGCGTGAGAGGGTTCAGTATTCCGGGAGTGCCGACCGTTGTAGTCGGGTACAACGACGACGTTGCATGGGGTCTTACGAATACCGGTGATACGCAGGACCTGTATCACGAACGCCGTCATGAGGAGGATCCGCATCTCTTCGAGCGGGACGGAGAGTGGTACGAAGCTCGAGTGACCGAGGAGGAGATTCCCGTTTCCGGTCGCGAAGCTGCGGAGACCATCGAGATTGTGCGTACGAAGAATGGTCCCGTGATACTCGACGATCCGCCGCTGTCGGTATACTGGACCGCCTTCGATATCGAGCGAAGCCCATTCGATGCGTTTCTGCGCATGAATCGGGCCGAGACCGCGGAACAGTTTCGAGAGGCGCTTGCCTGGTTCGAGTTGCCCGCTCAGAACGTTGTCTATGGCGACCGGCACGGCGATATCGGGTTTAAGACTGTGGGTCGAATACCGGCGCGGCAGGAGGTGTCCGGCCTCGTGCCGCGTCCCGGATGGGATTCATCGTCCGCGGTTCCCGAGCCTATCCCGTTCGACGCGCTTCCGGAACTTCGCAACCCTCCGCAGGGCTACATCGCAACGGCTAATCACCGCGTGGTCGACGACTCGTATCCGTATTTAATTAACACGGACGTGGCGCCGGGCGCCCGCATGCAGCGCATCGTGAACACGATCGAGGGATCGAATCGGATGAGCATGCGCGCCAGTGCTTCTCTTCAGACCGACTGGGTTAATCTTCACGCCGCCCGCCGGCTGGATGAGTTCCTTGCCGCGATCGACGATAACGTGCCGGAACGTGGGTGGAATGACGTGGAGCGCGAGCTTATCGGGCGGCTGCGCCGGTGGCAGCAGCGTCCCGAGTATACGCGCTCCTCGACCGAGGCGCTCCTCTTCAGTCACTGGTACCTGCGCATAATGGATCAGACGCTCGGTGGCGTGCTCTCCGATGAGCTGTATAGCGAAGTACTCGAGACCGGATATGTCGCCTATAACGCCACGGATGCAATCCTTTCGAACCCATCCAGTCTCTGGATCGAAGGCTCGCGTGACGAGCTCTTCGTGCGCACCTTCCGGGAGACGGTGGATAATCTTCGTGACCGCTTCGGTGACGACATCTCATCGTGGCGGTGGGATCACGTACAAAGCATCAAACTATCGCATAATCTATCGGAGGTCCCCGGGCTCGGGCTGCTACTCGATCGCGGCCCGTATCCGATCGGGGGCAGCCATATGACCGTCGGTCGCGCCGCGTACGATCTGCGTGACCCGTTCAACGTGGACCACGGCGCGGGCGTGCGAATGGTCGTATCGCTCGAACCTCGACCCCGGTCGCTTGTGGCTCACGCGGGCGGGCAATCGGGGCATCCGGGACATCGCTGGTATGCCGATCAGTTCCAAGCGTGGCGCGAGGGGCGCACGAGACGCGTTTCCTGGCGCTCCCGGGACCTCGATGCTCCCGAGAACGAGGGATCGGAACGCGGTCTGCGCGGCAGACAGGGCAAACCAACGCGGCTTCGCCTCGTGCCCCCGAATTCGTAGCACGCTTGCTGGACCTGTGGCGATAGCCGCCGAAGGTAATCGCCGGCCGCAACCTGGAGGTAACCAATCACGGCGAAGCTGTTACGGTCGAGCGTCTGTATCGAGAATACTTCGGTATCGGCCCTCGATCACGGCAAACAGTTGCGACCCGATCGTGGTGGAGATTCGCCGTCTGCTTGTCTCGAAGAACTCGTCGAGATTACCGAAGTGCCGAAACTCGTGTGACTCCGCTTCAGGGTCGTAACGGCGTGAGCCCTGGTAGATGAGCGCCTGAGCGCACATATCGCAGAGATTCATATCGCGAACGAAACGAGCAGTCGGCGACACACCGCGTTCATACTCTTGCCATAGCGCGGAAAGCTCTTCAGCCGCGGTTGACGCTTTGTTCGACTCCGGCGCTACGGTCTCACCGTCGTCCGTTCCTGCGGTGGAATCTTCGAGCGAGTCGCTGCCTTCTTGCAGTAAGCCGTACATGAGCGAAAAAGCGCTGCGTTCGAGCCGCTGCTTCTCGGAAGGCGACACGCTTCGCTCCGACTCGTAGACGCGGGTGGCGACATCTCCCATTTCTGCTTCGGCAATGTCATGGAACACTGCCATAGAAACCGCTCGCTCGCGATCGATGCTTTCGGCTTTACCGGCTTGGGGCGCGTACAGCCAGCACAGCAAGGCCGTGCCCCAGCTGTGATCCGCGACGGACTCCGGATTACGGATCCCTCGCAGCTTCCATCCGGCGCGCATCTCGTCTTTGAGCTCGTACGCTTTCAGCACAAAATCGATCATTGCTTCCCATCCGCCGACCTTCCGGCTCGCCGTGCGCGATAGCCGGCTATCGTGAGTCCCGGACCGCTCACCGTTTCGGATAGGTGACTCCGATTCGACCGAGAATCTCGTCCATCGTTTCCATAAGCTCGATCGTTTCGCCGAGCGGCATAATCGGGCTTTCCGGGATCCCCTCCCGGATACAGCGTTCGACCTCGAGTGCCTGGTATTGCATACCCCTTCCATCGATCTTTTCCTCGTACCGCTCGATAAGCTTGCCACCGCGGTCGTAGTGCGTGAACCCGGTCTGCGTGTACCACACGCGATCTATGTCTATTCGACCGTCGGTTCCGATGACCGACGCTGTGTTTGGCCCTGGTGTGAGGAATCCGATCTGGGAAACCGCTTGCGCGCCCGAGTCGTATTCGAAAATCGTGGATGTCAGCTCGTCCACTCCGAGCGGCGAAAGGGTGGCTCGGGCGGTAATGGTTTTCGGCTTGCCGAAGATTCTGCTCGCAAAGGAGTAGGGGTAAATGCCGAGATCGAGTACAGACCCACCGCCCAGTTCCGGCTCGTGAACACGCGGCGCTTTCTCGTAGGGAATGTACTGGTTGTGGTCGGCGAATAGAACGCGAGGCTCACCGATGGCGCCGGCGCGGATCAACTCCATCACTCGATCCATCACCGGGAGAAACCGTGTCCACATAGCCTCCATGACGAAGCGTCTCTGCTTTCCGGCGGCGTTCACAACTTGCCGCGCCTCGGCGGCGCTCATGGTAAACGCCTTTTCCACGAGCACGTGCTTTCCCGCTTCGATTGCCAGTAGCGCGTTTTCGCAGTGCATCGGGTGTGGTGTGGCGACGTAAACGATATCGACAGTCGGGTCGGCAACGAGCGCCTCGTACGAACCGTGCCGATTTGGTATCGCGAACTTCTCTCCGAAGGCTTCAGCCTTTTCCCCGCTTCGAGATCCTACAGCGGCCACTCGGA
>JBKGYS010000110.1:0-8822 GCA_046545955.1 Spirochaetales bacterium | reverse complement strand
GGCTCGCTACCATCGAGCCGCCAGATACCGTAGGTGTCTGATTCGTCCGATCGGTCCACAAGGATGCTCACGATCAGTTCTTCGTCTCCTCCGTCGCCGGAGCCGAGAACCCGCGAGACCTTCTCGGTTTCGCTACCGGCAATCTCGTCTACCGGTATCTCTACCCAGCCATCCGAGCCTTTTTCGCCGTCGGCGTCGCGGTAGTACAGGCTTCCCGAGTCGTCGCCGGCGTACACCGCGAAAATGCGCCCTTGATGGTATGCAATCGAAGTGAGGACATAATCGTCGTCGAGGCCGCTCGGCTTGGAGACCTTGGACCAGTCGCTACTTGGTGAATCCGCGCCTAAATCGACGTCTTCCGAACGCTCACGCACGTACAGGCTCGTGAACGCCGCGTAAAAGTATCCCTCGCTATCGGGGCCGGTATCGGTTGCAAGCATGCCGCGCATGCCGTCCTCGGTGGGAACCCCGCGCTCCTCATCGACGGGGATCTCCTCCTCGAGGTTCGCGAAGATCCCGATCGGATGCCTGCATCCGACCGCGAGCAGCCCCGCGATCGCGACGATTAACGCCGCCTTGAGGACGAGCGACCACTTCGCGTTTCCGCCCCGAGAGGCGCGGGTCCGCCGGCGCGTGCTCTTCGCTGGATAATCAATTCGGTTGTTCTGCTGTGATGTGTTCATACGATTACGTTCCTGTTCGGAGAGTCTCCAGTTAGAAGCTGTAGCGGGCCCCGAGAGTAATGTCCAAAAAGTTTCCGAACCGCGAGTCTCTGTCCGGCGGCCTGTCTTCGGCGCCGCGGTAGAACTGCGGCACCCACCAGTACTCCATATTTCCACCGAAGGCCCATTCGTCGGTTGCGTTCCACCACACGCCGGCGCCGGGTTTCACGATCGGACCGAAATACGTGTCGCCTTCGAGACTCTGAAAGGCGGCGCCCGCGCTGACGTGCAGCGGAAACTCGAACGGCCAGCGGGAAAAATTGTAACTGAGGCGGGCGGTAATCGGAACCATATACAGCGTTCGCGCGTTTACGCTGTTGTTGAACGTACCCGATAGCTCGCCGCCGATACTCCAGCGTTCGTTGAGATACCCCTGCCAGCTCAGCGCACCGGAACCGCCGAGACGAAGATTCGTCGCGTTAATCGCTCCGCCGTCGAGCGGGCTCTGAAAAAAAAGCGGAACGAGGGTACCGAGTCGGATGGTGAAGTACTGATCGCCGAGGTCGTAGGTTGGCTCGACGATCTCCTCGTCTTCGAACTGCGCCGAGGCGGTACCTGCGGCAAACAGGAATAGACTCACTGCTGCTACCACGAGAAGGCGTCGAAGCGTTCCAAAGCGGTAGTTACTGGCTCTCACGTGCGGGTACTGCATTACCCACGGATAGTAGCACTTGCACTCGGACTAGACAAGATTACCGCGATGTTACCGCTCCCGCATCGCGTTGGCCATTCGCCTGAAGGACTGCTTCCGAGTTTTCTACTCGGGTCCGAACGTCACAAGCGAAGCCCTGAACGTAGTCGACTGCGCCGTCTTCGACTCGGGAGACGAGATACAGCGCGTTGTGAAGTCCGGTTTTCCCGAGACGCATAGCCTGGACGTTCATATCGCCGCAGTACGTATCGACAATGTAGTCCGGCAGGGTTGTAATTCCGCGGGAAGCGGCGACGAACTGAAGCATGACCTCGGTATTTTCTATATGTCGATGTTCACGCGGTTCGATCCGTTCGGGTGACAGAAAGCGGGTGAATACGTCGAGCCGCGCGCGAGCGACAGGATACGTGAGAAGCGTCTCGTCGGCGAGATCCTCGGGCCGGATCTCGCTTTTTCCCGCGAGCCGGTGGGTATCGCTTGTCAGCAAAAGCAGCTCGTACTCGAGAACCCGGTCGAAGGCAAGTTCGGCATGGATTACCGGATCGGGCGTGACGAGCATGTCGATCTGACGATGCAGGAGTGCCTGGAGCCCGGAGAACTGAAAACGCTCTGTAACGTCGATATCGACATCCGGCCAGCGGGTGAGATATTCCTCGACAGCCCGCAGGAGCCATTGGTAGCACGGGTGGCATTCGATGCCTATGCGAAGGGTGCCCCGCTTTCCGCGGCCGATTTCGGTGAGCAAATGCTCGGTATTCTCGAGAACCGGCAGTATCTGCTCGGCCGTGCGCAGCAGCGCTGTTCCCGCGTCGGTGAGTTGTAACCTGCGGCCCTCGCGCCGCCAGAGCGTGCACCCGAGCAGATCCTCGAGTTTTCGCATCATGTGCGACAGCGCCGACTGGGTAAGACACAGTTCCTCGGCAGCGCGGGTGAGGGTGCCGTGGCGGGCGAGCGAGGAGATAATTCGCAGATGAGTCCTTTCGATCATGGGGCGTTGATACCACAAACGGCCGTATCATGAATATAATGCATGGTCTTGATATAAATCATCACTTTTAATCATGGCACGGCGACGTGTATAGTGAAGGTATGGCACAGACACACTCACTCGGTTTCCCTCGGATTGGAGCTGAGCGCGAACTGAAGTTCGCGACGGAACGGTACTGGAACGGAAAAATCTCCCGCGAGGAGATGGAAGAGGTCGCCGCAGAGCTCCGTGGCCGGCACTGGCGGATTCAGGCGGACTCGGGGCTCAGCAGGGTACCGGTAAACGACTTTTCGCTCTACGATCACGTGCTCGACACGAGCGAGATGCTTTCGGTCGTTCCTTCGCGCTTTCTCGACGCGGAAAAAAACGCGGACGCCGAAACATCGTCGGTGGACCGCTACTTTCGTATGGCACGCGGCCGCTCGCGCGACGGGGTGGCTGTGCAGGCGTGCGAGATGACCAAGTGGTTCGACACGAACTATCACTATCTTGTACCGGAGTTCACTTCAGAAACGACATTCGCGCCGAATACCGACCGCCTGCTCGCGGAAGTTACCGAGTCGAAAGTCGCCGAAGTACGGGGCAAGCCGGTCTTACTCGGGCCGCTGACTTACTTGTATCTCGGGAAGGCGAGGGAGCCGAACTTTGAGAAGCTTTCTCTACTCGACCCGCTTCTCGAAGCATACGCTAGAATCCTCGATCAGCTTTCAGCCTACGGAGTCGGATGGGCCGAGCTCGACGAGCCGATTCTCGCGCTCGACCTTCCGGCGGAATGGAGCGAGGCTGTAGCGTACGCCTATCGCGCGCTTTCCCGGATAACACGCGGTGCGGCGGCGCGAGCGGATGCGCCCGAGGCGCGAAATCCGGAAGGTACGGAAGGCGCTGCAAGCTCGGCTCAAGGCGCCCATGGGGCGGAGTTCGAGCCGCAGGAAACCGCCGCGCGCTACCGGCCCAATATTCTCCTCGCGGTCTACTTCGGGCCGCTGCGCGACAACCTCGATGCGACTCTTTCACTTCCGGTTGAGGGGCTTCACGTCGATGTTGTACGCGGCGAGGAGGACTTCGATCGGGTATGCCACGATTTTCCACGGGACCGCGTGCTCTCGCTCGGGGTAATCGACGGACGAAACGTGTGGCGGGCCGATCTCGAAGCTATCGTTTCGCGGCTCGAGCCTGTAGCCGCCGAGCGCGGAAACAACCTTTGGCTCGCGCCGTCGTGCTCGCTTTTACACGTGCCGGTTTCCCTCGCCGGAGAGCAACAGACGTCCCGCGCCGGGGAAAACCAGCTGGACGCGGAAATCGCGCCCTGGCTTGCGTTCGCAACAGAGAAGCTCGACGAGCTCAGCACAATCAAGACGGCGCTGAACAAAGGGCGAAGCGCAGTATCCGATAAACTCGCCGCATCGCGTGCCGTCGCCGAGGCCCGCGCCGCCTCCAAGCGTCGCCTCAACAGCGCGGTGCAGGACAGGCTTTCGCGCGTTACCGCCGCCGACGCCCGCCGTGCGTCCCCGTATCCGCGCCGCGCGAGAGCCCAGGCCGAGCGCCTTGACCTGCCCCGGTTGCCCACCACGACCATCGGAAGCTTCCCGCAGACACCGGCTATTCGCAAAAAACGCCGCGAATTCCGAAAGGGCAGCATAAGCCTCGAGGACTACGAGCGGTTCCTCGAAGAGGAAATCGCGAAAACAATATCCGAGCAGGAAGCGCTCGGGCTCGACGTTCTCGTGCACGGGGAGGCCGAACGAAACGACATGGTCGAGTACTTCGGGGAGAAACTCCACGGTTACGCGTTTACCGCGAACGGATGGGTGCAGTCCTACGGAAGCCGCTGCGTGAAGCCGCCGATCATTTACGGCGACGTTTCCCGGCCGGAGGCCATGACCGTGCGGTGGATCGCGTACGCCCAGTCGCGTACCGATAAACCCATGAAGGGAATGCTTACCGGGCCTGTGACCATGACGCAGTGGGCATTCGTCCGCGACGACCAACCGAGGGCCGAGACGGTTCGACAGCTCGCGCTTGCCCTGCGCGATGAGGTATGCGACCTCGAAGCGGCGGGTATTCGGGTGATCCAGGTCGACGAGCCGGCGCTCCGCGAGGCGCTTCCGCTGCGACGAAGCGAGTGGGAAGCCTGGCTTCGCTCGTCGACCGAGAGTTTTCGCCTCGCAACGTCGGCGGTGGCCGATGAAACCCAGGTGCACTCGCACATGTGCTACTCGGAGTTCAACGATATTATCGAGTGGATCGCCGAGCTCGACGCGGACGTTATCACGATCGAGGCGGCTCGAAGCAATATGGAGCTCCTCGACGCGTTCAGGCAGTTCCAATACCCGAACGAGATCGGTCCGGGTGTGTACGATATTCACAGCCCCAACGTCCCGTCGAAAGAGGAAATCGTGAGGCTCCTCGATGCGGCGTGCGAACGGATTCCGCTTGAAAGGCTGTGGGTGAATCCCGATTGCGGGCTCAAAACGCGCGGCTGGGAGGAAGTCCGTGCCTCGCTTTCGAATATGGTCGCTGCCGCGAAGGAGATCCGCTCGCGGGGTTAGAACGGCAACGTCGCCTGCGGCGCAACATTGAAGGCCCAATCACTTTCGTGCTACGAAACAGCATATGGCAGCGAACATACTGGACGGCCGTGTAACGGCCAAGGCGGTCAGGGCTCGTGTCGCCCGAGAGGTTGCTTCGATCAAGGAATCGTTCCGCAGGCCCGGTCTCGGCGTGGTGCTCGTAGGCGACGACCCGGCGAGCCACTCGTACGTGCGCGGCAAGGAACGCGCGTGCGAAGAGGTCGGCATTCACAGCGAGGAGATACGGCTTTCGGCGGAGGTCAGCGAGAAGCAGGTGCTCGAGACGGTAAAGACGCTCAACGAGAATGATCGCATAGACGGTATTCTCGTTCAGCTTCCGCTTCCGGGGCACATCGCCGAGCGGGATGTGCTCGAATCCATCGCTCCATCGAAGGATGTAGACGGGTTGCACCGGGGAAGCCTCGGCGCGCTCATGCTCGGTGAGGAAGGATTTCTGCCGTGTACTCCCTACGGGGTTCTCGAACTGCTGCGCCACTACGAGCTTAAGACCAGCGGGAAGCACGTGGTAGTGCTCGGGCGCAGCACGCTTGTCGGTAAAAGCCTCGCGAATCTGCTGTTGCGTCGCGGAGACTACGGCGATGCTACGGTTACCGTCTGTCACAGCCGTACCAACGATTTGCCGGCGCGCTCGCGCGAGGCGGATATCCTCGTCGCTGCGATGGGGCAGCCCGCGTTTGTGACCGCCGATATGGTGGCCGACGGTGCGGTGGTCGTCGATGTCGGCGTTTCGCGCGTCGAGGACAGCACGAAAAAGAAGGGGTACAGGCTTCAAGGCGACGTGGACTTCGCGGCGGTGGCGGAAAAGGCCTCCTGGATCACGCCGGTCCCCGGTGGTGTCGGTCCGATGACTATTACAATGCTGCTTCAAAACACGCTCGAAGCCGCGCGGGGCCACGCCGGCCTTTCGGGCTCGTAAGGTCAGAAGCGCGTGTGGGACCGCGCGAGGCGCGCGTGTGTCGGAGAATCGCGTACGCGGCGGGCGCTGCGCGGCAGACGGCAAAACATCAATCTAATACAAAAAGAGGTATGTTAAAGGTGGTAGATGTTCAGAGCCTCGCGGATGAACGCAACCTTGCGCTCGATAAAGTCGGCGTTAAGAATGTGCGCTATCCCTTGTCGGTGCTCGACAAGTTTTCAAAGACGCAGCACACGACCGCGACCGTCGACCTGTATGCAAATCTTCCGCACCATTTCAAAGGCACTCATATGAGCCGGTTTATCGAAGTCTTTAACCGGTATCATAGCGACCTGACCATGCCGCGTTTTCTCGAGATGGTCGACGACCTGCGCGAGACCGTCGACGCCGAGCGGGCATTCGCGCAGGTAAGCTTTCCGTATTTCGTCGAGAAGACGGCGCCGGTGACCGCCAACCGCAGTATGCTCGATTACCGCTGCCACTACATCGGAGAATCCACGCAGGCCGGGCACGCGTTTATTGTCGGGGTTGATGTTCCGGTGCAGACCTTGTGCCCGTGTTCGCGCGAGATTTCCGACCGCGGAGCGCATAACCAGCGCGGAACGGTCAGCGTTCGAGGCCAGATCGGCCCGTTCTTCTGGTTCGAGGATCTCATCTCCGACATTGAGGCGTGCGCGTCGGGCGGCTTGTATACGCTTCTCAAGCGGGAAGATGAAAAGTATGTTACCGAGCATGCCTACGATCATCCGGTATTCGTAGAGGATCTGGTGCGCAATGTGGTGGTCGCGATCGAGAAGCGGTACGGTTTTCACTGGTTCAGCGTAGAAGCGGAGAACAACGAGAGTATTCATAACCACGATGCGTACGCGGCGATCGAGCGTGGCGTGAAGAAACAGGTGTAATATGGTTTCCCACAGAATTTCTAAGGTCGATAATCTGGTGCCGATCCGTAGCGGCATAGTAACGGTCTCCGATAAATCCGGTCTGGAACCTTTCGTCTCGAAGCTCGCCGATCTCTGCGCGGAGCTCGCGCTGTATTCGACCGGAGGTACGTATCGTACGCTTTCGGGCATTCCCGGGCTTGAGGGCTGTGTGCACGAGGTAAGCGAGTATACCGGTCAACCCGAAACGCAGGGTGGGCTCGTGAAGACACTCGACTACAGGATTTACCTCGGTGTGCTCGGCGAGCGCTACAACGAGGCACACGTGGAGGACAGGCGACGAACCGGGTCGCTTCTGTTCGACCTTGTCGTTGTGAATCTGTATCCGTTCGCGGATACGGTGGCACGCGGCGATACCGATGTCGAGGCGGCGCGAAGCAACATCGACATAGGAGGTCCGACGCTTATTCGGGCCGCCGCTAAAAACTTTCCGCGGGTAGCGGTTGTATGCGATCCGGCCGACTACGAGCCTGTCATCGACGAGCTCGCGAGCTCAGGCGGCGCATTGTCGCTCGACACGCGTTTCGGGCTCGCGCAGAAAGCGTTCGGCCACGTCGCAGAGTACGATCGGGCTATCGACGAGTATTTGTCCGGCGTATCCCGCGAGCAGGTAGACGCTGTATACGGAGGCGTTTAATGAGCTCGATCAAGAATATGTACCGCTCGCTGACCGAGGAGTCGTTCCCGCCGAAAATCTCGTTGACGTTTCACGACGAGTCCGGCGATCAGACGGTCGTTTATGAGAAGACCGCGTGGGATATCGAAGGCGAGAGGAAGGGGTTGCGCTACGGGGAAAACCCGGATCAGCCGGCGGCTCTCTACCGTCCGGTGAATGGGAACCTTCGTATCGGCGATGTGGACACCGTGCAGCCCGGACGGCTTCTCGCGAGCGAACCGGAGTTGCTTCAAAGCGGAAAACACCCCGGCAAGATCAATATTACCGACGCGGATGCCGCGCTCGGAATTCTTCGCTACTTCGCTCGGCGCCCCGCCTGCGTAATAATCAAGCACAACAATCCGTGCGGAGTCGCGCTCGGCGACACGCTTGTCGAAGCGTATCGTAAGGCGTATCTCGCCGATCGGATCGCGGCGTTCGGCGGTGTAGTGGCTATGAACGGCAGGGTCGACGCGGAAACAGCCGAGCAGATCATGCAGTCCTACAGCGAAGTGGTCGTCGCTCCGGATTATTCCGCGGAGGCACTCGATACGTTCCGCGGTCGAAAAAATCTTCGCGTTATGCGGATTCGTGATATGGCGCGCCTGTCGGAGCGCACGACACAGCGGTTCGTGGATTTTCACTCGCTCATGGATGGAGGGCTTGTTACACAGCTGTCGTTCGTAGCGCGCGAGCTCACCGATGAGCTTCTTGTGCCGGCGCAAACGAGTCGAAAGGGAGCCGAATACCGGATTGAACGCGCGCCGACCGAGGCCGAGCGGCGCGATATGCGTTTCGGCTGGCAGGTGGAGGCCGGAGTAACGAGTAATTCGGTTCTTTTCGTGCACGATGAGACAACCGTCGCTATCGGTACCGGCGAGCAGGACCGGGTGGGAGTTGCCGAGATCGCGCGTGATAAGGCCTACCGCAAGCTCCGCGACCGGCTCTGCTTTGTCAAATACGCGATGCCGTTTAACCAGCTTACAGACGCTGATGCGGTGTCGCTGATAGAAACGGAAGTCCGGGCGGCGCGCGGAGGTATCGCCGGGAGTGTTATGATAAGCGACGCTTTTTTTCCGTTTCGAGACGGTGTGGACGTAGGGCTTGCCGAGGGAGTAACCGCTGTGTTGCAGCCGGGCGGCTCGCTCCGTGACTGGGAGTCGATCGAGGCCTGTAATGAAGCCGGGGCGACCATGTGTTTCACCGGACAGCGCAGTTTCCGACACTGAATTCCGGCAGCTTTACGGGCATCATGGCACGGCGATATACTTACCGATAAGCGTCAGGAGGTTAGGCAACATGAATGAAATGGTACCCCGCAAAGAACTCGAACGAAATGCGATGACCGGAATCGGCG
>JBKGYS010000109.1:0-8873 GCA_046545955.1 Spirochaetales bacterium | reverse complement strand
GGTCCCGGAGCGGCCCTCCTCGCTGGTCCCGGAGCGGCCCTCCTCGCTGATCCCGGACCAGCCGTCTTCGCTGATCCAGCGTCCGGGTCTGTACCGGTACATTGTGTCCGGCGGGACGCTGTCCTGCATCCACACGCGCAGCATTGGCTCGGTGTCGATACCGTTTTCCCTGCCTTTCAGCCAGCGATCCCACCAGCGAATGGCTTCCTGAAGAAAACCAATCGCCGGGCCGGGTTTACCGACATGGGGGTACTTATGGCTCCAGGGACCCACGAGCCCTTTTCGCGGACCCTTCAGATTCGAGAGGAGTCGAAATACCGCGTTCGTGTACCCGTCCGCCCACCCACTGACCGCGTACACCGGAATCTCGATATCGCTGTAATTCTCACATATCGACCCGTGCTTCCAGTATTCGTCACGGCGCTGATGTCGAAGCCATTTTTCAAGCCATAAACCGCTTTCCTCGAGCCGTCTCCGCCACATATCCCGCCATGCCTCACCGACGATCTCGGGATCCGGTGGCAGTGAGCAGTAATCAAACATTGTCGACGCCCAGGAAAGCGTATCGCCGAGAAGGCAGCCGCCCATATGGTGGATGTCATCGCTGTAGCGGTCGTCAGTCGAGCACACCGTAATTATCGCTGCGAGTTCGGGTGGGCGCAGCGCGGCGATCTGAAGCGCGTTAAACCCACCCCATGAAATACCGAAAATTCCGACCTTTCCGGTACACCACGGTTGAGAAGCAATCCATCGCAGTATCGCGAGCCCATCTTCCTGTTCCTGCCGGAGGTACTCGTCGAGCAGAACGCCGTCGGAATCACCGCTGCCGCGAATGTCGACACGCACCGATGCGTAGCCGTGTCCGGCGAAATAGCCGTGGATCGACGCGGCTTTCTCGCGCTCATCGTCGCGTTTACGGTACGGTATGTACTCGAGCAACGCGGGCACAGGATCTTCGAGAGCATCCTCGGGCATCCAGATTCGCGACGCGAGACGCGTTCCGTCGGGAAGCGGAATCCACTCATGTTCGATATGTCGGACCGGCCGAGGAAACTCGCTGACGGTGGTCATTCCGATACTCCTTATGCGTTCTTCTCAGCGGACAACAACATCCCAGTCAAAACGGAACCGCAGGCTCCTGGCGCATTCTCCCCAGTTGGCCAGCAACTTCTTACGGTTCGATGCTCCCATGTACACGATTGCGAGGGAGTAATTGTAACTGTCCTGTTCATGCAGCTCGGACAATCGCATTCCTTCCTTCACGTGCAGATCCACGACCGTTCCCGGGAACCGGCGTTGAACCTCGGCTATCTCGCTATCGGTGGGAATCCGGGTCACCAGCGCATCCCGGTCCGCCCGCAGAAAGAACGCCGCAGCACGGCGAAACGCGCCTTTTCGCCGAGTCATCTTCGGAGCCTGTCCAAGCGCAATCTTGACGGGAACCTCGTGGTTACTCATTCCATCGACTTTTTCGAAGAGATCGCTATGGTGCTGCGCCACACGCGTGTTAATTTCAAGCAGCCATACCTTGTCGCGATCGCGGTCCCAGAAAAACTCGATATTAAACCCCGCGTTATCGTAGCCCACATGCTCGAGAACGCGCGTTGCAATCGCCGCCATTCGCCGTTGAACCTTGACCGGGATCCGGGAAGGATACTCGTACCGGGCGAAACTCGACGAATTCGGCAGCCGAATGGAATCGACCGTTCCGTGGAAATGCACCTCGCCGCGATAGACATATCCCTCGAGCGTGCACTGGCGCCCGCCGATGAGTTCCTCGGCGATGCAGTAATTGCCGTCGATGCCGGCGACTTCGTCGGGCAGACGACACCGGTCGAGCACAAAGTTAAAAGGATCGGCGAGTTCCCGGATGTGTTCCTGCATTATTTTGAGCGCGTGTTCGAGCGCCGGTCTATTCGATATACGAAAGCCGAGGTACGATCCGCTCGATTTAACCGGCTTGAGCCAGAACGGATATTCGAGGTTTATCAGGTCGATGTTTTCCCGGTTGAACGGATCGACTGCGGTGAACCGCGGAATAGCCTCGGGCACAACGCTCTGCTGCTCGAGCCGTGCCCAGTACTTGTGCTCGCACTTGAGTACGCTCTCGAGTGTCGGCGCCGGAAGCCCGTACCGCTCGCAGAGAATGGGAAGCATTGTACTTATCGGAAAATCGATATAGCCGGTAATCGCGTCGATAGAGCCGGAAAACCTGGTAAGCTGGGATTCCGCCGCCTCGAGCATGCCGGGAACATCGTAGTCGTGCGGCTCTTCGAGAAGGCCGTGAAACGAAACCCTGTCTGCGCCCGACAGCGTGGCAAGTTTGAGCCGATGAAACGGAGTAAGGCCGATAAGAAAAACATTCGCCGCATCATTCAAACTCAAAACGAAGCGCCTCCCGAATGTGCTTTAGATCCGTACGCAGTTTTCGGTCGCTCGATGCGCCGATAAACACCGTCGCGTACGTGTAGCTGTAACTGTCCTGATCCTTTTTTTCGAGCTGCGAAAGCCGCATACCTCTCGCTACGAGTACCGTGACATGGGCATCCGGGAAGCGCCGGTGAAGCTGAGCGATTTCCTGCTCGGTGGGCACGCGTGTGACGAGAGCATCGCTGAAATAGCGCAGAAACGCTTTCGCGGCGCACGCGTACCTTCCCCGCCCCGGTACCCACACCGGTTTACGGCCAACCGCAAGATCGAGAAGGACGCGGTGATGCGGGGTCCCATCGACCTTTTCAAATAAATCCCCGTGAGATTGCGAGATGCGAGGGTTAATTTCGATAATCCAGACGCGGTCTCTCGCGCGATCCCAGAAAAACTCCATATTAAACGCGCAGTGGTCGAGACCGGTCCGTGTTATGACCGCTTCGGCGACACGCGTCATGCGCTCTCTGATACGTCGGGGAAGCCGCGAGGGATACTCATAACGCGCAAAGCTCGAACGGTGGGGGTACCGGAATGAATCGACAATGCCGTACACGCAAACCTCGCCGCCGCATACAAACCCTTCCAGCGTACACTGACGCCCCGAAATGATACTCTCGACCACGCAGTGGTTTCCTCCGAAGCTTCGGACCCAGTCGGGAACAGCTGCATGCTCGAGAAGATCGTTGAACGCATTGCCGATTTCGTCGATACCTTCGCGAATAGCGGCAATTGCCAGGTCGAGTTCTCTTCGGTCGGCGACCCGAAAACCAAGGTGCGATGAGTAGGCCTTGACCGGCTTTATCCAGAATGGGAATGAGATGCCAATCGCGCCGACAGCACGGTCATCGAACGGATCGAGGCCTTCGAACTCCGGTACGTGCTCCGGCGCGACCTCCTTCTGCAAGATCCGGCTCCACAGTTTGTGCTCGCACGCGAGAACTGCTTCGAGCGATGGTGAGATCAGGCCGAGTCGTGCGGCAAGAACCGGAACCATAAGGCTCACGGGGAAATCCCAGAATCCGATTATTCCGCCGACCGGTTCGGGATACTCGCGCAGGATCCGCTCGGCCCGGTCGAGAACGGCGTTGACGTCGTATGCACGGTGAGCGGTCACATCATCCACTGTGAGAAGCGGGATTAATCTCGCACCGTCCGCGGCATCAGCGAGCTCGAGCCGGTCAAGTTTGCGCTCGTTAAAGGAATCCGGGCCGATAACAAACAACGGTGGTGCGACCGTAGGGGCTTGGTCGGCGGACTGACCTTGCATGCGATAAAGATAGCACCATTTTGACGAAAGCAATGGAAAAAAACACACATTCGTCGGGCTCGATAGTAAAAAAAATTGCTACTCAGCAAGCACCCCCATATGTTCCCAGCGGCACTATGCGCGAGGCAGGCGGGTTCAGCGAAATCACTTTGGACATCCGGCGGGGCAGGAGGCAGCGGACGAGCTCGCTCTGCTGCTCGAGGACGCGTTCCGACTCGCCTACGCGGATTCCTTGTTCGTGAATGTGGTCGCAGTAATAATTGCATTCCTCCCGGGGCTCCTCATTCGCGATTCCCGGATTTGAGAGGCTACTGCGACGAGGTCCGGCTTATCACCGTTATCCGGAATTGTGCGCTACGCACGACTACCCCGCCGCGCCGAGTGCACCGGACGGCGGGAAAAACACCTATTGAATGAAAGTTGAATGAAAGCATCCGCGAGGCGTTATGCACCTCGCGGGGCTCCTGCCTTAGAACAGCAGCGCGACGAGGTTGTACTCGTGAAATACCGAAACGCCGATCAGCGAGACTACTGCCATGATCTTGATCAGGATATCAAGGCTCGGACCTACGGTATCTTTGAGCGGATCGCCCACTGTGTCACCGATAACACCTGCCGAGTGAGCATCTGATCCCTTGCCCCCGTGATGTCCCTGCTCGATGTATTTTTTCGCATTATCCCACGCACCGCCGGAGTTCGCACTGAACAGCGCGAGCATAATGGCGCTCAACGTCGTTCCAATAAGTAGTCCGCCGACAAAGTTAGATCCGAACAGGAATCCACCGACTATCGGTGATAAGACAGCGAGCAGGGCCGGTAACTTCATTTCCTTTAGAGCCCCGGCGCTCGAGATTTCGATGCAGGTCCGGTAGTCCGGTCTGCTCTCACTGGTGAGAATTCCCGGATCAGCGCGGAACTGGCGCCGCACTTCCTGCACCATTCGCTGAGCGGCCTTGGCTACCGCTTCAATGAGAATACCGCTGAACAGGAACGGGAGCGCTGCGCCGATCAACCCTCCGGTTAGCGTGAGCGTGTCAATCATATTCAAATTGAGTACAAATTCACCGGCTACGTTCTCGGGACCCGCCTGGCTGTAGAGGTAACTCGCAAATAGACTCAGAGCAGCAAGCGCAGCAGAGCCGATCGCGAATCCTTTACCGATCGCCGCGGTCGTATTGCCGACCGAGTCAAGCTCGTCGGTAATCTCACGAACGCGAGGGTCCAGCTTGGACATTTCCGCTATACCCCCCGCGTTGTCCGCGATGGGGCCGTAGGTATCGACACTTACTGTGGCAACAACAAAGCTCAACATACCGACCGCCGCCATCGCGACACCGTATAGGCCGGCCACGCTGTGCGCGACAATAACAGCGACTGCGAGCATAACCATCGGATAGAAGGTAGAAACCATTCCCACCGAAAGGCCCTGTGTAATATTAAGCGCTGTGCCCTCCTGGCTCGCACTCGATATCTTTCGCGTCGGCTTGTAGTCGTAACTGGTGAAATACTCAGCCAAAAGCCCCACAAGAATACCCGATACGACCCCGACTACCGCGGCAATCCACGGTGAAAGCGCTCCTGCCTGAAAACCGAGAATGGGCGTAAACGACGAGGACCCGAAGTACGACCACGAGAAAATACCGGTACCAATAATGGTAAGAGCGGCGGAAGTCCACGTAGCCACGTTCAGCTCGCGGTGCGGGTTTTCGCTGACCCGCTTGCCGAGCAGGGTGAGTATACCCACGATACAGCTGAGTATCCCGATTGCCGCGAACGCTAGTGGGTACACCATGAGCTTGCCTACCAATTCGCCGGAAATGGGTGTCGCGGCTTCGGTAGTGGTGAAAAACATATAGATACCGAGAACCGCAGCTGAAATAATCGCGCCGACGTAACTCTCGAGCAGGTCAGCGCCGAGGCCCGCCACATCGCCGACGTTATCGCCTACGTTGTCGGCGATCGTCGCCGGATTCCGCGGGTCATCCTCCGGGATATGCGCCTCCGTCTTTCCGACGAAGTCAGCACCCATATCCGCCGCCTTAGTGTAGATTCCCCCACCGACACGATCGAACATCGCGATGATGGAACATCCGAGCGCGTAACCGCTGATAGTCATGGTGAAGGGAATAAAGTTGACCCCGAGATAGTTGACCTCGACAACGAGTGCTTCCGGAGCGGTTTGACCGAGTAATACACCGAAAACGAGATACACAACGCCGAGTCCGACCAGGCTGAAGCCGCCGACGGCCAGTCCCATAACGCTGCCGCCACGGAACGCAACCTTCAGCGTCGCACCGAGTTTTTCGGATTCCCGGGCTACGTTGGCAACCCGCACGTTGGCGCGCGTGGCAATCTTCATCCCCACGAGTCCCGCGCTGCCACTCATCACAACACCGAGAATGAACGCAACGCCTGTGTACCAGCTAATGATGATACCCAAGCCAACAGCGATAAGTATTCCGATTATGCCGATAACCTTGTATTCGTGCGAAATAAATGCATCCGCACCTTCCTGTATTGCACCCGCGATTTCGCGCATGAGATCCGTGCCGGTGCCAAGGCGTTGCACACCGACAAAGTTCACCGCAGCGAAAGCGAGCGCCGCAAACGCAGCGATCACTACAAATCCAAGCATAGTTCCGCATGCTACCACACTCTGAATACCAAGGACAAACCAAAAAAGGCCTACGGGACGTTTACAGCAGACCTAACTCGGCTTACTATTCACGGGTATGGCAACGCACTTTTATGTACCGATTTTTCCACATGAGGCTCTGATCGCTTCCGAACTCGCTCCGGAAGACTTCGGCCGTTATATGGCCATCGGGCGAGGCAACGGTGGATCCTACGAAAGGATAGTTTTTCTTGAGGTTGATGCGGACTGTAGTCCGTACTTCGACTGGGACTACGCTCGGCAGCACTGTGTTCCACACGCAAACGGGCAACCCAAGCACTCCGTCTGGGTAAGCACCTACCGAGTGCTGGAACATATCCCTATTTCGGCGATGAAGACGCTTTCGCTGGTCACCGCCGACGGAAGAACACTTACGATAGAGGAGCCCAGGACAGCCGAAGATTCTGAAAAACGTGAATACTACGTGTATCTTGAACTCTGTCCGCTGCATCCGCTCGTCACGAGTCGCCTTGACCCTCGGGAGTTCTCGGCATTCATGACCGACAGTACGAACCCGATCGCGGTTCCTACAATCGCGTTTGCCGATCTGAAGACCATCGATTTTCGTAATCCTGAAAACACCGGTAATATCGGCCGAATATACGACCGAAATCTTGACCATCTGCGAGACTGCATCGCCGCTGTCACCGACACGCAGAACAAAGTCAACAAGAACGTCGAACGCTCGGTGGTCGAAGGCTTCTCGTACGGAATAATAGAGACGGGTATCTACATAGGTAATTCCGACGGCTGCATTGTCTATCCGATGCCGAAACTCGAGACTTTGCGGCAGCACTACTACGACTGGGCGCGGTCGGCACTGGTCATCTAGTCGAACACACCCACCGCCTTAGAAGCGCTCTATTGGCGGTGGCTCGCGAAGTACGTGTATTTCAGGGTCACCGTGCACGCGGTAGCGGTGAATGGGAACAATCGAGAGACGTGTCTCCTGCCCTTTCCCGTCGCGGGAAAGGTTTTCACAAAGATCACGAAACGACTTCAGTCCGGCGAGGAGACGTTCCGATTTTTCATCACCGAGCCTGTAGGGGAAGAACGCAGGGTTTGTGTAGCTCGCATAGCCGATAATAACGTTCAGGGCGTGCGCTATGTCGCTCGAAGGCAATGCAGGCCCAAAGCGGCGCAACGCCCACAGCCCCTTGCGATTGAGATTTCGGTACAAGGCATCGATCAACACCGGGATGTGAAAAAACTCCGCGATCAATTCCGGCTCGTCAACGTCTCCCGCCCAATTGTGATCGCCTTCCCAGATCTGAAGCTCGTACTCCTCGTCTTCGAATGCAGCGTGTTCATCGATATCCCATTGAGGAACCAACGTCTCGATAATATCGAGTACATGATTCGCATGCTCGGTTATCTGGTCTCGCCGCGATTTCGATCGATCTCGTTCGGGAACCGGTAGCGGCTTTCCCACCCAGGTTTCGAGATACGGCTTTTCAAGTCGAATCGCGCGCGCAACCGCCCGATAGACGCCGGCGAATCCTACCGGTACTACAGGAGCTCCCGTAACGAAGCTCAGCCATGCTACCCCGCGGTGCGCGCTCTTGCGCCCCGACTTCCAGATTCCGCCTTCCGGAAAGATGCCGACAATACGTCCCTCTTTGAGCGCTCCCTCCGCGGCCATAAGCGCCCTGCGGTCCATTTGCCCTCGCTTATAGGGAATGTAGCCGTAAAAGTCCGCAAGATACCGATAGCTCGGATCGAGCGGGATATCGCCCGCTCCAAGGACTTCCATCGGCCGCGGGCATACGGCGACCATAAGGAACACTTCCATAATGCCGCGGTGATTGCCGGCGACGATATAGGGCCCTTTCGAAGGGAAGTTATCGAGACCATAGACCCGTTGCTTCACAAAACCCGATAAGAGCAGCTTCGCCAGTGGTTTGGCGAGCATTCTTCGATAGCGGCGCTGCGGCAACCGCTTTCTTTTTTTCATCCGTTATCTCCGAGTGTTTACCCATAAGATCCGACTAAACCAACCAATCGTGCGGCGTGCCTGCTTCAGGAAGCACACGAACCGTGCGATTCGGGGCGCAGTAACCGCGAAGGTTCGCGTCGCCGGTTCAGTTCGCTGCTGTCCGCAGCGCACCGTCACATGCTCACGCGCACGATGGCCGATAGACTAAACGATCTTCTTCGCTCTTGTCGAGCTTCGCCGCCTTTTCACAAGATCTCGCCCGTCGCTGTGACTTCGTGTCCGTCGCCATCTATTGTCGATGGGTGTCCCCAGCGCGCTTCGATGGGTGTCCCCAGCGCGCTTCGAAGGTTCACCGTGGTCGTCGCGATGACCATTCCCGTTGCCGTGACGGGAATACGAGCACCATCTTTTTGAGCTCGTGAAGCGTGTCAGATTGCCCGAGGATTCTTTCCCATGACACGCCTTTATAAGGCTTGCCGTTCTTTTAACGTCGGTTCTGTTCGTTTTCTATCGGTTATATCGCCGGCCGCCACACCGTCTTGATGTACGAATTTCACAAACGATAGCTG
>JBKGYS010000108.1:0-9197 GCA_046545955.1 Spirochaetales bacterium | reverse complement strand
CCCGGGCTTCAGAAGAACTTACTAACGCAGAAAACCGCGACTACGAGTTCACAAGCACGGCGCTGTACCCGTTGCGCGATACAACAATTTCACTGGAGACCGAGTTCGGTGGTTTGCTTGAGTTCACGAGCGAAGACGACCGCTTAAGCTTAGGCGCCGGGCTGTTCTATCTGCCCTCCTATGAGCGGGTATCGACAAGCCGCGACGACGAGGTCATCGAGCAAAGCGTCTCATACGAGGACGACGATGCTGCTGACCTCGACACAGGTAGCGTCGATACCGCTGCGGATGCAGAGGGTGCGTTCGACGATATCCGCGACACCAACGTTGCCGGAAGCGGAGAACAGACTGAGACCACCTCTTGGGACGGAAATGATGTGACGGCAACCTTGACGCACGAGTTCCAGATTCCGGCTTCTGTCAGATATGCCGTTCTTGAAAATCTGCACGTCATAAGCGGTTACAGGTTGAGCCACGGCGTAGAGACGGTGCGCGAAACCACTGCTACGAGCCGCACAGTGACCGAGACTAAGGTCACCGATTCCGACGGTAATTCGGAAACTCAAGACGATGAAGGTGACGTGGTAGAAGGTGAAGATACAGTCTCCAGCGCGAGTTTAACGGATAATGCATGGACCGGCCAGGCCGAATGGATGATTCGCTGGCAGCCGCAGGATTACATGACGCTTGATATTACCGGTACAAGCGCGCTGGCCGCGCTGAATCAAAGTCTTCTGGACTTTAACCCTTCTGCCTTTATCAATAACCTTGATATCTCGGCAACCTTCCGTTTCTAAAGAGATCATTTGAAATCGGACCACGATAGTGGACGTGCTGGCCCGGCAGAAATGCCGGGCCTTTGTGTTTTTTGGTGGGCCTGTTTTTGTCGGCGAGCTGGTAACAGGCGGGAGCCGGATTCTTCGCAGGGATGGTCGAGTGCACTCGGTGCGGGGAAAACATCAACCTATACAAATTGGCCGCTTCGGCGTCGAGGCGTACGGCCAGTTGCTTTGGCGTTTGTTTGTGGTATCCGCAGGATGCGAGCGGATACAACGAGAGCAGAATTGCGGTGTTTAAGCCCATGAACATGGGTACGAGAATGCCGGTTAGCCACTGCGTCTGGTTGAAGCGCTCGATCATGAGCTCGCGCTGGGCCTTCAATTCTTGTGCGACACGGTACGCCCAATCCTTTCGAGTTGAGCATCCGAGAAAGTTTTAGAAATATTTTTAGCCTTTTCGCCAATCAGAGTCCACGTGAGGCTGTAGTTACAGGTGCCGGCGGTCGGGGTTCCCGACACTACACGTTTTTTTGGACGGCCCGGTGAACGGGTCGTGGGAGAGGGTGCATGAACAATCTGAATTCGGTGCTTGTCGACGGAAATCTGGTTGCTGATCCGGATTATCGCGAGACGACGAAGGGTACACCGGTGTGCAATTTCAGGCTGGGATCGAACCGATACTACCGCATCGACACGGAGCTGCAGGAGGAGGCGAACTTTTTCGATGTGGAGACGTGGGCGAAAAGCGCCGAGCGTTGCCGGGATAATCTCGGCAAGGGACGCAATGTGCGCGTTGTGGGGCGGCTCAAGCAGGACCGCTGGACCGACGATCAGGGTGCGAAGCACAGCAGGGTAAAGATTGTTGCCGACCATGTGGATTTCGGTCCTATGCCGAAAAAGCGGCAGGATTCGGTAGCGATCGAGGGAGATGATTCGGCCGACAGCGGCGCCGACTCGCAGTCGGCATCGGAAACGGTCGCCACGGTTGTCGAAACGGCGGCGAGGCAGAAGGCGAAAGCTGCGACGGCCAAGGCCGGAGAAATGCAGGAGATTCCCTTCTAGTGCAGACGTGACGACAGGCTTTTGCCGTGTTGCGTTCATTCTCGCTTTTCCCGGGTGGTCCGCTCGGACCATCCGGGGCGCTCTTTCAGAGAACGCACGCGGCGTTGCCATGCGAGAACACTGATCGATTCAGCACGACCCGCGCTGTGTTTCAGTCGGATAATCGTGGTAACCGCGGCTTCGCCGCCCCCCCACCCAAGCTTGTGGCAAAGAATGTGCGCCACGTCGAACGTTTTGGCGAGCTTTCAATCAAGACCTTGGCGTCGTGGGCCTCCGCGTTGACACGCTGAGCGTTCCATCGTATTTTTCCAAGCGTGACAAGAATCTATATGGTAACCGACACTATCGGTAGCTGGTGGCCGCTCACATAGGGCGGTCTTACGGCTGTGAGCGGACCCGGAATTACTCGGGGTCTTGCGTGTATGGCCTGATCCGGCGTGAGCCGGATTAACCAGTTACGGTGTAAAGACTTTAAACAGGGCCGCCCGCTGAAGTGCTCCGCCTGCCTGAATGAGCAGGGGATTCTTTTGCGCGCGGCTTTTTTTGTTTGCGGCACTTCATCCTGGGAAAAACTATTGGCCTTGGAGATAAGGAATATGAAACGCGGCGATACGATCGTAAAAAAGGTACCGGGAGAGCGGTTTACGCCGTTTACGCTGGCGAAGAAACTCGACGCGGTGGCGCTTCTCGAGTCGGCGTCGTTCGATAAGGGGCGCGCGCGCTACTCGCTTTTGATGGTGCGCGAGGCGTTCCGGGTGGAACAGCGCGAGGCCGGCGTGTATATGACGAAGGACGGCGAGCGCTACCGGGTTCGCAGCAAGGCGTCGGATATTCTCGATGTGCTCCGCTATTT
Source organism: Spirochaetales bacterium (assembly GCA_046545955.1). GTDB lineage: Bacteria > Spirochaetota > Spirochaetia > DSM-27196 > SKKC01 > SLAN01. The sequence goes on along the minus strand of JBKGYS010000108.1, from coordinate 6,503 downwards.
TGCCGACCAGCACGATGCGTCCGGCTACGAGTTTCCGTTTCCGGCGGGCGGGGTCGGTTTTTTGGGCTACGAGTTTTGCGCGAAGTGCGACACGATCCGGCTTGCCGAACGGGATGATCCGCTCGGCCTTCCGTTGGCGTCCTTTATCCTCGGGCACGTGTTTATTATCTGCGACCACTATACGGATACGCTTCACGTGGTGGGGCTCAACTACGCCGAGCGCGAGATCGATGTTGAAGCGGCGGTGAACGAGACGGTTTCGAAACTCGACGATATGGACTTCAACTATCTCAGTCCCGACGAGACCTCGTATGCGACGAAGATTCTCGCGGATCATCTTCCGCGGGCGAAGCACCGGGCCGGCGTCGAGCATATCGTCCAGGAAATAGTGGACGGCAATTTGCTGCAGGCGGTGCCGAGTCGCAGGCTCGAGGTGCAGACGCAGCTTCCCGCGCTCGAGGCGTATCGAAGGCTTCGGGCTGCAAACCCGGCGCCGTACCTGTTTTACCTGAATTACGGCGAACACGAGCTCTTCGGCGCGAGCCCTGAGATGCACGTTCGCGTGCGAGGCGGCGAGGTGACTATCCGCCCGATCGCCGGGACTCGCCGCCGGGGGGATACTCCGGATGAGGATGCCGACCTCGAGCGCGAGCTTCTCGCCGACAGTAAGGAGCGCGCCGAGCATATGATGCTCGTCGATCTCGCGCGAAACGATATCGGACGGGTGTGCGAATCGGTGCGGGTCGAGGAGCTTATGACGGTGGAACGTTATTCGCGGGTTATGCACATTGTCAGCGAGGCGCGCGGACCGCTTGCGCCCGGCAAGGACGGCATTCACGCGATACGCGCGACGTTCCCGGCGGGAACGGTGAGTGGAGCGCCGAAGATTCAGGCGATCGAGACGGTGGATGCGATCGAGCCGCACCGGCGGGGTTTCTATGCGGGGATTGTCGGCTACATCGAGCCTGGGGGCAATCTCGATACCTGCATCGCCATCCGGACTGCGCTTAGAACGGGAGACCGCATGGTGCTTCAGGCGGGCGGAGGCGTCGTGTACGACTCGACCCCGGAGCGTGAATACGAGGAGACGCAGGAGAAGCTTTCAGCGCTTATGCGCGCGGTGGGCCTGGAGGTGCAGTCATGATTCTTCTTATCGACAACTACGACTCGTTCACACACAACCTCTATCAGTACGTGCACGAGATAAGCGACGAGCCGGTGAAGGTGGTGCGAAACGACATGATTTCACTCGACGAAATAGAGCGCATGGCGCCGTCGCGGATTATCATTTCGCCGGGTCCGGGGCGTCCGGAGGATGCCGGGGTGAGCGTGGAGACGGTGCGTCGATTCGCCGGGCGTATTCCCATTCTCGGCGTGTGTCTCGGGCACCAGGCGATTGCCTACGCGTACGGCGCGCCGATTGTCGGGGCGAAGCGAATCGTTCACGGTAAGAGCGAGCCTATGAAACACGACGGCGAGGGGCTGTTTCGCGGTATTCCATCGCCGTCGAGTTTTATGCGCTATCACTCGCTTGTCGCCGACCCTGACGATATTCCCGAGGTGCTCGAGCCGACGTGCTGGAGCGAGGACGGGGAGGTTATGGGGCTTCGCCACAGCGAGTACGTGGTCGAGGGGGTACAGTTTCACCCCGAGAGCATCGGTACGCAGACAGGCCGCCGGATTCTCGGCAATTTCCTCAACTATCGTCGCGACGCCTTTCCGGTAAGCGAGAAATTGAATAGCCTGCTCGCAGGAAACGATATGAGCCGCGAGGAGGCTTCGCGGTTTATGGAGGAGGTAACCGAAGGATACCTCACGGGCTCGCAGATCGCGGGGTTTCTCGTGGCGATGAACGCGAAGGGAATCGCCGCGAGCGAGATCGCCGGTTGCGCGTCGGTGCTTCAGGCCAAGCGTGTCAAGGTGAATGTCAGTAAGGCCACGCTCGATACGTGTGGAACCGGCGGCGATGGGCTTGGTACGTTCAATATTTCAAGCCTTGCCGCGCTCGTGGCGAGCGCGTGCGGGGCGACGGTGGCAAAACACGGCAATCGCGCGGTGTCGAGTACGTCGGGAAGCGCCGACTTCTACCGGGCGCTCGGAATGAATCTGGAGCTTACTCCAAAGCACGCCGAGCGGCTCCTGGAGGAGCAGAACTTCGCGTTTCTTTTCGCTCCGCAGTATCACAGCGCGATGAAGCACGCGGCGGCGCCACGGCGGGAGCTCGGGATAAAAACGGTGTTTAATCTTATCGGTCCACTTTCGAATCCGTCGGCGGCGCGGTATCAACTCATCGGGGTGTTCGACAAGCGGTTCCTGCGGCCGGTCGCAGAGGCGGCGAAGATGCTCGGAATCGAGCGGGCGATGGTCGTCCACGGCGAAGATGGGCTCGACGAGATAAGCCCGGCGGCGATGACGCACGTGGTGCGCTTTGAGGACGGCGGCGAGCTCATCGAGGAAACTATCGACCCAAGCGACTTCGGCGTTATGGGTCACACGACGCAGGACCTTGTAACCGGGGGGACGGCGGGCGAGCACGCGGCGATTGCCCGCGCGCTTCTTCGCGAGGAAGCACCGGAGGCCATGCACGATGCGGTTGTTCTCAACGCCGGGGCGGCGCTGTGGGTGGCCGGAGTGTGTCCGAACTTCTCCGCCGGCGTGAATATGGTGCGGCGGCGTTTGTCCGACGGCACGGTGCGCGATTACGTGTACGATCTTATCGAGGCAAGTTTCAGGGTGGCCGCATCATGACTCCGAATATTCTTTCGCGTATTGCCGATAAGCGCCGCGATCGTATCGCGCGCGAGGGTTACGGGCTGAGCTGTCCGGTGCCTGAGGCGCGCCCAAGCGCGACAGAGGCCCGCCCGAGCGCGACAGAGGCCCGCCCGAGCGCGACAGAGGCGCGACAAAGCGCGACAGAGGCCCGCGGGCGGGCGCCGGAGGCCGACGCGAATGCTCGCGATGCCGGCGGGAATGCGCCCGAGGCACGCCAAAGCGCGCCCGAGGCCCGCCCGAGCGCGCCCGAGGCCCGCGGGAACCGAGAAAACGGTGAACGGGTGCCCGAAACCCGAGTGCCCGCGGGTGGGCAGGGAGCAGGCGCCCGGCCGCTTGCGTTCCTTCCGACAGGCGGAATCGTCTGCGAGATCAAACGCCGCAGCCCTTCGAGGGGCGATATAAGCGCAGGGCTCGACCCGCTCGAGCAAGCGGGCCTCTATGCCGAGCGAGGGGCCGATGCGGTGAGCGTTCTCACCGAGGAAGACCATTTCGGGGGCTGCCTCGCCGACCTTACCGCCGTAAAGGAGCGCTACCCCGACCTTCCGCTTCTTCGCAAGGACTTCCTTCTCGATGTAGAGGATGTCGATGTTTCCTACCGCGCCGGCGCCGACGCGGTGCTTCTCATAGCGGCGCTGCTTTCGCCCGATCGGCTCGCTGAAATGCACGAGCGCGCGATAAGCCTCGGTATGGCGGCGCTTGTCGAGGTGCACGCCGAATGGGAGGTGGACGCGGTGCGAGACCTTGCTCCTCCGCTTGTCGGGATTAACGCGCGCGATCTTACGACCTTCCGGGTGGATCCGCTCACGCCGCTTCGCGTGCGCCCGAGTATCGACTGGGAGGCTCGTGTCGTATACGAAAGCGGCGTGTTCGAGGCCGAGCAGGCGGCGGTTGCATCGAGCGCGGGCTTTGATTCGGTGCTTGTCGGGGAAGCGGTTGTGCGCGAGCCCGAGCGCATCGACCGGATTCGAGCGGGGCTTGCGTGGAAGACGCGGCAGGCGGGAAGCGGCCGCGAGGCGTTCATGGCCGCGGGCAGCGAGGGGCAGCCGCGCGATTTCTGGAATCGGCTCGCCGCCCGGATGAAACCCGGCCTGCCGCTTGTGAAAATCTGCGGTATTACCAACTATCGCGACGGCGCCGAAGCCGTACGGCTCGGGGCGGATATTCTCGGCTTCGTCTTTGCCGATTCGAAGCGACAGGCAACCCCGCAGGCGGTGCGAGCGTGTGCGGGTCTCGACTGTCTCCGCGTGGCGGTGGTCGTCTGCGAGAAGCGCGATGGAGGCCACGTTCTGCCTCCCGCAGTCGAAGCGCTTATCGCGGAGGGGGCGATCGACGCGGTGCAGTTCCATGGGGACGAGGAACCCGAGGAGTGCGCCCACCTTGCCTTTCCCTACTATAAAGCGCTGCGTTTGCGCAGTCCCGATGACGCGGCCGAGCTTGACCGCTGGAAGTGTCCGAGAGTCCTCGTAGACGCCTTCAGCCGTGAATCGCGTGGCGGTACCGGGTGCATGATCGAGCCGGAGACGGTAGCCGCGGTTGCCGATCACGGCTCGCTGTGGCTTGCCGGCGGCCTGGCACCGGACACGATCGCCGCGGCGCTGTACCGGCACGAACCCGAGCTCGTCGACGCGAGTTCCGGGCTCGAATCCGAACCAGGAAAGAAGGACCACGCGAAACTCGCAGCATTTTTCAAGGAGATACACAATGCGTGAGCTGTTCAACGACTTTTTCGGTCAGTTTGGCGGGCGATTCGTCGCAGAGGTCCTTCGCTCCCCGCTCGACGAGCTCGAAGAGGCCTTTGTCGATGCTATGGGCGACGAGGCATTTCTCGCCGAGTACCACAGGCTTCTTCGCGACTACGTGGGCCGGCCGACTCCGCTTCTGTTCGCGCAGAACCTGACCCGCGAGGTGGGCGGAGCGGATATTTACATTAAGCTCGAGGGTCTTGCCAACACCGGGGCGCACAAGATTAACAACGCCCTCGGGCAGGCGCTGCTTGCCAAGCGCATGGGCAAGACGCGCATTATCGCCGAAACGGGCGCCGGCCAGCACGGTGTCGCCACTGCGGCGGTCTGCGCGAAACTCGGCCTGAGGTGCCGAGTGTATATGGGCGAGGTCGATGTTCGTCGCCAGCGGCCGAATGTGTTCTGGATGGAGCTATTCGGCGCCGAGGTAATGCCGGTGAAATCGGGGGCGAGGACGCTCAAGGATGCGGTAAACGAGGCCATGCGCGACTGGTCGGCGAGCTTTGCCGACACGCACTATCTGCTCGGAAGCGCGCTTGGTCCGAGTCCGTTTCCGGATATGGTCCGCGAGTTCCAGGGCGTCGTCGGAACCGAAGTCCGCGACCAGCTCGCCGAGCGCGGGGTTACGCCCGATGCACTGGTGACCTGTGTCGGGGGCGGGTCGAATGCGATCGGCTTCTTCTCTCCGTACCTCGAAGATGACGCGCCCGAGCTCATCGGCGTCGAGGCGGGCGGTCGAAGCGATGATACCGGCGATCATGCCGCGCGGATGGGCGGGCTCGGACGCGAAGGGATCGTGCAGGGATACAAGAGCCTTTTCCTCCTCAATGACGACGGCCAGGTCGCCGAGACGCATTCGGTGTCCGCCGGCCTCGACTACCCCGGTATCGGCCCGCAGCTTGCGCATCTCGGAAGCAGCGGGCGCATTACCTTTCGCCGTGCCGGCGACGCACAGGCGCTCGAGGGGCTTAAGCACTTTGCACGAAGTGAGGGGGTCATCTTTGCGCTCGAATCCGCTCACGCCGGCACTGTGGCCCTCGAGCGGGCTCGTGAGCTCGGGCCCGGCCATTCGGTGGTCATTAATATGAGCGGACGCGGGGACAAGGACCTGTTCATATCCGCGCGCGAGCTGCAACCGGAAGTATGGAAAAACTTTCTCCAGCGGGAGGCGGACAGCCTGTGAGTAATTTCCCTGAAACGAACAGATCGATGGCCGGCGACGAGGCCGGCGCCGGCAGCCGCCCCGCCGGCGACCGTACCGGCTCTATCGCCCCCGGCGCGGGTACCCACGGCGAAGAGTCCGGCACGGGGGCTTCGGGCGCTGCCCGTGTGATGGCGCACGTGGTGCCGTTCTACCCCGACCGTGCGGCAAGCCTCGAGGCGGTGCGTGCCCTGTGCGATGCCGGCGTGAGCTACCTCGAGATTCAGTTTCCGTTCAGCGATCCGACCGCCGACGGACCGACCATACAGGACGCGTGTTCCACCGCCCTCGAACACGGTTTCACCGTCGAGGACGGATTTGCCTTCGTCGACGAGGTTCGCTCGTTTACGAGCGTCCCGGTGTTCCTTATGTGCTACGCAAGCCTCGTCGTAACCCCCGGCGTGGAGGCGTTCGTGCGGCGGGCGGTCGCGCACGGTGTGACCGGGCTTATCGTGCCCGACCTTCCGCCCGACTACGATGCCGGCCTTTACGATGCCTGTCGTCGCGAAGGAATTGCCGCCGTACCCGTGCTCGTGACGACCTCCTCGGAGGCCCGTGTTCGCCTCGCGCTCGAAACGAATCCGGAGTATGTTTACGTGGCCCTGCGCACCGGAACCACCGGAAGCGATACGGAACTGCTTCCCGAGACGATCGCGTTTCTCGACCGTATTCGCGCACAGGGAGCGCGCATTTTCGCCGGCTTCGGCATTCGACGCCCCGATCAGGTCTCGCTCGTCGCTCCGCACTGCGAGGCGGCGGTGGTCGGAAGCGCGTTCGTGCGCACCATA
>JBKGYS010000107.1:0-9276 GCA_046545955.1 Spirochaetales bacterium | reverse complement strand
GATCGAGACCATCGTGCTAATGTTGAGCCGTTCGCGACTGTCGTGCCCGTACTCGCTGATGAGCGCGGTATAGGGCACCACGTACGCAGTCATCGCCAGATAGAAGAGCGCGAGCATCCCGGCGAGCCAGAGGGCATTCCAGTTACTCACCGAAGCCACCGGCGGCACGAAGACGAGCACCGAGAGGATGGCGAAGGGTAGCCCGGCGATTGCCATAAAGATCTTGCGCTTGCCGATCTTCGCGTGCGCGCGATCGGAGGCGTTGGCAAGGATCGGATCGGTAATGCCATCAAAGATACGGAACACCGAGTTCAAGAGCCCAACGATCGTGAATACTCCCAGAACGGCTCCATAGTAAATGAAGGGCGGGAATACCAGCGACTCCTCGGTACCAGGAGCTGCATAGAAGTAGTTCACGAGATTGGAGACGCCAAAGGAGGCCAGTGACCACCCAAACTGGCCCACGGCGTATATGACCTTCTTGCCCGGCGGCAATCGTTCCGGTTGCATGTTTCAATATATCAAATAGTAGGAAAAGCTATCCTCGAGCACAACCGCAAAACGGCCGAATATTAGGAAAAGCTATCCGCGAGCGCAACCGCAAAACGGCCGGTAAGCGGAAGATTCGACGAAATCACGACGAGAATCGCGGTTCGCGGTGCGCCGGCGGCGTCCTTGCCGGCTACTCGACTACGCAAACGCATGAAACGGACAGATCAGGGCTGTTGCGGAAACGATTGTGGTGGGAGACGGACACACGGATCCCGAGGAGTGAGGCCGAGAAAGCTGTCAGCTGAGGCGATCGGGATCGAATCGCGGTGGGGACCGCCCCATCTTGACCAGCCTGGTGGCAGCCTTCGGCTGCTGCTCGGCCCTGCATCCTGGATGCCGGAGAATCCTCCTGAGTTCGTCGGGATCCTCGATGATCGAGATCACCTTAATATCGGATTCGAACCCGATTCTCTATCGGGGAGTTGGTGCCGATGATCCGGTAGCAGATAATCGGACGGAGACCGGGCGTCGGCGAAACAGGCGTGTGGAGTTCACCATCATCGACGAGTGATGCTTTCCAAATCGAAGTAATTAACGTTGTTTTATTGACATTAAGACACCGGATGGGTGAGGCTACTCGTTGCATGCACGACTAAATGAATAGACCACGGGAGACAATGATGAGCGAGTATAAGTTCGAGACAGACGCACTGCACGCCGGACAGTCGAGGGATAGCGAGAACCCGAGCCGGGCCGTCCCGATCAGTCGAACGACAGCGTACAATTTCCGTGATACGGAACACGCCGCCAATCTTTTCGCGCTGAAGGAACTCGGTTACATATACACTCGAATTATGAATCCGACTCAGGACGTACTCGAGCAGCGAATCGCGCGGCTCGACGGAGGGGCCGCCGCGCTGGCGCTTGCCTCCGGGACGAGCGGTGTTTTCTACTCTATTCTGAATGTCTGTGTGGCCGGCGACGAAGTGGTCTCGAGCAGCCATCTCTACGGCGGAACCTACACCATGTTCTCGACCATCCTTCCTGACTACGGAATAACTGTGAGATTTGCCGATCCGCTCGACATTGAAGCGGTCGAGTCGCAGATCAACGATCGGACCCGTGCGCTGTACGTGGAGAGTATCGGTAACCCGTCACTTTCGGTACCTGATTTCGAAAAGTGGAGTACCCTGAGCCGCAAGTACAATCTGCCGCTTATGGTTGACAGCACCTTTACCACTCCGTATTTGTTCCGCCCTATCGAACACGGCGCGCACGTAGTAATCCACAGCTTGACGAAATGGATCGGCGGACACGGTACCGGCATTGGGGGAATTGTAGTTGATTCGGGTACCTTCGACTGGACCGACGCGAAGTTCACGACTATGAATCGCCCGGATCCAAGCTACCATGGGGTGCGCTATGCCCACGATCTTGGTGACCTGAATCCGGTCGCGTTTGCAATGCGTATGCGCCTTGTGCCGCTTCGCAATCTTGGCGCGGCCATCGCGCCGGACAACGCGTGGATGTTTCTTCAGGGAACCGAGACGCTCCCATTGCGTATGGAACGCCACTCTCAGAATGCACTCGCGGTCGCACGGCACTTAGCGAACCACCCGAAGATCGAATGGGTTCGCTACCCGGGCCTCGAAGGGGATCCGGCTGCCGCACGGGTCTCGTCGTACTTTCCCCGCGGCGCGGGAGGAATGGTTGTGTTCGGCATCAAGGGTGGAAAACAAGCCGGCGAGTCGTTTATTAACGGCCTTGATCTTTTTTCTCATGTTGCCAATGTTGGCGATGCGAAGAGTCTCGCAATTCACCCGGGAAGTACCACCCACAGTCAGCTCAGCGAGGAAGAACAGAAGGCTGCCGGTCTCGATCCGGCGTTTGTTCGACTCTCGATCGGGCTCGAGCATATCGACGATATTCTTTTCGATATCGATCACGCGCTCGAGAAGACGTAAATCGGGAACCGGTGCTATCGGGCGAGAACTGTTGCCTCACTCCCGTGGGGGTGGTCGCCAGCGCTGTTCGGGTGCGATTTCGTGCGGGCGAAACTGCGCTTTGTAGTCCATCGACTTGCCGCCGGGTACCCAGAAGCCCAGGTACAGCCAGGACTTTCCGAGCCCGCGCGCCCACTCGATTTCCTTCATAATGGAAAAAGTGCCGAGCCGTCGAGACGAGTAGTCCGGGTCGAATGCAAAGTACACGCTCGAGATCCCGTCAGGCAGTACGTCCACCCAGCCGACTCCGACGAGCTTTTCGCCGAGTTCGTAGCGCATCATTGTCAGCGGATACGGGCTCGATGCGAGGAACGCCCTGTATTCGTCGTACGTTCCCCCTTGGGAATGTCCATGCCACTCTATGTGATGGCGGCGGTACAGGGACACTACCGCGGGATCTTCGGTTACCGGCCCGGCCTTAACCGAAATATCTGCGTTTTTTCGCAGAACGCGTCGCTGCGTTCTTCGTGGCGAAAAGCGCTCTGTCGAAACGCGCAAGGGTATGCACTCATCGCAGCCCGGGCAGGCATTGCGGTAGAGATACCGTCCGCTTCGTCTCACCCCCTGCTCGAGTAGCTTTTCGTATTCCTCGGCGCCGAACTGAGAAGCATGCACAACATCGGCTACCCATTCGCGATCCGGCAGGTAGGGGCATGCACCATTATGCACACGCGCAGGTTCTTCCATGACGGTCTCTACCGTAGTCACGCTCGACGGTTACTGACAAGTCAAGGGCCGGCCGAGGCGCCGACTACATCCTCGAGATGACTTTCGAAGGTGGCGTTGGCGTTCGCCCGGCTCTCGGTCGACAACCGATTAGATTGACAGTGGTCTGTCGGACGAATATAGTCGGGTAAAAAGGTCGGGCGGTCGACCGGTTGCCGTTCTGATGGTGCGGTGAACTGCCGGAGTAACCATGAAAGAGGACGAACGAAAGACCACGCGAGATAATCGTGAGCGCATTATACAGACCGCTGCGAAACTGATTATCGAGCGAGGAATCGCGAGTACATCGCTCGCCGACATAGCCCGGGCCGCCGATATAAGTAAAGGAACGCTCTTTTACTATTATCCTACCAAGGCCGATCTTATCTTCGATATTACCGAGCGTCATATGGAACATATGTCGCAGAAGATATTCCGCTGGGTAGAGGACGCCTCTACCGACGTGCCTCCGGCTAAGATTCTCAAACTCGTATTTGAGACGATAACCGCCGCCGAAGCGAGGGGACAGATTCACGTCTATCTCATTCAGGAAGCGTTGACGAATAACCCGCATCTTCGCAAGCGCTTCGGGCAGGAGTATAAGCGCTGGCGATCGATTATTGAGCAGGGACTCGAGCGGCTCCTCCCGAACCGTGATGATTACCGTACGCTGAGTTGGATCATTCTCAGCGTCATAGACGGTTTTCTCCTTCACAGTCTCCTCGGTACCGAGCGACTGCCACTGGAGGAAACTGCCGAGTACTTTACTCACAACAGAGCGTGAACATCGTACTTTTTTCTTCCGACGAAATGGATGAAAGCGGCGAAGTCCGCCTTGCGCCGGCTGATAGCCGTACCAAGCATATTCGCGATGTCCTGCGTCTCGGGCGAGGCGCGTCGCTGCGAGCCGGTGTGGTCGACGGGTTGCCGGGAACCGCCGTGATACGCCGCGACACGGGCCCGGGCCGAGACTCTCCGCTCGTTCTACAGTTCAACCCCGACGAGACGATGAGACCGCAGCCGCCGCTTCCGTATGTCGACCTTCTCGTCGGTTCGGTTCGCCCAATCCAGCTCAAGCGTCTTCTGCGCGATCTTGCCAGTATGGGAGTGTCCCGAGTTGTAGTAGCCACAGCGGAACTCAGCGAAGCCTCGTACGTTCGCTCGAATATGTGGGATCCGGGGAGAATACGGCAGCTTTGTATCGAGGGCGCGTCACAGGGCGGGCATACTCAATTGCCCGAGGTTTCTCGTTGTACGAGCATAGGCGACGCGCTTGCCTCCCTGCGTTCGATATACGAGTCGCAGGCGACGGGGTCGGTGTTTCACGTGCGGCTCGAACGCGGTGCCCCGGCAGCCTCGGAGACTACGGTGCTCGCGGGAATCCGCCGCGTTCTGCTTGCAATAGGTCCCGAGCGTGGGTTCACCGAGCGCGAAATACGCCTGCTCGACGAGGCAGGATTCGAGCAACTCGGAATACCGGGAGGGATCCTGCGCACCGAAACCGCCGCCACGGCAGCTGTGTGCATTGCAAGGTCCTGGGCAACTTACCGGTGACCGCTTTGCGAATTGCCCCGCGTGTACTACATTGAACGCGTAATGCAGGATAATCCCGCGATTCTCGCGATCGATGACGATCCGACCAGTTTACGACTTATCGAAGGCGTCCTCATCAAGGCGGGATACGAAGTGAACTCGTATACCGACACGCAAAGCGCGATAGATGCTTTTCGCGCTACACAGTTTGACCTGGTCTTGTCGGATTTCTTTATGCCGAAGATGAACGGCGACGAGTTACTCAAAACGATCCGGCAGGAAGACGACCAGGTTGCGTTCGTGTTTCTCACGGCGAACACCGACATTCAGATCGCCATCGATCTCGTGAAATCCGGCGCCGATGACCATATCACGAAACCCATCGTCGCTGAAGAAGTGCTGTTCCGCATCGAGAAGGTGCTACGTGAAAAGGAACAGGAGCGGGCGATAGAACGGGCAGAGCAGGAAAAGGCGCTGCTTGACCTCGAGAACCGAAAACTCGTGAATTGGCGTACGTTATACGCTTCGAAGGATATTCACCAGACCGAGCAGATGATTCAGCTTCTGTCCCGCACAATTAATCAGTCGGGAGGATATCTCTGGATCGAGATGCTGCGTAATACGCTTGAAAAGCTCGATGAAGAGCATTTCAAGATAAGCAAGGATCTCGTGGACATGATACTGACTTCCGCCGAGAGTCAGAAAGAGATTTTCGATTATATCAACTTCATTGTGCAGCTCGACAGTCTCGAGCTCACTATGCGCGAAATAAAGGCAGCCGAGTTTTCGAGTTCCATAGAGGGATTCATGGAAAAACGGCTCGGAGCACTCGCTGAAAAATACGACCGCGAGAAGGTGGTGCTCAAATCGAACGAATACGCGTCCGGAACCATTACCGTGGATGTCGGTTATATCGAAAAGATCGTTCACGAGCTTCTTTGCAACGCCGTCAAGTTTTCCCCTACCGGAAGCCGGATTATGGCATTCGTGGAGCCGGGGGAGGAAAACGGGCGGTCGGTGCTTCGACTGGTTGTCCGCAATAAACCAATCGAGACAAAACAAACGGGGCCCGACGGGCAGCCGGTAATCGGAATCCCGTATGACTTCTCCGAGCTCGTCTTCGACCTGTTTTATACGATTGATAGCTTTCCCCGTGAACTCGATGAGGAGGAGTGGGGCGACGGCACCGGGCTGTACGTTTCCCGGAAACTCATGCGTCGAATGAATGGCTGGATCACAACGGGTAACGGGGTCGACTATACCGGGTCGAATCCTGCAACATACGTCCGGTTCGCGGTAACAATTCCGTTGTCCCTGTAACGTTAAAGCGCTGCATGCGTTGGTTGAAAGGAGTATAAGCGTGGCAGATAAAATCCTTGTCGTGGACGACTCGGTGTCCATGAGGCAAATGGAAAAGCTCATTCTCAAACAGGCCGGATACGAAGTCGTTGAAGCTTCCGACGGTGAAGAGGGCCTGTCTGTGTTGAGCGCGGACGTGAAGGCCGTTGTGACCGACTACAACATGCCGAATATGACCGGTGTCGAATTCATAAAGGCTATTCGTGGGGGAACGGTGAATAAGTCCGTACCGATACTCATGGTCACGACCGAGAGTGAGCAGGATAAAAAGCAGGAAGGCAAGGCGGCGGGAGCAACAGGCTGGCTTACCAAGCCGTTTGAACAGGATCAACTTGTCAAGGCGATTCGAAAGATCGCCGACAGCGTGGAGTTTTAACCGCAGGTTTATGCAGGAACACCAAGTGTCGGTCGAAGGACCGTTGACCTTTGAAACGGCGGGAGAATGCGCTCGGACCCTCAACGACGCCATCAACTCCTACGATACGATCGCCGTAGATCTCGCGGATTGCACCAGCATCGATCTGGCCGGCGCCCAGGTCCTCATTTCCTCGGTGAAAACGGCCCGACAGCACAACGTCACGTTGCGCTATCGGAATGCCGAACGCTATCGTCTGATCTGCGAATACGCCGGGCTGAAAGCGAAAGGACTCGCCGACTCATGACCTCTTCGGACCCTCTCGACACCTTTCGCGATGAAGCGGCCGACCTCCTCACGCAGCTCGAGTCCGCGCTCATGCAGCTCGAGGATGACCCCGACAACAGTGCGCTCATCGATGAAGCGTTTCGGAGTCTTCATACAATCAAAGGTTCGGGAAACATGTTCGGCCTCGACCCCTTGGTATCCTTTACGCACACCGTCGAGACGGCCTTCGCCCTCGTACGCGACGGTAAGGCGCCCATGTCGCAGCGCCTGGTCGAAATCGGGCTCGCCGCCAAAGACCAGGTGGCGGAACTTGTTCGACAGCCGGAACCGGATGAAGAACTTCTTGCGCGCGGCGAAGAGATACTCGCCGATATTCGAGCCGAATATCCCTCGGTGCAGGATACAACCGGGAAATCCCGGGATATCGCTGGTACGGCGAGCTCCGGCGAGGCGGAAGGCGCAGGAGAAGAGAATGCTGTGGAGACTACGTTCCGGGTCCGATTTGCGCCTGAGATCGATCTGTTCCGCGAAGGGTCGAATCCGCTTATCATTCTCAAAGAACTGAAAGAGCTCGGAGAAGCTCTCATTATCGGATATACCGATGCGGTTCCACAGTTGGACTCCCTCGATCCCGAGGCCTGCTACCTGCGGTGGGATATCCTTCTTACTACCAACGCCGGCGAAAACGCGGTCCGAGATGTATTCATTTTCGTAGAAGACAGCGCCGAAATTGTCATAGAGCAGATCGACAGCGGTTCGATCGATGATACGGATCTCGACTATAAGCGACTCGGGGAGATCCTGGTCGCGCGGGGTGACTTACAGCCGGACGACGTGGAACGCGCTGTTGCCGAGCGGGGCTATATCGGCGATATTCTCGTGGAACGCGGCTATCTCAGCGAAGAACAGGTGCAGGCCGCGCTGCAGGAGCAGCAATACGTCAGGCAACGCAGAGAAACCCGCACGAGGACCGAAAGTGAGTCTCAATCCAACAACATTAAGGTAAGTACCGAGAAACTCGACACGCTCGTGAACCTGGTGGGAGAATTCGTTTCAGCTCACGCGAGTCTGGCGAATATTGCGTCGGAGGAGGAAAACCCGGCGCTTCGAGGCGTAACCGAGCGATTGGAAACGCTTATTCGCGATGTTCGGGACCTGGCAATGGATCTGCACATGGTCCCGGTTGCCACGTTGTTCTCGACCTTCCGGCGACTTATTCGTGACCTCTCGCGCGAGCTCGGAAAAGAGGTACAGCTCGAGCTTGAAGGAACAGACACCGAGCTCGATAAAAACGTGATCGACCGGCTTAAAGACCCGATGTTGCATATCATCCGTAACAGCCTCGATCACGGGATGGAGACCCCCGAAGCGCGGGAGGCGGCAGGCAAACCGAGGCAGGGGACGCTGCGCATAACCGCCTCGTATTCCGGGGCTTCGGTTGCCATCAGCGTTGCCGATGACGGTGCTGGTATCGATACGGATACGGTCCTGCGGAAGGCGATCGAGCGAGGAATCGTACACGACGGCGAATCGATGAGCCTTGACGAAATCCATGACCTGATCTTTGCACCCGGCTTTTCGACCGCAGAGAAGGCCACAGACGTCAGCGGCAGAGGAGTCGGAATGGACGTTGTCCGGTCCAACATCGAAAGCCTCGGCGGGTCGATTCGTCTGCAGACCGAGCAGGGCGCCGGAACAACTGTGTATCTTCGTATCCCGCTCACGCTCGCTATTGTTGAAGGCCTTCTTGTTCGAACCACCGGGCAGCATTATCTCGTAAATATTTCGAATGTGCTCGAATGTTTCGATTACTCGGCGGTTACCAGCGCCGGGAGCAATCAGAATCTGATCGAGTACAGAGGTCGGCTGATTCCGTTCGTACATCTCGAAGACCACTTTGGGCTCTCGACAGGCGACTCATCCGTGGATGAAAGCGAGTCGTCGCCGGCCACCAATGATCGCCGTCAGTTGCTTGTTGTATCGAACGACGAGCGTATTCTCGGGCTCGTGGTAGATGAAGTACTCGATACCTTTCAAAGCGTCGTAAAGAGCCTTGGCAAAATGTACGAAGACGTGCCGGGCGTGTCCGGTGCGGTTATTCTCGGCGACGGCGATCTCGCTCTCATGCTCGATGTCGAAAGGCTTACACGCCTGGTAGCGGCAAACTGAGGGGGGGACAGGCAGTCTATTGGTGGATGCTTTTGTCGGATGGAATAACGTGAATGGGGACATGAGCGAGGAAGCGCTCGCGGGCACGACGGTACATATGACCGGGATTAAGGGAAGCGGCATGGTCGCTCTTGCTCAGATTCTGACCGCCCGGGGAGCGCGTGTACGGGGCACCGACACGGACGAACGTTTCTATACGGATGAAATTCTTGCAGACTTGGGAATAGAGGTAATCGAAGGGTTCGATGCGGACAACGTCCGCGCCGGGACAGATGTGTTGTACTACTCGGCTGCCTACGATGCGAAAACGCACCCGGAACTTCTGCGAGCGAACGAGCTCTCGATTCCCTGCTACACCTACAATGATGCACT
>JBKGYS010000106.1:0-9369 GCA_046545955.1 Spirochaetales bacterium | reverse complement strand
CGGGGGCTTCGACGAGTCCATCGCGAGTCAGATCGCTTCCCGCCCGCTCGGCGGCCGCGGTAAAGATCTCGGCTGCGACCATGCCGGCGACGCCGTAGGCATTCGGGACTGCACCTTCCTCGTCAACATAGTCGGCGTACCACTGCCAGGGCTCGAAGTCAGGATCTTCAAAGTCGGCGAGCACCCACGCGGTTGTCTGGACGTTATCCATAATATCCGCACCCACGCCGTCAATAATGGTCTGGTCCGCGTTCGCGTAACTGAGAAGAATCGTTTCGTCGAGACCAAACTCGTCGGCCTGCTCGAGAAGCTGCTGCGTCTGCGGTGAGAACACGACCGTCATGATCCCGTCGACGTCGGCGCTATCCATGCGTCCGATCGCCGAGGAGAAGTCGGTAGCGTCGGCTTCTACCGAGACCGCTTCGACGATTTCGGCGTTATCGTAGAGCTCCACGGTCTCCTGCATGGAATCGTAGGCGTTCTGTCCGTCGTCGGCATCGCGGTAGATAACCCCGAGCCGCTCGTAGCCGAGTTCTTCCACCATATACTGAACCATGAGGTTGCCTTCGAGAAGGTAGTTGGGCTGAAACGGAAATACGTATTCTTTCGGCGGAACGGCTAGCTCGGTAGCCCCGCCACCCTGATAGACAAACGGCACGCCGTTGTCGTTGAGATAATCCATTACCGCGAGCACGTTCGGCGAACCGAGGCTTCCGACAATGGCGAATACGCCGTCACGCTCCACAAGCCGGCGAGTCAACGTTGTCGTGGACGACGGGTCGAACTGATCGTCGGCGACCTCGAGGTTCACTTCGCGGCCGTGTATACCACCCTCCTCATTCACCCGCGCAAAGTACGCCTGCATGCCTTCGGCGAGCGGCGTTCCTATCGACGCAACCGGCCCGGAAAGCGCCTGCGTGCTTCCGATAAGAATCTCATCGTCGCTAACGCCGGGCACCGCCTCCTGCTGCCCTTCGGCGAACGCCGGCGCGGCGAAAGCCACGACGAGCACCGCCGTCATAAGCAAAATACATGTCTTTCTCATACACTCTCCCTCCAATTTCCGTCGTCGGCAATCTATGCCTCCGTCCGATTTCCTTTTCCAATAGCCGGATCTCGCGGGCTTCCCGGCGCTACACAACCAGTCCCCCGTCGACCCTGATTGCCTGCCCGGTAATAAAGCTCGATGCGTCGCTTGCAAGAAACTGCACGGTATTGGCAATCTCGGCCGGCTCGCCGAGGCGGCCGAGCGGTGTCTTGCCGGTTATGCCATCGATGACTTTCTGCGGTACCGACTGAATCATTTCCGTATTAATGAAACCGGGTGCCACCGCGTTTACGCGCACCGCCGCGCCCTTGCGTGAGAACTCTTTGGCCCAGGTCTTTGCCATGGCGATAACGCCTGCTTTCGTCGCCGAATAGTTAGTCTGTCCGACGTTTCCGTCGATCCCGACCACGCTCGAGATATTGATAATGCTTCCCGACCCGTACTCCATCATCTTGGGGCCAACCGCGCGGGCCATGTTGAATACGCCTTTCATATTCACGCCTATGACCGCGTCCCAGTCCTCGTCGCTCATCTTGTGCACCAGTCCGTCGCGCGTGATACCGGCGTTATTTACGAGCACGTCGATGCGGCCCTTCTGCGAAACGACCTTCTCAACAAACGCCGCGATCTCGGAGGGCTGGGTAACATCGAGCTCGACTCCCTCGATACCCTCGGGCAAGTCGGAGAAGCCGCTTGTCTCGCGGTCAAGCGCGTAGACAATTTCCGCACCGCCGGAGCGCAAGTGCTCGGCTATCGTTCGGCCGATACCGCGCGCACCGCCGGTTACCACACATACTTTCCCGTCGACTCTCATAATCGCTTATTCCCCCTTCCATGGGCCCCACTTCACCACCGTGGATGCCCAGACAAATCCAAGCCCGGCGCCGACCATGACAATGTTCGACCCGGGGCCAATTTTCCCGTCGCGCAATCCCAGCTCTATGGACAGCAGTTGATCGTTCTGTCCGAGGTGCCCGTATTCGTTGAGATAGGTAGTCTGGTCTTCGCCAACATTCAGTTCCTGCAGCACCGCCTCGTGCGCCGACCTCTTAAAGTGCAGAATAGCGAGATAGTCGATATCCTCTTGCGACATACCGCTGTCGGCGAGGCTTTCGCGCACAACGCCGAAAAAGTTCGGAAGCGTTCGCTCGCCGAGCTTGCGTTTGAACTCATCGCTGTCGCGCACGACAAAATGCGCAGCGTACGCGTCGTCCGGGTCGGGCGGCCACTTGGCGGCGCCCATGACCGGTACCACGCAGTCCTCGCTGAACGACCCGTCGCCGCGAAAGGCGGAACTGAGGATTACGTTTTCAGCGAATCCACGCCTGAGAACGGCGGCTGCGCCGCCGGCGCCGAGGTCCATCATGAATCGGGTCTCGGGTACCGACAGATCGATTAGATCCGCGTTCCTGTAGCCGCTTACGACGAGCACCGTTTTCGTCTTCGGCCTCGAGAGCATGAGCGCCTTCGCTACGTCGAAGGCGGCCATCATGGACCCGCACATCGCTTCCATGTCGAAGCTCCACGCGTTATGCGCCCCGATTTCATGGGCAATGTGCAACCCGGCAAGCCAGCACGGGTAGTCCTTGTGCTGGGCCCCGTCCCAGATAATCAGATCTATATCGGCCGGGGAAATCCCCGCCTGTTCTATCGCCCGTTCGGCGGCGATCCGACCCATAACGCTCGTCGTATCGCCTTCGCCGGGGACAGGTTTCTGAAGAATTCCGAACTTCTCCCGGATTACATCCTCGGGAACGCCGGTCGCCTCGGCGAGCTCGGCCGAGGTCATGACCTTCTCCGGGATGTATGTTCCTATTCCTTTGATTCCAACCGGCTCGTTCTGCACGATCCGAACTCCTCGCTGCTATACAGGTATCATCCAATGTGAATCACTTCTCACACTGTCCGTACTGGATTTTAGGCCCGCCTTTCGCAGCCGTCAATGAAAACAATTGAGCTTTATGGGGAAAGTTGCCGGTCTTCCCCTTGAAACACCGGGTTTCGCGCGAGCCTTCGGCCTGACTCTTCGCTTAAAAGGAGCGGTTTATGCTTGCGAAATTAGAAATTTGGCCCGTATAATGCCCCTGTGACGATCAGTAATGAATCACCTCTCACCACCGACGGTGCATCGAAGACGACTCGCGAGCGGCTCCTTGGGACGTCGCTTACGCTCTTTTCGCAGAAATGGTACAGCGAGGTGAGCGTTGCGGATATTTGCCGCACGGCAGGTCTGTCGAACGGGATCTTCTACCGCTACTTCCGGGACAAGGAGGCGGTATTCCGGGAAATCATCGAGCGATACCTCGAGCTTTTGAGCACGCGGCTAACGGCTATTGCCGGACACACCGGACTCGCCGGAGTGCGCTCGTTCGCCGAGACGATCCTCGATGTTCACCGTGAATATCGCGGCCTCGTCTCCATTTCCCGGGAGGGGCAATACCGCTTCTACGAGTACGAGCGACGCATTTCACGGTTGTTCGCAGACAGTCTCGAGCGGATTTTCGATCGAACGATAAGCCCGAGCGAAAGCATATTCCTGCTCGCCGGCACGAGATTTCTCGCCTTCAGGGCGGCGTTCAACGATGTTCCCGTCGTTATCGATTCGGTGGTGGAGATCATCCGCGCCGGCGTGTTCACCACGTCGGTGGACTCGATCGACCGCGTCGCCGATATCGAAATCCAGCTGCCACCAGTGCGGCTCGAGAAGAGTGTGGAACAGCGGCAACTCGAGGCGGGCAAAGCGCTCTTTGGCAGGCACGGGTACCACGCAGTGAATATTCACGAAATTACGCGCGAGGCGGGCGTTGCGGTAGGAACATTTTACAACTACTTCGAGAGTAAAGAGATGTTTTACGGCGAGGTAATCAATCTGGTGAGCCACGAAATCCGCTCGTTCATATCACGGAATCTCGATACGTCGCTGCCGCGGCTCGAGCAGGAGCTTCAGGGAATGCTGCTTTTTTCGTTTTATATCACCTCGGTGGACCCGAGCTGCTACAACATCGTGCGCGAGGGTGAGTTCGTCGTTCCATCGCGAGTGCGCGAATACTACGACGGGTTCGAGCGCGGCTATAACAAGAGAGTCGCCGACATGCGTCCACTCGATCACCGGACAACGAGCAACTTTCTGATGGGACTTTCGCACTTTCTGGGACTCGAGCTGCTGTACGACGGCTCCATAGACCGAGCCAAAAGTCTGATCGCCGAGCTGGGTCAGCACCTGAGCAACGGCATCGGCCCAGCGGAAAGAATGGAGGGGTAAAGCTATGAGTTATGCGCGAGTTGCGGCTACAGCGTTGTACGCACCGGGCGAAGCGATCTCCAACGACGAACTCATGCGAATCGCGGAGATCGAGTTCGACGCTCAGAAGTACCGCGAGAAGATCGGAATCGAATCCCGGCATATCGCGAGGCTTCGGGGAATAGACGAGACAACCGCCGACTTCGCCGAAGCGGCTGCAAAGAAAGCGATCGAGAACGCCGAATTGAATCCCGCAGACATCGATCTGTTTATTGTCGCGACCGACACGCCCGAGTACATAAGCCCCCCCGACGGCGGTTGTGCTCCAGGGCCGGCTTCAGGGTGGTCAGCGGGACGTAGGTAGCTTCGATGTCAACGCGAGCTGCGCGGGCTTTGCGAGTGCCTTCGATACTGCCGCGCGCATCGTGGCAAGCGATCCGGATGTCCGGCACGCGGTGGTGACCGGTGTTTATAACATGCCCGCGTACGCGAGGGACGGAGATGCGTTCGGGCTGTCGATTTTCGCCGACGGCGCCGGCGCCTTCGTTCTCAGCAAAAGTGACCAGCCCGGCTATATAGCCGGCAGCCGGCTAACCGACGGGACGCAGTGGAACTATGTGGGTGTATACACCGGAGGCACCCGCCACCCGGTCACGCACAAGCGGCTTGACGAGGGGGAATACGGCCTGCAACTGCTCCAGAGCCTTCCAGGGGACCGGAACGTAAGACTATGGCCGGGCGTGGTAGAGAAAACCATAGCGAAAGCCGGGTTCGCGGTCGGCGACATAGACCAGATCATCTACACCCAGATAAACCGGTCGGTTATCGAACGGGTAAACGACATCCTCGGGATCCCGATGGAAAAGAGTCACACCATTATGGACCGCTACGGGTATACCGGAAGCGCGTGTGTCCCCATGGCCTTCGCCGATGCGGTGGAGCAGGAAAAGGTCTCGCGTGGCGAGCGCGTGGTCTTTGTTGCGTCGGGCGCCGGACTCGCGGTCAGTTCGAACGCGTTCATCTATTAAGCAGGTACCAAAGGAGGAACAGGTATGGCACGAAACGGAGGCGACAGCCGCCACCTGCAAGCATACAGGAACAAGATAGTCGGAGTCGATGAAGCGGTGCGCAGGACCATTGCGTCCAACTCGGATGTAATCGTCGCGCAGTGCGCTTCTGAACCGCAGGGCTGCATGGAGCGGTTTCACATTGTGGCCGACGAAGTTGAAAACGTGAACGTGTTCAGCGTACTCACGCTTAAGCCCTATGACTTCTACATGAAGCCCGAAATGAAAGGTCGATTTACCCTGTGCAGCTGGTTTCACGCTCCCGGCTCTCGAAAGGCGATCAAGGACGGCATCGGAACGGTCACCTACGTACCGAACATGCTCCACCGCGCGTCGGCCGACCGGCTTCAATACCGGACGCCGCGAGTCTTTTTCGGGACATGCACACCGCCGGACTCTTCGGGATTTGTGTCGCTCTCGCTCGGCATTACCTACGAGAAAGATGTCCTCGAGGCGGCAGAACTCGTGGTTCTCGAGGTAAACGAAAACCTTCCGCGCACCTTAGGCGACACCCACGTGCACGTGAACGACGTCGACTACTTCGTCGAAAACCATCAGGAGCCTCCGACCCTGCCTCAGCCGGAACTCACCGAAACCGACCGCGCAATCGGCCGCAATATCGCACAGCTCGTCGACGATGGGGCAACCATTCAGCTCGGTATCGGCAACATTCCGAACGCGGTGGCAAGCGCGCTCGAAGGCAAAAAAGACCTCGGCGTTCACACCGAAATGTTTGTCGACAGCATGATGCATCTCTATGAGAAGGGTGTCATCACCAATAGAAAAAAGACGCTCTACAAAGATAAGTTCATCTGCACGTTCGCCATGGGCAGCAGGGAAATGTACGACTGGCTGCACGACAATATGGCGGTCGATTTCGAGCGTGGCTTCTGGGTAAACGACCCGGCGGTTATACGGCGCAACAGTAAAATGGTCAGCATTAACACCTGCCTCATGGTCGACTTCACCGGTCAGGTGGCAAGCGAATCGATCGGCACGAAGCAGCACTCGGGAACCGGGGGCCAGACGGACACCGCGGTCGGTGCGAAGGAAGCGTATGACGGGCTCGGGAAGAATATTATCGCCTGCCACTCCACAGCGAAGAACGGCACGGTAAGTACCATTGTTCCCACCCTGCCGGAGGGCACTGCGGTAACGCTTCACCGGAGCAACATAGACCACATCGTCACTGAGTACGGAATCGCGCGACTGCGCGGTCGCACGGTGGCCGAACGCACTCAGGAACTCATTAGCGTAGCTCATCCGAACTTCCGCGATGAGCTGACAGCGCAGGCAAAGGAGCTCGGCTACCTGTAAGCCGGGAGAACCAGCCCGCCACCGAGTGACGCCCGGCGGGTCACAAAGACCCCGACGGCGGTGACATCGCGGAATAGGTGGAAGACGGGCAAACGCGAACGTGAGGAGAAAAAAATATGCGTGATGTAGCAATTATAGCGGCAGGGCGAACGCCGGTCGGCGATTTCGGTGGGGCTTTTGCCGGTGTTTCAGCGACCCACCTCGGAACGGTAGCGCTCAAGGGGACTCTCGAGCGTGCCGGAATCGAACCCGACAGGCTCGACGAGGTTATCGTTGGAAACATTCTCAGCGCCGGGCTCGGGCAGAACGTAGCGCGCCAGATAGCGATAAACGCCGGATGCCCGCACACGACCCCAGCCTACGCGATAAACAAGCTCTGTGGATCAGGGCTGAAGTCGGTCACACTCGCCGCGCAGTCAATTATGCTCGGTGAAGCGGAAGTGATCGCCGCCGGCGGCACGGAGAATATGAGCATGACTCCCTACGCGCTACCCAAGGCCCGTTATGGTGCCCGTATGGGAAATACCGAGCTTGTCGACCTTATGATTCACGATGCGCTTACCGACGCCTTCGACGGAGCGCACATGGGTGAAACCGCGGAGCGCCTTGCCGACCGTTTCTCGATCTCACGAGAGGCAATGGACGAGTTCGCCGTTGAGAGCCACAGGAGGGCGGCTTCGGCTACATCGAGCGGCATACTCACCGAGGAGATAATTCCTGTCGACGTTCCCCGCCGAAAAAAGGACCCGCTTCGGGTCGAAACCGACGAGCATCCCAACGGCGAGGTGAGCATCGAAGGCATAGCGAAACTGAAGCCGGCCTTCCGGCGCGACGGAGGCCGCGTCACCGCAGCTAACTCGAGTTCCATTAACGACGGCGCGGCGTTCGCCATCCTCGCGGATGCCGAATACGCGAGAACGCACAACCTTCCTGTTCTCGCTACAATCCGCTCGTACGCGAGCGCCGCGGTCGATCCGGCCGAAATGGGTTATGGCCCCGTCCCCGCTACGAAAAAGGCGCTCGCTAAGGCGGGAATGACGCTGTCGCAGCTCGACCTTATAGAGCTCAACGAAGCGTTCGCCGCCCAGTCGCTCGCGGTTTTCGAGGGAATGAAACAGGAGATCGGCGAGTTCGACCCTGCACGCATTAACGTCAACGGTGGCGCGATCGCGCTCGGCCACCCTGTCGGCGCCAGCGGGACCCGGATACTAACCACGCTGCTCTACGAGCTCGGTCGACGCGACGCGAAAACCGGGCTGGCGACCCTGTGTATCGGTGGTGGCCAGGGGATAAGCCTTATCGTGGACAAAGCCTGAGCGCGCCGAATCGATGTCGAAGACCCAAGGCCGCAGCAGGGGTGTCCCCCGGCGCCAGATCCGCGCTATATTCGCGCGCGAGCCATGGAACACGATAACCAATCCTTCGTCGGCAGCGCCTACACGGTGGCTGCCTTCACTCTCTGGGGCCTCCTTACCCTTTACTGGGACCTTCTCGCACATGTGCCGGCGTGGGAGGTCCTTGCGCACCGCCTGTTCTGGACCTGCATTTCGGTCAGCGCGCTTTTAATTCTTTCAGGTCGATGGGATATCCCCCGTCTTCTGCGCGATGCAAGGATTCGCCGCCGCCTCGCGCTCACCGGCGCGCTTTTAGGCGCTAACTGGTTCACGTATATCTATGCGATAAACATAGGGCGCGTGCTCGATGCGAGCATGGGCTATTACATCAATCCTCTCGTAAGCGTCCTACTCGGCACGATTGTTCTCGGGGAGCGTCTTTCACCTCTCCAGAAAACAGCGGTCACGTTTGCAACGGCAGGAGTCATCATAATTGGTGTTCACTACGGGGTCGTACCCTGGATTGCGCTGATGCTCGCGGGGACGTTCGGTTTCTACGGTCTTATAAAGAAGCAAATGGGATTACCGCCGCTGACGGCACTCGCCGCTGAAACCACGTTTCTCGCTCCGGTCGGGCTGGCCGTTGTAGGTGCCGTCGGTACAACCGGCGATGGAGCGTTTCTCGCTGCCGGCTCGGGCACAACGTTTCTTCTTCTTGTAAGCGGTGCAGCGACCGCGCTCCCCCTTTACTGGTTTGCTCACGGCGCCTCACGCATTCCGCTGTCGCGAGTGGGCTTTATTCAGTACATAGCTCCTACGATTATGCTTCTCATCGGCGTATTCATCTTCGGCGAGCCGTTCGCGGTGGCCGAGGGTGTAAGTTTCGGACTGATCTGGAGCGGCCTTGCCGTGTATTCAGCTTCGCATTTCGCACCGGTGAAGGCGTGGGAGAATAGCCTCGCAGCGAGACTTTCGAGCGCATATCCTGGCCGTATGATGGGAAACCGCCTCAGCCGAAGGCAAGCGCGACGACTCCACCGACGATAAGCGCAGCAGCGAGTATACGCCGACGTCCTCCCTCCTCCGAAAGTAGCCGCGTTCCCATAACGGTTCCGATGAGTATACTCATTTCCCGGGCCGGTGCTACATAGCTCAACGGCGTGAAGGACATGGCAAAGAGAACCAGGAGATACGACAACGGCGAAAGAATGCCCACACCTATCACCTCGAATCGGTGAGCCCGCAGCTCGAACTTCACCGCGTCGAGCCTGCGCAACGCGGCTGGAGTAAGGAGAAGGCTTCGGGTTACGTCGCTGAACCACAGGTAATAGAACGGAAAGATCGAAAGGTGAGCGACTGCAA
>JBKGYS010000105.1:0-9476 GCA_046545955.1 Spirochaetales bacterium | reverse complement strand
GATACCGATCCTCGAGCTTCTGCTTCTCATGAAGTATGCTGCGCTTAAACGCTGCAAGCGCCGCGTCGAGCGCCTCGGAGGTCGCCTGACGGTCGTTCGCGCGGTAGCCTGATTCCTTGAGACGCGTATCGAGCTCGGTGACGATCGTATCGGTCAGCGTGCGCAGCTCGGTTGCCAACCCTTGCGATTCGGTTTCGAGCTCGCCTATACGCCCGCGCTTGTTTTCGGCTTCTCTGGTATTCACCCGTATTCGTTCATTCGCGTTTTCTATGTGGCTGCGAAACTCGGCGATATTCTTCTGGATATCCTCCAGCCGCCTGGTCAGTTCGTCCATCTGCGTTTCACGGGCTGCAAGGTCCTTCTGCGATCCAGCGATTTTCTCTCCGATATTTGCGAAATGCTGTTCGTCGGATTCGACCTTATCGTTCAGCTCCTGCCGACGTTCCTCGAGCATGGAGATTCGTCCGTCGTAGTTGCCGCGCTCGATTTCGATTCCGTAGAGCGTCTTCTGCTTTTCAACGAGCGAGCTTTCCATTTCGTTGACTTGGTCAAGACTTGACTCGACGGTTTCGTTGGCACTGTCGATTTTCGAGCGTATTTCATCGCGCTTTGCGGACATTTGTTTGAGTCGTTTCTCGCGGGCGTCGCGATCTTCGAGCAGCTTTTTGAGCTTCAGAAGCTCACGGTCGAGTTCGAGCTCGAAAAGCTGTTCCCGGAGTTCACGGTAACGCTCGGTCTTCTTCGCCTGCTTTTCGAGTGAGGTGTAGGTTCGTGAAACCTCGGCAAGGATGCTTTCAACTTGCTTGACGTTTTCTTCGGTCTTCGCAAGCTTGCGCTCGGCTTCCTGTCCTTTGTGTCGATACCGGGTAATTGTAGCCGCTTCTTCGAATATGCTCCGGCGCTCTTCGGGCTTGTTCGATAGAACCTGGTCGATTTTGCCCTGCTCCATGATCGAATAGGCGCTCTTGCCGATACCCGTATCGTAAAACAGCTCGCGAAGCTCCCGGAGTTTTACCGGAGCGTTGTTGATATAGTATTCGCTGTCCCCGTTTCGATACAGGCGACGCCGAACGGATATCTCGCTTTGATCGATTGGAAGAATGCCCTCGTCGTTGGCGAGCGTGAGCGTAACCTCGGCGACGTTAAGCGCCTTGCGGTTCTCGGTCCCGTTGAAGATTACATCTTCCATTCGCTCGGCGCGAAGGCTTTTTGTAGCCTGTTCACCGAGCACCCATTTAATGGCGTCGACAACGTTGCTCTTGCCGCAGCCGTTCGGGCCGAGAAGAGCGCTCACTCCATCGGTGAAGTCGAGACGACAACGATCGGCAAAACTCTTGAAGCCGAACAATTCAATGCTTTTCAGAAACACGGAGACTCCTGTGCGTACGCAGTAGCCGAAACTGTATCAAGCTCGTTTCGCCGTGGTCAACGCAGCGTGCAGAATGCCGGCGGCTCGCGCGCGCGAGCCGCCGCACGGTATATGCCGCGACGCCGGGCAGATTCGCTTCGCGGCGGCGCCTACTCGACACGCCGGCTGCGCCCGGGGCAGCATGCGACCGATCGAGGAATACTATGCGTGTATGTGGAATAGACGAAGCCGGACGGGGACCACTCGCCGGACCGGTAACCGCGGCCGCGTTCATCCCGGGGAAACACATCGACCTAAAAGACTTTTCCGACAGTAAAGCGCTCTCCGCTCGCCGTCGCAGTACCCTCGCGGAGGCGATTGCCCTGTCGGACTCGCTGTGGGCTACGGGCTGGGTCTGGCCGGATGAGATCGACCGGCTGAATATTCACAACGCGGCGCTCGAGGCCATGAGTCGGGCGTGGAACAACCTGCGCGCGGTGGCGGAGCTTCGCGGTCGGTTTCCCGAGATTTCCGAGATCAGGGTTGACGGCAAGTTCGTGCCCGGCAGATTGTCGGCAGTGCCCGACGGCGTGGCGGTTAAGGCTGTCATCGGGGGCGACCGATGCGTGCCGGAAATATCGGCGGCGAGTATTGTCGCAAAGGTGCTCAGGGATCGCTGGATGCAGTCGTACGCCGCATTTGACAGTCGGTACGGATTCGCGGTGCACAAAGGGTATCCAACCGCCTTGCACCGGGAAGCGCTCAGGAGTTTTGGTCCCTGTGGGATTCACCGGAGGTCATTTCGCGGCGTGCACGCTCGTAGCGCTTCTTTCGCATAACGTCGAGCGCTTCATTCATGCCTTCGGCAAATGGAATCAGGTCCTCCTCGAAGACCATGATCTGATGCCGCTCGAACTCGCCGCTTGCGAGCTTCTTGCTCTCCACAATGGACATGAACATATCCCCACGGCGGTTTTCTTTGATATTGAAGAAATACGTGCGGTTCTCCCGGTTAACCCGTGAGGAAAAAAGCTCTCCACGTTGCGCCATGCCTAAATACTCCTGTGTAATGAGTCCGGAACAGAGAAAAGCGCTATGTGCCGGGAAAGAAAAGCGACCGATGGGAATCGAACCCACATCTCCAGCTTGGAAGGCTGGGGTAATAGCCGTTATACGACGGTCGCACGTGAGCCGGCCCGCGCCGGGCGTGCTGCAGTTTATACCAAGAGCTTCGCCGCGGTGTCAACGGGCGGGTTTTCAAGCTGTGTCGATGTCACGGGGCAGACGAAGATAGCCCGCTCGGAAACGCATCAATCTCCGACAATCCGAATTGCTCTGCCGCGGGTTTCCACGGAATACGTCGTCTCCTGCCCGTCGGTATCGACCTCTTCGGTCATAGTGATGAAAACGATCGCGTCCGCGTCGATTCCGCGCGCCTCCATGATCATTTCATAGGCAGCGTTCGCCCGCGACTTGGCGCTCGCGCCCTCCGGTGTCGGCATTTCGACCTCGCCGGATCCCAGCGGAATTCCTATGAATGTCGGCGTTGCCGGCGCGTCGGCGCCGGCCCCGGGCAGACCTCCGGTGTAGCCGTAGCGTTCGCTATCTCCGCTTATCTCGCCTGTCGTCTCGTTACGGGTCACACTTCCGCGCCCCGACACCGTCGCGATAACCTCGTAGTGTTCGCGTTCGAGCGGCGAGAGACTAACCTCAGGGTTCGCGATGTTCGCACTCGACGTTCGTGCCGGCTCGGTTACGCACGCCGAGGCGAAGACGAGCACAATCGCCCCAATTATCAAAACGGTCTTCGTGGATTCCATGCGTTTTGTATCCCCTTATTCGCCTGAAGAATAGTACATGACCGCGACATTTGCCAGTTGTTCGCGCGAGGCAGCGAAACGAATACTGTTCGTCGCCCGGTTGATCCTGATAGAGTACGGGTCGTATGCGGCAGATACCGGCACAGAGCCTTGTCTCTATTCGCGAGAAAAAGCCCCAGTTCCCGATTACCACGGAACTCGGCGACTACCTGAAGCGCTTTCAACGCAGCGAGGCATTCGACGTCGTATACGACGACCTGCTTCGGTTCACGGAGTCTATCCCCCGCGAAACTTCCGACGGTAAGGACAGTTACTGGGAAATCGTAGTCTATTCTCCCTCGGAAACCGACGAGCTGCACCGGGAGCTGACCCGGATCTACGCGTATCTGAAAACACCCGATGAACCGACGTACACCGACCATCTCTACATTGAACGGGTTGAGTTCTGCCGTTTCGGCAACTCGAAACCGTTTCGTATTAAAGTGGTTAACCGCTATAACGACAACCACGATTACTACTACGTCAAGAATACCGACGCGTCGCGCGCGTACGGGCTCGAGCTCGAGCATATTCTCTCCCCGAATCGCATTAACTTTCTCGTGCACGGAACGACGCTCATCGAGGAACACATCGCCGGGATCCCGGGCGACGAGTTTCTCTCCGAGCGCATGCCGCGCGATCAGAGAAATCAGACGCGAATCGCCAAGGAGTTTGTGAAATTCAACGAGCGGTGTTTCGCGAAACTTCTCGGCGATATGAGAAGTTACAACTATGTCGTGGTGCTCACGGAGGACTTTGACATGAAACAGTACCGCATCCGGGCGATCGATTTCGATCAGCAGAGCTTCGAGGGCGATCTGAAAATCTACCTTTCGCAATTCTACAAAGAAAATAAATCCGCGGTCGATATCGTGTGGAGGCTCCTACCACCGAGGACAATCCGACAGTACCAGAAAGAAGAGCGAAGCCTTATGGCCCGTCGACTCGACGCATCGCGAACCCGCGTCGATCGGCTCCTGGGCTGTATGCGCAACGACAGCATTTCGACGCCCGACCGTGTAGCACACCTGGCCTCGCAGCTTGCGAGGTATCATCACGACCCGAAATTCGAGCACATCGACAATATGGGTGAGCTCACGAGGCGGCACCTGCTTACCGTTTTAAACCGGCTGGAATCGCCCGTGCATCGCTGATATACTCGCTCTCATACACCGGCATAAGGATACAGAATACTAACAGATGGTATCTCAGGAGCAGCTGGAGGCGCAGCTCGAACAACTGCCGAACTGGAGAAGCGTAAGCTTCAAGTCGAATATCGTTTCAAGCCTCGAACGGATATGTTTCGAAGACGAGACGATCTTTGATTTGCTCGAGGGGTTCTGGAGAGGTGTTCGACTATCGGGCACGGGAAGCGGCGTAGCCGGAGTGCTGTGTTACACAAACTACCGCGCCCTTTTCCTATCGAATGCCAGCGCCAGTGCCCAGCCGGACATCCTGCAGTTTCCCGATATTCTCACCGCCGAACCCCGTTCGACCGGCGCTTCGACCAAGCTGGCGGTCGAGCACTCGGCGGGAACCTGTTTTCTCAGTACAAAGCTTCCCGAAGCGGCGATCACCGCGTTCGCCGACGGGCTTAACGATTTGCTCGAACGGGCGCTGCCGGATGCCGGAGGCTCAAGTCACGCGCGGTCCGATTCGAATCGGGGAGCGAGCGGTGTCGACAGGACAGCGGCAGGGCGCGGACAGCCGAACCGGCCGTCCAGCGCGAACGCGGGGCCGGAAGGCCCGGACGCTGAGCGTCGAAGTCCGGGCGGGCCCGATTCAGGAGAGAGCCCGGGCGCTCACACCCCGCCCGGCCGCACGCCGCCGGCGAACACCCCGGGCGATCGCACTCGCGGTCGCCGCGACACCGGACTAGACCGCGGCGCCGACCTTTTTGACCCCGACCGCGTCATATCCACCGAGGACAAGCGGGCCGGCGTATACCACGTTCAGGACGACGCGGGCGAACCTCCCGACGCAGGCGGACCCCGCGACGGGGGCAGCGGCCAGGTCGGAAGCGGCACCAATCGGCTGCAGACACTGAATCGTCAGCATCTCGCCGCTCGCGAAATCTTTATATCCATCAACAACTACAAGCAGAAAACGCAGGAACCCGGCTTTTTCCAGGCGCTCATGGGCGATTTATTTCGTCTTGCGGACATGTGCGTCGGCGACCGATCGAGCGTCAACGAGCCGGCTCGCCTCTTTCTCACCGTGGTGATTCTTCCTATGCGGCAGTCGCTCGCCGACGACCGCGATCTGATCGTCGATCTATTCCGCTATGACGATATTTCGTATCGGCAGGCTAACGACATTCTTCGCCACTGGGATTACGTTCGCAACGAGCTTCGCAAGTACCGAGCCTCCTCGAAAAGCGAGCCACTTCGAAGCCTGCAATACCTCAGGGAATACGACGAGCGCGAGGACACCGATTACTTCGACGATATCGCCGCGATCCTGTTTCGCTTCTGCGATCATACGCTCAAGAACTCCGGGATGCATACTCAGCTTCGAAAGAAGCGCCTCTCTCGCATTCGAACGCTTATTTACGGCGAAGAGGAGCAGGAATCGGGAGCTGCAACCGACGCCGAGCAGGATACCTCGGTGCGTGTCGACGCGCAGGAAGAAACGCTCGAGGACGTGCTCGCCGAGATAAACGAGCTTATCGGTATGCAGAACGTCAAAAAACAGATCGACACCTTTGTGAATCTGCTGAAGGTTCACAAGGAACGAGAACGACGCGAACTGCCGGTTACCCCCTTCTCCATGCACGCGATCTTCTACGGCCCGCCGGGTACCGGCAAGACGACAATCGCCCGATACCTCGGTCGTGTCTACCGATGCCTCGGTCTTCTCGACAAAGGACACATGGTAGAAACCGACCGTGCCGGGCTCGTTGCCGGCTATGTCGGTCAGACCGCCATTAAAGTGGAGGAAATCGTACAGCAGGCGCTCGACGGAGTCCTTTTCATAGACGAGGCGTATACGCTCAATCCGCGGACCGGCGACAAAGACTTCGGGCAGGAGGTTATCGATACCCTTCTCAAGCGCA
This sequence comes from Spirochaetales bacterium, assembly GCA_046545955.1. Lineage (GTDB taxonomy): Bacteria > Spirochaetota > Spirochaetia > DSM-27196 > SKKC01 > SLAN01. The sequence goes on along the minus strand of JBKGYS010000105.1, from coordinate 3,214 downwards.
TGGAGGACTATCGCGAGCGTCTCGTGGTCATTGCCGCAGGCTATCCCGACGAGATGAACGAATTCATCGACAGCAATCCGGGACTCAAGAGTAGATTCAGTCGCTACTTCTACTTCGAGCACTACACGCCGAAGGAACTCCAGCAGATTTTCGATTCCCTCGTGGAGGGAGCGAGCTTCACTTTGACGCGTACCGCCCGCAAGGCGGTGCTCGAGCTTATTACCGAGCTCTACGAGCACCGCGGGCGCAGCTTCGGCAACGGTCGCATGGTTCGAAACCTCTTCGAGAATATTATCGAACGGCAGGCCAACCGCATCTCCAGGATTCACCCCTTGACCGATGAGGTGCTCTGCTCGATTACCAAACGCGATATTCCGAAGATCGGAGAATTTTCAGGTTGATGTGTATCGCCGGCGCCGCGGGCGTGCGCCGTTCAAATCAGAAGCGGCTGCGCGTGCGCTTCTACCCAATCATCGTACCGTCGGGAAATGCGATCTGTAGAGGCGCCGGGCGCCGGATAGGCAATGTCGCCAATACGTCGAATCGGAACGACACCCCGCGTCGATGAACAAATAAACGCTTCCTTCATTCGATCGAGTTCCGTCCGGTGTACCGCGCTCGGTATAACACGGAAATCCGGCTCGACGATCTCAAGAATAATTGCACGAGTGACGCCTTTCAGTATTCCCGAGCCGGCGGTGCGGAGCACCGGCGACTGGTCCTCTCCCGACACGAAGAACACGCTCGAGGACGACCCTTCGAGCACGTAATCGTGCTCATCGCACAGGAGTACTTCGTAGACACGTTGGTCTGTGAGTCCGCTGCGCGCGGCGATCCAGGAAGTGGTCTTCGTAGCGGGGTTGCCACGCGCAGAATGCGGAACCAGCGCGCATTCTATTCCGTGGGTGCGTAGCGCTTGCGGAACTCCGTGATACGGCTCGATAGCAACGATAAGCCCCCCGTCGCGTGGAAGGGTAATGCGGAATCTGCTGCGTTGGTAGCCATAACGCTCGAGCGCTTCGGAAAGCAGCCGGCGGATAGAAGAAGCATCTACCTCGGGCTCGTACCCGAGTTGTCGCGCGGACTCGAAAAGCCGTTGGAGATGACGCTCGAAACGAATTACGCGTCGGTCCGGCAGGGTATGCGCGACGGTATACGCGCAACCGCTTTCCGCGGGCAGGATGCTGTCGGCGAGCGAGCGGTGGAACGAAACCGACGCGGCTCTAAACGGTGCTTCGAGGTTGTGAATGTGGATGACCACTGCCGCCTGGTCTGCTTGCGACGACTCCCCGCTCAATGCAGTACTTCCTCCCGGGCCGCTATTCGATCGGACGCTGCTCGCCTATGATTCGCGGCTCGCGTCGCAGCACGTACACATCCATTACCGCTTTCGCCCGCGCGAGGAACTCACGGATATACACTCCGAAGGAATCAGAAAAGGGAACCGACTCGGCGTTATAGGCGACCGCGTCAATCCCGTTGTTATCCGCTACGAACAAGGCGCGCTGGTTATGAAATCGCTGCGAAATAATAACGATTCTGTCCTGACCGTAGACAAGGCGACTTCGAACGACCGAGTCGAGCGTACTGAAGCCTGCATGATCGAGAATAATCGCTTCCTCGTCGACACCGCGGTCGAGAAGCGCATCCTTCATACTGGCAGGTTCATTATAGGAGACGAACCGATTATCGCCGCTGGCGATAATGTATTCTATGAGCCCCGCCTCGTAGAGTTCCACGGCGGCGTCTATTCGATTCCAGAAAAAACGATTCGGTCCGCCTCCCCGCGAATACCGGCTCGTTCCCAGTAAGAGCCCCGCTTTTCGTGAAGGCACGTCCTGCAGATTATCGTACAGTCTACTCTGCGCCGAATTAGTCACCGCTGCTTCCGAAAACCCCACCACGAGTATAGCAAAGACAAAAGCTATTTTGGTAACGAAACGCCCGGTAGACCGTCTTTGATGCTCCACGTTCAGAATGTACCAAATAGGAGCGTCTCGGGACAGAGGTCACGCGCCTGCGATCCGGGCGAACGCACGTGTATCATCTGATCGCGAGGCGACACCCATGACCACCGGTATTCGTAGCGTCAAAGCCCGGCGAGCGTGTTGAGCGTACTTTTTGCCTGCTCGCGGACAATACCGTTATACCTTCCCGAGCTTATCTGGATCAGATTCTCGATGAGGGAATCATCCTCGAGCCCTTCGGTGCTTTCCTCGGCGATCTGCTCGATAGTACTGAGAGCAGTGTAGACGAGGTTCAGGTCCGGGTTCTCGCGGGCATTTTCACGGATCATTACCCGCGCGATGTCCCTTGCGATATCGCCGCGTCCATCGAGGCCGACCTCACCGACTCCATGAACGGCTTGCGAAAGCACCATTGGCTCTCGCTCGAAGCGCAGAACCTCGCGCAGGACGTTTCTTGCCGTCTCCCCTCCTATTTCCGAGAGGAGATCGACGGCATCACGGCGAATATCGGGATTATTGTAGATTACGCGTCCTCCGGTTCGCACCTGGTAGGAGCTGCCGTCGGTGGCGAGGACGCGCAGGATCGCCATATGCGCCGAATCATCCTCACCGATGCTTTCATTCTCCACGAGTTGCGTGAGCGTCTCGATAGCAAGTTCTTTGTGTATACGCTGGGATGAGAGAGCTTGCGCGCGAAGCACTTTGATTCCGGGGTCCTCTTCGAGGTAGAGCTCTTCGATGGTCATGACGCGGTCCTGTGCGGTGGCCGTCATTGCGACCGCAAAAAAACAGACCAAAACCGTGACGGTGAGCGTAAAAATACGGCGTCCCATGGTGTATTACTCCTCTATTCGTACAGTATAGTCAGTAACGGCCAATTTTCCAGTAACCGTTTTCAACAACAGCGAGCATAAGCACGACCTGCTCTCCGTCGACGGTGGTGTAGGCGATAGCCTGATCCTCGTCAACGACCTCGACGAACTCTACCTCGGTTTCGTGTCTGCTTTCCACAACAACATGATCAAAGTAGTCCTCGAGCGTTTCGAGGGTTATGCCGCGTCTGCGCAGAACAGGGCGTCGGGAAAGCTCCTTGAGGTGCTCGCGGTCGCGGTAATGAGCCGTGTACGCTTCGCTTAGTAGACCGCTCCAGGTCGCGAAGTCACCGGCCGCGATTCGCTCGTGAGCGTACGCGGCAAAGCGGCGCAGCTCGTGGAAAACAGTTTCATTCGCAAGTTGTGTCAGCTCGC
>JBKGYS010000104.1:0-9504 GCA_046545955.1 Spirochaetales bacterium | reverse complement strand
TGCCTCACTCGAGACAAACTCGCGGTACTGTACCGGCGCTCTCCGGCGCTCGCGCGAGTCAGGCCCCCGGTAGTCGGGGATGCCGCTTGCCGTGCTGATACCGGCACCGCTCAAGACCATGGTCCGCCCGGAGGCGAGAAACGAAGCGAGGCTCGAAACATCAACCTCCAGATCCCGAAAACCGCTCTTCATGAGGCGCGCGTCTCCGCAATGCCCTGCGCTCGCTCTCTGCGAAACCCGTGAATCTGGCGCAGAACCAGTCCAGAAAATGCTACGCCCACGGTAGCCGTAAGGACGTCGGAGACCGCCTGAGCGGCGAGCACGCCCTGAAAGCCGAGGACCTGCGATAGGATAAGGACGAGCGGAATAAGAAACACGCCCTGGCGGGCGATACCGAGAAAGAACGCCATTCGGGCCTTCCCGAGCGCCTGACAGGTAAAGAGGGCCATCATCTGCAGGCCGAAAAGTGGAAATACCGAATGAATAATCCGAAGCCCCATGGCGCCGAGGGAAATTACTTCGGGATCGCTGCTGAAAATCCGCATGACCTGCGGAGCAAACCCGACCACGACCGCAGTGTAGGCAAGGACAAAAGCGCTCGTCCAGAGGTGACCAAGCTTTACGGCACGAAAGAGCCGCTTGTAGTTTCCGGCCCCGTAGTTGTAACCGGCCACGGGGCTGTAGCCCTGACCAAAGCCGTACACCGGAAACGAGCCGAACAGGAGCACCCGCAGGACGACGCCGACCGCACCGACCGCCGCGTCGCCGAACGGCTGCGCCGCGGTATTCATAATGGCAACGGCGGTGCTTTCGAGCAGCAGACGAAAGAACAGCGGTGATCCTATTCCGATGACTTCCCGCGCGATGCGCATACTCGGAGCCAGCCACGCGAACGAGGGGCTGAGGAAGGCTTTGCGACGCAGATAGTACGTTGCAAGCACAAGCGCTCCCGTCCACTGGCTTATCGCCGTGGCGTAGCCGGCGCCTGCGATTCCGAGGTCGAATACAAAGATGAATATCGGATCGAGGATAATGTTGAGAACGGCCCCCACGATAATCCCGACCATGCTGTATACCGCCGCTCCTTCGGCGCGGATCACATGGCTGAGGCACATTTTGAGCATGAGCCCGATCGAGCCGTACACGAAGACCCGCCCGTAATCGCGGGCGTAGGGGAGAATGGTATCGGTAGCGCCGAGCGCGCGAAGGAGCGGGTCCATAAACACGCCGGCGGCGATCATGAACGCGATCCCGGTGAGTACGGTTCCGGCGATCGCAAACGAGAGAGTACGGTTTGCCTCATCGGTGTTTCCCGCTCCGAGACTGCGGCTTATGTAGCTCGCCGCCCCGACTCCGAACGTAAGCCCGAGCGCCCCGGCAAGCGTGAACAGCGGAAACACCACCGCGACGGCGCCGATCTGCGCCGTCCCGAGCTGCCCGATAAAAATGCTGTCGGTGATGTTGTAGACGGCGTTCGCGGTCATCCCGATTATGCCCGGGATCGCCATGGTTACGAGGACTCGCGGGAGGTTTCCTTCACCGAGCAGCCTCGTGCGTTTCTCGGCGCGACGGCGCAGCGTCTCGGCCGCGCGCGCGGCGGCCGCTTCCTGAGAAGGGGGTGAACTCTGTAATGCGGTCACATCCTAAACGGTAATACCTTTTTGCGTACAGATCCAAGCCTTTCGCGCAGCCGGCGCGGGTTTGTGGGCCGGGCGCGCGTGTTACCGGGTATACCAGCGGGGCACAGCGGAGCCCCGCCGGGGCCGGAGCCGGGCGCGGGAGTTATCCGGTGTACCAGCGAGGCACAGCGGAGCCCCGGCGGGCTCAGGGGCTTAAGCTACCGGCTGCAGCAGCGGGGCCCCGGCGGGCTCAGGGGCGCACCCGTTTTCGGTCGCGCGGAAAGAGGCTTGCGCTTTTTATGTTCTCGAGGCCGAGGAATTTCTGCGTCAGCCGCTCGAGTCCGATCGCGAACCCACCGTGGGGCGGGCAGCCGTACTTAAAAATACTCAGGTAGTCGGGAAGATCTTCGGGTTTCATCCCGAACTTCGGCAGCGCCTCGAGGAGCAAATTGTAGTCGTGAATGCGCTTGCCGCCGGTGGTAATCTCGAGCCCCTTAAACAGCAGGTCGAAACTGGCGGTGCGCTGTGCGTCCGGCCATGTGTAAAAAGGGCGCTTCTTCCGTGGGTACCCCGTTACGAACACCGCCTCCACTCCGTGCTCCTCGAGCGCCCAGTCGCACAGAACGCGCTCGGCCTCCGGGTTCAGCTCGAAAAGCCGCTTACCGGCTCGCTCGGCGGCGATACTCTTCGCCTCATCGTAATCAATCCGGGGGGTTTTGCGTATTGCCTCGCCGTCGGGCAGTATTGCCCCCCAGCGCTCGAGAGCCCCGGCCGCCCTGGGCCGGGAGCGCACGCCGTCGAGAATATGAGCGAGTATGCCAATTTCCAGGTCCATGAGATCCTCGATCGAATCGATGAATCCCATCTCCACGTCAAGGCTCACGTACTCGTTCAAATGCCGCGGCGTGTCGTGCTTCTCCGCCCGGTAGGCGCACCCCACTTCAAACACGCGCTCCATTCCGCTTGCGACCATGGCCTGTTTATAGAACTGTGGGCTCTGAGCGAGGTAAACCTTTTCCCCGAAGTAATCGACCTCGAAAAGCCCGGTACCGCCCTCAGTCCCCGACCCGATGATCTTGCTGGTCTTGATTTCGGTGAACGAGCGACTTCGCATATACTCGGAAAACAGGTCGATAATCTCCGACTGCAGCTCGAAGATCGAGCGCACCTTGGGCATACGCAGGCTCATAATGCGGTTGTCGAGAAGCGTATCCACTCCGAAGGTGTCTACATCTGCGGCGACCGAAATGGGCTGGTCCCCGGCGGCTTCGCCGAGCACCACGGTTTCAACCGCCTTCACCTCGTAGCCGCCGGGCGCCTTTTCATTCGCGCCCACCGTTCCGCGCACCGAAAGCACCGTCTCCGCGCCGGCCGGCGCTTCTCCCTCGTAGACGACCTGTACAACGCCGCTACGGTCGCGCAGCACCACGAAACTCACCGCGCCGAGCTCGCGCACGCGGTGCACCCAGCCTGCAACCGTTATCTCCTGCCCATCGTACCCGCCGACATCCGATGCGAGCACGCGCTCGGCCAGTCGCTTCGAATCAACATCACCCATTGTTACACTACCTCTTCCATAATCGCTTCAGCGTCGGCCGACTCGCCGGTCGATACCAAAGCGGCGATTAACCTTGTATACGCGCTCTCGGTCGTAAGCCGCCCCATCGGGATTACCCCCTCTCGCCAGAGCTCATGGCTTGTCACGTATCGCGAGAAGTCGATACGCCCCTCCTGCTGACTCGTTCCGTAGAGCTTCGCACCGTTGGATTTCGCCGCATCGAAGGCGGCGCGAAGCCCCCAAGGCGCGTGAGCCACATTGGCCGTCCCGGTATCGTAGAGCTCGAGAATGAAGTAACGGTATCCCGCCTCCATCATGCGCACAAGGGAATCAGAACGCATACCCGGATACACCCGCGCGATATGAATCCGCGTTACCGCCTTCTCGAACCGACTCGTGAGCTCCTCTTTGGTAAAGCTCTCCGCTTCAAACGGGGCGAGGCCGCCGATACGATGAAGAGGTTTTAAGGTCGATGTTTCGTCCCCATCGTTCCACGTTCGAAAGCGCACGCGGTCGCCGACAACCGCCTCAAATCGAAGATTCAGCGCCGGATAGCGCCTTCCCTCTACGAGAACATGAACACCCGCCGCGCCGTTCATCGCCTCGCGTACCGCGTTACCCACCGTCGCCACCGCGTCATCCGGGGTCGGCGCGGCGGTCAGCACTATCGGAACACTCGCTTCGGCGAAAAACCAGTGCAGCAATGCCGCCGTGTATCCGAGGGTGTCGGTTCCGTGCGCCACCACAATTCCGGCCGGATCCTCGGTGAGTCGCGTAGCCACCGCATGACACAGCGCCGCCCAGTCGCCGGGTGTCACCTCCTCGCTTAAGAAGCCGCCGAGCTTCACCTCCTCGAACCGTATCGTATCGGGGAGGTCCGGCTCGGATTGGACAAGACGTCGGATTTCCGGAAGATTACCGGGCTGCACCATACCGTCCTCTCTCCGGGTTCCGCCGATCGCGCCGCCGAAGTCGAGCACGTGCATTCGGGTTACCGAGAGGGCATCGCGAAGCGCCTGCTGAAGCCGCTTCGGTTCGGCGCGGCCTGCGCTTTTTTGCATGGCCTGCCCGACGAGAAAGCCGATCGGTTTCGAGTCGCCGCCTCGAATCTGCTCGACTGCCTCGGGGTGGGCGGCTACCACCTCATCGGCGAGCCGCCTGAGCTCTACGGGGTCGGTTATCTGCTCCCAGCCTTTCTCGGTTATTACGGTTTCCGGGTCCTTGTTCTCGTCGAAGATCGCCTCGAGCGTCTGTTTGGCGATTTTTCCGTGAATCCTCCCTTCCGCGAGAATCGAAAGGAGCGAGGCAAGACGCTCGGGAGTCAAAGGCGAATCCGGCAGGGTAACTCCCCGGCGGTTCAGTTGTTTGCGCACGTCCGCGCCAAGCCAGGTTGCCGTCGTTCCGGGATCGGCGCCGGCTGCCACGCAGCGCTCGAACCAGTCTGCTTCGCTTCGCTCTTCGCATATAAGGTCGGCAACACGCTCGCTCAGGCCGTACTCCCGTTTAAAACGCTGAACCCGCGCTATGGGAAGCTCGACGAGATGATCGTCGACCGAAGCGAGAAACGCGTCGTCAATTTCCACCCTCGGAAGGTCCGGCTCGGGGAAATACCGGTAGTCCTCGGCGGTCTCCTTGGTACGCATAGGTTCGGACTGGTCACGGTTTTCGTTCCACAGTCGCGTTTCCACCCGCACGGTACCGCCGCGGTCGAGAATATCGGTCTGCCGGTCGATTTCGAACGCGAGCGCCCGACGGACGAAGCGGGAACTGTTCAGATTCTTGATTTCCACCTTATTGCCGAGGCCCGCGCCGGAAGGATTCACCGATACGTTGGCATCGCAGCGCAAACTACCCTGCTCCATATTGCCGTCGCAGACGCCGAGGTAGCGAACCATGCGGCGAAGCGAGAGCAGAAGCATTTCCGCCTCTTCCCCGAGCTCGAGGTCGGGCTCGGTGACGATTTCGAGAAGCGGCGTACCGGTTCGATTGTAGTCGAGAAGAGACATATCGCCTGCGTGGATCATCTTTCCGGCGTCTTCCTCGAGGTGGCACTCGGTAATCCGCACCCGGCGGGTCTTGCCGTGAAACTGCAGGTCTATGTAGCCGTCCCGCCCGACGGGGGTACCGTACTGGCTTATCTGGTAGTTCTTGGGAAGGTCGGGATAAAAGTAGTTCTTTCTGGCAAACTCGGTTCGCCGCGCCGGCTCGCAGTTAAGCGCACGGGCCACCCGGTAGGCCATGTGAAGAGCCTGGTAATTCAGCGTGGGAAGCGTACCGGGAAGCCCCATACAGACCGGGCACACATTGGTATTCGGTTCATCCCCGAACGCTGCGCGGCAGGAACAGAAGACCTTACTCTCGGTAGCGAGCTGAATGTGGATTTCAAGTCCGACTCTGGATTCATACATGCTGTTTTCAGTCCCTTTTTGCCTGTTATGCCCACTCCCGGGGATAATCCGGCGGAGTTTCCGGCTCGCGCTCGTTGTGCAGCAGCTCGGCGATCCGCAGAAGCGACGGTTCACTCCAGGCTGGTCCTGAGAGCTGCAGTCCCACCGGCAGTCGCCGAGCGTTCGCCGGGTTTCGCGAGTCGGCGGACGCGTTACTCCCGTCTCCGCGCGCTGCCGTTTCACGCTTCGGGGCGGACCCGATCGCTCGGTACGTCTGGTCGGCCATGCCGGCGGGAAAAGCGAGCGATGGCAGGCCCGCGAGGTTGGCAAGGCTCGTGAAGCGGTCGGCCTGTTTGCGCGCGAGCCCGTCCGGCCCGCTTTCGCCTAAGGGAAAGGCGGTTGTCGGGAATGTCGGCGCGAGTAGCGCAGTGCAGCGGCTGAAAACCCCATCGAGTTCGGCCATAATGCGTCGGCGTAGACGCTGCGCCCGCCCGTAGTACTGGTCGTGGAAGCCGCTTCGAAGCACAAAGGTTCCAAGCAGAATGCGAAGCTTGACTTCGTCTCCGAGTCCCTCGCTTCGCGCGAGACGGGTCATCTCCTCGGGATTCTCGGCATACTCCGGTCGTCGTCCGTAGCGCACACCGTCAAACCGTGCGAGGTTCGAGCTCGCCTCCGCGACAGCGATTGTGTAGTAGACCGCGGCCGCATAATCGAGGCAGTCGAGTGAAATCTCGACGATATCCGCCCCATGGCCTCGAAGCCGCTCGATCGTTTCGCGGTACACCGCGTCGACGCCCGGGTCTAGCTCCAAGGCGCCCGCGAGCACCCCAATGGACCGACCCTCGAGCGAAGCCTCCGACTCGCCGCTTGACTCGGGCGGACCGCCGCTTGTCTGATCGCGCTCGTCACGTCCCCGTATTGCCTCGAAAACCTGTCCAACCCGCGACGGCGTATCGGCGAGCACGCCGATGGTGTCAAGACTCGATGCGTAGGCGACAAGCCCGTAGCGACTGACCGCGCCGTAGGTAGGCTTGAGCCCGTATACCCCGCAGAAGCCGGCCGGCTGCCGGATGGACCCTCCCGTGTCGGAGCCGAGCGCCGCGGGTACCATCCCCGCCGCTACGGACGCAGCTGAGCCGCCGCTCGAGCCACCGGCCGTACGCGTGGTATCCCAGGGATTGCGACAGTCGGTGAATGAACTCGTATCGGTTGCACTTCCCATGCCGAACTCGTCGAGCGCGGTCTTTCCGACCACCGTCGCGCCGGCGGCTTTAAGCCGCGAAACGGCGGTGGCATCGTATGGACAGCGGTAATCCTCGAGAAGCCGACTGCCGCAGGTAAGGTGCAGCCCGGCGACAGCGATATTGTCCTTCACCGCTATCGGCAGCCCCGAAAGGGGCGAAGATGCGCTCGGCGGCCGGCTGTGCGTCGCCGAGGTCGCGTCGAATTCGATGAACGCTCCGAGCGTCTCGTTTCGATCGGTGAGCATACTCGTGTAGCGTTCGAGCGAGGACGTGTCGAGAAACACGTCGTTGAAGTGGCCGTTCACGTGGCCCTCCTTTTTCTGATTCGGGGTGTCAGGCAATCAGGAGATCTACAGTACGTTCGGAATGGCGACAAAGCGGTCTTCCACGTCGTCGGCGGAATCAAGCAGGTCGTCGGCATTCACGTTATCGCGAACCTCATCGGCACGAAGATGCTCGGTCGTTCGCGATACAACGCCTGGTGAGTCGGCATTATGATCGGCCGCATTCGCGGCCGCGTCTCCCACGGCGGCTTCGGCGGCCGCCATCGAGTCAAAATAGGAAAGTACCGTTTCCACTTCGTGACGCAGGCGCTCCTGCTCGGTGTCACCAAGGGTGAGGCGTGCGAGGTCAGCGGTCTTTTTCAGCTCCTCGTCGATCATCGCAGCTGTATATGTACAGAAATGTGCCTACGGCTGTCAAGGAACCCCTTAATCTGATATATCACCCCGCGTCGGATACGCGAAGCAGCTCGGGAACACAGCGCGTATTCTCGCGCCGGGAGACAAGCCGTGATACCCTCAAGGAGAATAATATGAAGATACAACAATGGCCACGAAGCGCAGATGAGTCGCCTATCGCTACCACGCGGCTGCTTTACGGGTGTATGACCATCGCCGGCAGCTGGAATCGCAACCCGGTGACCAGCGAAGAGCGTACGCGGGCTTTTCGCGCCCTCGATGCGGCAGTGGAACACGGGTTCACTATGTTCGACCACGCGGACATTTACTGCAGGGGCAAAAGCGAGCAGCTTTTCGGTGAATACCTGCGCGAGCATCCTCAACTGCGCTCGCAGGTGCTCATTCAGTCAAAGTGCGGAATTCGGTTCGCCGAGAAGGCGTCGGAGTATCCACCGTGGGGCCTTCCGATTCGCTACGATTTCTCCCGTGACCACATCGTTGAATCGGTGGAGGGTATCCTCTCGCGGCTGGGAATCGACTCGCTCGATGTGCTGCTTCTGCACCGGCCCGACCCGCTCGTGGAGCCCGAGGAGGTCGCCGCCGCCTTCGACGAGCTGCGGCGCTCGGGAAAGGTTCGGGACTTCGGCGTCAGCAACCACTCCGCGGCGCAGATGGAGCTTCTCGAGAGCGTGCTCGACGTACCCCTGGTCGCCAATCAGGTCGAAATAAGCCTGCTTCATCCCGACCTGTTCGCCGCCGGCACGGCGGTCAACCAGCAGCGGCCGCCGCATGTACTGCGGGACAAGGACATTGTCGAGTATTGCCGCAGCCGGGGTATCCAGCTTCAGGCGTGGTCGCCGCTTGCGAAAGGATATCTTTCGGGTCGCAACCTTCGCGACAGCGCCGACGCCGAGCTGCGCGATCGCGTGAATGCAGCCTCCGGTCTGGTGCGCGAAATGGCCGAAGCGCACGGGGTGAGCCGCGAGGCGATCGTCCTCGGCTGGGTGCTCAGACACCCGGCTTCCGCGCTTCCCGTGGTGGGCACGGCCGACCCAACCCGCATCGCGCGCGCGTGCGAAGCCGACACCGTACAGCTTTCGCGAGAGGAATGGTATCTGTTGCTCGAAGCCGCCCGCGGTATGACTATGCCGTAGAAAGCCTGCCGGTGAGCGCGTTCTGTGAGTTTGACGGCGCTTTTGCCCGTAGTGTATCTTTCAACGACTTTGGCGGCCAGTGTCAAGTGGCGCATCCATGTAGAGGAAGTCAGGCGTGACGAAAAAAGAATTTCCCACAATACACTTTTACGATCAGGATTTCGTCGACCTGTATAATCAGACGTGGGCATGGCTGCAGGACTTCCAGCAGAAAGGCACCACGCGGAACAAGTTCGAGGCGAAATACCTTAATTACCCCGCAAACGAAACGGTAAACCAGTTTGAAGCGTGTTTCTCCACCTTTTTCTGCGTGTATTCGAATCGTATTTTTGCCGCAAGCGCCCAGCTCGACAACTTCTACAACCATCAGGAGAAAGACGGGGCGATTCGAGCAGACTACGGCGTAAAAGACGGCAAACCGGTCTTCCACCGCGACAACCCGGAAGGTGTCAATCCACCGCTTTTCGCGTGGGCCGAGTACAACATGTATCACAAAATCGGCAACAAAAAGCGAATTCGCGACATTATGCCGAAACTGGAAGCGTACTTCACCTGGCTCGAGAGCACGTTCTGCAAGGAGAACGGCCTTTACAGCGTGCCGCTTTCGGCGACGACCATGACCAACTCGCCGCGAAAGAGGTCAAAATATCCGGTTGACTTCAACGCGCAGCAGGCGCTCAACGCACTTTACATGTCCGAACTCGGGGATATCCTCAACGACAAGGACATAAGCTTTAAGTACAAGAGACACTATTTCTCGCTCAAAACTCGCATCAACCAAATGATGTGGAATGTGGAAGACGGATTTTATTACGACCTCGACGCTCACGAGAATCAGATCCGTGTGAAAACAATCGGCGGA
>JBKGYS010000103.1:0-9541 GCA_046545955.1 Spirochaetales bacterium | reverse complement strand
TACCGGGGACATAGTAGCTCGATCCCGAGGCGGAGAAATCGCGATTATCGGCAGAGCGAAGGACACGATCATTCTGCTCGGAGGCGAAAACGTTGAACCGGAGCCTATCGAGGAACACCTTCGCGGTTCGTCTCTTATAGAGGACGTCATGGTCGTCGGACAGGACCGGCGCTACCTCGCCGCACTCATAGTCCTGGATACGCAGGAGGCGTCGAGGTTTATGGAGGAGCTCGGCGAAACCGACCTTTACGATCCAGGCGATGGGGTAACGCCGAGTCGCGCGAGACTGGCTGAGTTCTCGGCGCTTCACAATCGTATAAGGCAGGATATAGCCGAGCGTGTCAGCGCCGGCGCCGGCTACCGGCTTCACGAACAGGTATATCGCTTCACGCTTATCCCGAGAGCGTTTCGGGAACCGGATGAGCTCACGCATACCCGAAAGAAACGCCGCAGGGTCATAGAAGAAAACTTCAGGCAGACTATAAACGGAATGTTCACGTAGCCGGCGCTGGTTACCCGCGTATTATCGATAGAAACGCGGTTTCATCGACGATCTCGACGCCGAGCTCGCGAGCCTTATCGAGCTTACTGCCGGCGTTGGCTCCTGCGAGCAGATGCGTCGTCTTTGAGCTGACATCCGACGATACTCTTCCACCGAGCCTCTTGATGTGTTCGGCCGCCCGGGAGCGCGGCTTGAACTGTTCGAAGCTTCCCGTTACGCACCACACTTGCCCGGACAGCGGCTTTGGTGCGTCTTCGGCGCCAACGTCGGATTCCTCCGAAAACCGCAGCCCGTGCGCACGAAGTCGTTCCACAAGCGAGCGAAGTGATGGGCGTGAAAACTCCTCGAGAATTACCCCGGCGGTTCTCTCGCCGATTCCGTCGATTGCAAGCAGCGGAGCCGGATCCCCGGCTTCGGCGAGCGCGAACAGATCGTCGATGGAATGAAACCCTGCATCGCAGAGGAGCTCGACCACCTTCGGACCGACTTCGGGAACCCCGAGACTGGCAAGTACCGTTCGGTAACTCCGACTTCGGCTTTCGTCGATCGATTTTTTGAGCGCTTCGATCTTCTTCTCACCAAAGCCCGGGAATGTCGAGAGCTTGCCGAAATCGATCTCGTAAATATCGGCGACATCCGCGACCATGCCCTGTTCTATAAGAAGCGACAGCGTTTCCGTTCCGAGTGAGTCGATATCCATCTGTGACCTCGACACAAAGAAGTAAAGCTGTCCGCGTTTTCGCGCGGGGCATTCGTAGTTCACGCAGAAATGGTGAGCACCCGAGATTTCAAGATAATTGCCGCAGCTCGGGCAGGTATCGGGAAGTTTCCACACACCCCCGCGTCCGGGATTCTGCTCAATAACACGCTCGACCGCCGGGATAACGTCACCGCGCCTGCTAACCGCCACCGTATCGCCGATACCGAGCTCCAGTGTATCGATATAGGTCTGGTTGTGGAGCGTGACATTGCTCACGGTCGTACCGCCTATTGTCACCGGCTCCACTCTCGCTACCGGCGTTACTCGACCGGTCCGTCCGACCTGAACATCGATCTGACGCACGGTGGTTATGCCCTCCGGCGATTCGAACTTGTAGGCGATGGCCCAGCGCGGATGGTGTCCGGTGTAGCCGAGGACCTCCCGCTGCTCGAGGGAATCGAGCTTCAGAACGAGTCCGTCGATCTCATAATCGCGGTTTTCACGCTCACGGGTTTCCACATCGATGAACGTTCGTAAATCCTCATAGTCGCCGGTAGTTGCCTCCGGAAACCGTTGAACGTCGGCGGCGAGTTGCGTTGAATCGTCGCTGAAAACACCGAAGGCCGGATTCAGTCTAAACCCGAGCTGCCGCAGCCGCTCGAGTATCTCTCGATGGGTCGACAGAGTTTCGGCGGCGAAATACCCTTCGTACGCGAAGAAGCGCAGTGGGACCGCGGCGGTTTCCACCGATTTCGCGCGTCTGAGCGAACCGGCAGCAAGATTGCGCGGGTTCGCGTACGAGGTTTGCCCCTGCGAGTTCATGCGTTCGAACTCTGACCGCGGAAGGAATATTTCGCCGCGAACCACCACCGTTACCGCCTCGCGCAGACGAAGCGGAACTCCTCTGATAGTGCGAACGTTGGCGGTTACGTCGTTTCCCACCCGGCCGTTTCCGCGAGTAACCGCCTGTCGCAGGGACCCGGCCCGATAGTAGAGAACTATGCTTATCCCGTCGAGCTTCTCCTCGGCGACTAAAACGGGCGAAGCCGCGCCCGAAACACCGTTACCCGACCCGCGCGCCGCCGACGCGCTCCGGGTCGTGCGGGCAATCCAGGAAAGGAGCTCTTCGTAGCTGTACGCCTTGTCGAGACTCAGAACGGGCACGCTATGTTCGACTTCCGGAAAATCGCGGGAAAGATCCGAACCAACCCGCTGGGTTGGAGAATCATCCGCCTGGAATTCAGGGTAGTCCTTTTCGAGCGCCCGAAGCCGCTCGAAAAGAGCGTCGAACTCCTGGTCGGAGATCTCCGGCTGCCCTAGAACGTAATAGGCATACTCGTGCCGACGTATCTGTTCGCGTAGCTCTTCGATTTCGGCCCTGGCGTCTATGACTGTCCTCCGTCTCGCACGAATGCATCCGGAAACCCCATGCTGCGCAGGTCGATAAGTAATGCGCCCCGCTCGTCGCGATTAATGGGGCCCACAAGAATCCTGAAAAGGCGCCGGTCACCGTCGCTGTGCTCGGTCACCGCAAGGGGATACCGACTCTCGAGTGAACGAACGGTTCGAACAGCGGCTTCAACACTTCGATGAGCGGATACCTGCAGATAGTACGAATCGGCCGAAAGCTCGTCTACCACAGGTAGTTCACCTACGCCCGATTCATCCTCTGCAGCCGATTGCTCCTCGCGCTCACCGTCTTCGCGTCCCGAGGAATCGTCGGGAGACGGCTCGAGCAGGTCTTCGAGCACACGCGGCGAGTCTGCGGTCGCGTGTTCCTCGGGTTCTTTCGGCTCGTCCTCGGGTTCCTCCGGCTCGTCCTCGGGTTCCTCCGGCTCGTCTTCGGACTCCTCGGGCTCGTCCTCGGACTCCTCCGGCTCGTCCTCTGGTTCCTCGGGCTCGTCTTCGGACTCCTCCCGCTCGTCTTCGGGTTCTTCCGACTCGTCCTCGGGTAGATTGCGTTCGGGCCTTGGTTCGGGCTCGGCATTATTGTCGATCTCTCGCGGATCACGCATTTCGGGAAGCTCCGGCGGGCGTACATCCGCCGCGTCATCAACGGGGTCGGTCTCATCGTCGGAGTCCGCCCGCAGCCGATCAGTCGAAATTGCCGGATCCCGTAGCTCGCTCGGACGCGGCTCGGATGCCGGGTCCGCGTTCGATGCGTCGTCGCCGGCCTGCTCACCTTCTCCCGGCAAGTCAACGCGGTCGGCCTGCTCCGGAGCGAGCTCGGCGACTTCGGGTTGCCGGCGGGTCGACTCCTCGCGTTCGGCGGCCGCCTGCGGATTAATGTCAGGGTCGGTAGAAAGCGCCTGTTCCTCCGAGTTGCCGGCATCCGGTATTCCCGACACCGAAACTGCTTCGAGACGAATTGGCACCCTTTCATCCTCGGAGATTCCGAGATACTCGGCGAGTTCAGGGCTTACTCGCGCGAGCAGCCCCGGCCGCGTCAATCGACGAACGACGGTTGCTTCGGTTCGCTCTCCGCTTTCGCGGTTGATAATTTCGACAACAGTATTGCGGGGTACCGCGTTGGATGCAAGGTAGTAGCCTTCCCCGGGCAACGCCCCGGCGTCGGCCGCTTCCGCCCGGCCTTCCCACCCGTTGGCCGAAGCGCTGAAGGGAAGCCCGATCGCAAGCACCGCAAGAGGCAGAAATAATCGGTGTATCGATCTGAGTTGCATCTTCATCGCAGCGAACAGCCTCCCCTATAGCTCTTCGAGGAACTCGGCTCCGATATCCGACCCGATGCGACGGGCGGCTTCGTCGGCCGACTCATCGGACTTCTGTTCGAGATCACCCGAATCGACCTCGCGTTCAAGATACACCGCCTCGTCGTCGACATCCACTGCCCGGTACCGGGCGCGCTCGATGGAAAACGCTTCGTCGACCCGTTCCATGCCGAGATCGACTATCATCACCCAATCGACGCTCTCATCCTCACCGGAGTCAATCGCCTCCTCGGTGTCAAAGCGCACGGATCGGTCGACGGTGTTGAATACGATATGCCCGCCTTCGAACATTTCGAACATAACTCCGTCTTCAACCGCCGAAATCAACTGCGTTGCCGCTTCGTCGTCGGAGTACTCTTCGGAGAGATCGGCATAGAAGTGAACCATTACCGTATCTGCAAGAAGCGGTGAAGCGAAGGCGGTCGCGAGCAGGGCGGCGCAAATCAATACACGTCTCATATATCCGCAATCATCGGCATTAACGCAATCGGCCTTGAGATTGCGGGCAATCGGCCTTGAGATTGCGGGCAATCGGCCTTGAGATTGCCAGGTAATCGGCCTTGAGAGCACGACGGTCTGCTGCCCGTCTTCAGTTGAACGCAGTTCGTCGTGCGTGGTACTGTTCGTCTGCTTACGCGCAAGAAGTCTTCATGGATACATACGTAGTTCAGGTAATGACAGGCGACGAAGAGCGGGTGAAACGCCTCGCGGGACCGGAACTCGAGCGCAACGGCGCCGAGATTCTCTGGCCGAGGCGCTCCTTGCATATTCGCCGCCGCGGAAAAATCGTGCATTCGGTAGCGCCGGTCTTTCCGGGTTACGTCATCGTTCAGACCCCCGAGCTGACGCAGGAATTGCTGCTCGCGGTGAGACGCACCCCGGGGGTTATCCGCTTCCTTCGCAGCAATACCGACGTGAGACGGGTGGAAGGCCAGGAGCTTGCGATGATACGGCATTTGCTCGGATTCGGCGAAATCGCTGCCCAGTCGCGCGTTCGATTCGACGAGAACTCGAGAATCGTCGTTGTCGACGGACCGCTATCGGGACTTGAGGGGAGAATCGTAAAGGTCGACAAAAGGAAAGGACGGGCAAAGGTCAAACTCGACCTGTACGACGAGAGCTTTCTTATCGATTTCGGGTTTACCGTAATCGCGCCGTCGTCATCGTAGGGTACGCGGATTCAGGAGTGCAGGTTCAGTGAAAGGTAAACGGATTCCGAGGGTCTACATTGTCGGCGCGGGGTTTGCCGGCGTTTCTCTGGCGATCGAGCTCAAGAAGAAAGAGGTGCTCGGCGAGGTCGTCGCCTTTCTCGACGACGATCCGGACAAAATTGGTCGGAGAATCGAGGAAATACCCGTGCTCGGACCGATTGACGCGGTGATTCCGCTGCTCGACAAACACACGAGCGACGAGGCGCTTATCGCGCTGCCGAGCGCCGGACACGAACGGCTGGTAGAAGTCTATCGGCTACTGGAACAGGCGGATTTCGCCCGCATTCGTATTCTGCCGACCGTGTCCCAGGTCATAGACGGCGAGGCGCATTTTATCCAGACGCGCGAGATCGATCCGCAGGACCTTCTCGGGCGAACTCCGGTTCCCATCGACCTGCGAAAGAGCCTTTCGTATCTACGCGGAAAACGCGTGCTTATCACCGGCGCGGGGGGCAGTATCGGCAGCGAATTGTGTCGACAGCTGCTCTCAGGCGGCGCCGACCGGCTGTATCTTTTCGGACACGGGGAAAACTCGATCTACGAAATTGACCGCGAGCTCCGCCTTCTTCAGGAAGAGGGAGTCGGAGAGAAGGCGACAATCGTGCCTGTCATCGGTGAGATTCAGGATGAACACTACATGCGCTATATTCTCAGGCGCCTGAGGGCCGATGTTGTGCTGCATACCGCCGCCTACAAGCACGTACCGATGATGGAAGCAAACCCCGTCGCCGCGGTGGCGAACAATGTGTTCGGCACGCAGAATCTTGTCAACGCGGCGAAAGAAGCAGGCGTCGAACGGTTTGTGTTTATTTCGACCGACAAAGTGGTCTCGCCGGTCGGTATATACGGGGCGAGCAAGCGCATTGCCGAGGAAATCGTTCTGCAGGCATCGCGCCGGGAGGAACACTCTTCGCCGAACGGCACCTACATGGTCGTTCGCTTCGGCAACGTGCTTTCGAGCCGAGGCAGTATCGTCCCGCTTTTTCAGCAACAGATCGGCCGCGGTGGGCCGGTAACGGTAACCCACCCGGAAGTTTCCCGCTATTACATGACCATTCCCGAGGCGTCGAGTCTTGTCCTTCAGACAGGGGGTGTGGGTACCTCCGGATCGCTGTATGTACTCGACATGGGAGAGCCGCTTCTGATCCGCGAACTGGCTGAGCAGCTTATTACCTTCTTCGGTTTCACCCCGTATGAGGATATCGATATTTCGTTCGTCGGTATGCGTCCCGGGGAGAAACTCTGCGAGCGGCTTGTTGCCGACGACGAACGGGTGGAGAAAAGCGAATACGAGCGCATTAGTTGTATCGAGCGGCAGTGGTGGCCGAGCGAGCGGCTTTCCGACCTGCTCGCGAAGCTGAGACCGGTGTGCTATTTCGACGAATCGCAGCCGGACGACTACCGGGCTCGGCGGCGACTGCGCGAAATTATCCACGAACATATCCCGAGTGTACCGATACCCGACGATGAACCACAGTACTGACCGAGCTGCTTCAACTGCCATCCCCTTCGCACGCCCTTCGATTACCAATGCAGAGAAGGAAGCGGTAAACCGTGTGCTCGACAGTGGATGGCTGACTACCGGCGCGGAGGCGGCACGCTTCGAGGAGGAGTTCGCCGAGGCGGTCGGCGCGCGCTACGCGCTGTCCTGCGCGAGCGCGACCGCCGGGCTCCACCTCGCGCTGGAGGCCGCGGGTGTCGGTAGAGGCGACCGTGTGGCCGTGACGCCGTACACCTTTGCCGCGACCGCGGAGGTTGTGCGCTATCTCGATGCCGATCCGGTTTTCGTGGATATCAAACCCGACTCGCCGAATATGAGTCCCGACGCGCTCGACCGGGTTCTTGCGGCGGCAAGGACCGACGGTGGAAAACCCGTATCCGCGGTCATCCCGGTCCACATGGGCGGGCTCCCGTGCGATATGGCGGCGATACGACAGGTTGCCGCGACAGCCGGCGCGACGGTTATTGAAGATGCGGCCCACGCGTTTCCGGCCGCGTGCAGTGGGCAGACAGAGTCGGATGTTTCCGGCGGGGTTTCGGATATCCCGGATACCACCATGGTTCGGATCGGATCCTCGGGAACGGCCGTTTTTTCATTCTACGCGAATAAGCCCATAACTACCGGAGAGGGCGGCATGATCGCTACCGACGACGAGGCGATCGCCTCGAGAATCGGGCTCATGCGGCTTCACGGGATTGATCGCCCGGTGTGGAACCGGTATCGGACACCGGGTGCCACGTGGGAGTACGATATTGTAGCCGCGGGCTACAAGTACAATATGCCCGATCTACTCGCCGCGCTCGGCCGAGTACAGCTTTCACGCAGCCGAGAGCTGCACGAAGCGCGGCGGCGACACGCAGAAGCGTACATCGAAGGCTTCGAGCGAGCTGCCGGCGACGAAATCCGACGGGGGCACCTTTTGCTGCCGAAACGGCACCGCGGACACGCGTGGCATCTGTTCAGCGTTCAGGTGGACTCCAAGTCGCGGGACAGCATCATCGCCGAGCTGGCCGAGCGCGGAATCGGAACAAGCGTGCACTACAAACCTTTGCATATGATGAGCTATTATCAAAGCCGATACGGGCTCGTCGAAGCCGACTTTCCCAACGCAGCCGACCGATTTCGAAGAAGCATCAGCCTACCGCTGTATCCCGACCTGAGTAGCGACGAACGGGAGTTTGTTATACAGTCGGTATCAGCGGCAGTTCGCGGCTGCTGACATCGCTTTACGAGGATACCGACTGCATATGCCCACCGCACGCCATATCCGAGCGCTCCTTCGAAACAGGCAATTGCCGACCGGCGACATTCGGGTTAACCGTATGCTGTCGGTGGTAACCGTCCGCTCGGAAAAAGCCCACGCTCGAATTATCCGGGTGCGACCGCCGGAGCTTCCCGAAGGGGTCACATTCGTCGATTCCCGGGCACTCTCGGGTCGGGCAGCGCTTCGGTTCGGCGGTAACACAATGCCGATCCTCGCCACGGACACGGTTCGCTACGTCGGCGAACCGATAGGCCTCCTCGTCGGCCCCGATCGCGAGAAGCTGCTCTCGCTTCGCGAGGATATGAGGGTAATCTATGAGGAGTTCGATCCGCACTTTTCGCTCGCCGAACACTCGGATATGGAGCCGTATCAGCAGCTTACCAAGACCGTTGGGGATGTCGATGAGGCGTTCGCCTCGGCGCACGATATTATCGAACGAAATACGCGCACGGGAGTTCAGGAACACTTCTACCCCGACCCGCACGCCGCCTACGCACGCCTTCGTCAGGATGGCGGGCTGGAGGTTACCTGTGCCACTCAATGGCCGCATCACGTCAGGCGCACCGTAGCGGAAGCCACCGGGATAGCTCAGGCGAATATCAAGGTTTACGCCATTGAACCGGGCCAATCTCTCGAAGGCAAGGTCTGGTATCCTTCGCTCGTCGCCTCCCATGCGGCCCTGGCGTCGCGGGCAAGCCGCGCCCCGTGCCTGCTGGTGTATGACCGTAGTGAGGATTTGCTTGTATCGCCGAAGCGCCCGGCTACATACCTGCGGTATCGGGCGGCGCTTGACGCGGAGGGGCAACTTCTCGCGCTGGACGCTTTGATCCAATACGATACCGGAGCGTATCCGGTTATGACCGAAGAAATGCTTCGCCGGCTGCTCGTGTCGGCACTCGGGCAGTACACGTGCGGTATTACGAGAGTTCATGTGGCCGCGTATCGGACAAACTCGGTGCCCGCGGCCCCAACCGTCGCGATCGACGCGCCGTCGTGGCACGCGGCTGAGCTTCTCGTCGGCGCGATCATTCGAAAGACCCATAGCGACCCGGTCGCATGGAAGCTTCGACATATAATTACGCCCGAGTCGGGCAACCACGTGGGCGAACGACCACCGGGTGATGTTCCCGCATCCGCTCTCATGGAGGCGGCAACCGAGGCAAGCGATTTTCGCCGTAAATTCGCCGCCTTCGAGTTGCAGCGACGTAACCGGGACACGATTCTCGGCAATGCTGACCCTGCCCGTGGGGTCGGACTCGCCTTCGGCAGCCAAGGCACGGGCTTCAGCGGGCGCGGCGAGGAATCCATTCCGAGCATGGTACGCGTCGAGCTCGACGAGGACGGCGGCGCGTGGTTGTACAATTCCTGCCGCTCCGCCTCGGCGGCGTTGCAGGCGCTATGGCGGGGCCGAATCGCCGAATCGCTTGGACTCGATATCGATTCGGTACACTTGGCCTCCTGCGACACCGACACGGTACCCGATAGCGGACCGTCGATGTTCTCCCGCGCTGTCGGACAGCAGACGAGGCTTATCGAACAGGCGCTGGCCGCCGTAAACGGCAAACGCTTCAAACAGCCGCTTCCAATAATCGCGGGCCGCTCGTACAGGCGCCCCCGCAGCCAGCCATGGGACC
>JBKGYS010000102.1:0-9637 GCA_046545955.1 Spirochaetales bacterium | reverse complement strand
ACGGGGGTGCACAGGTTTCGACGGTTGAGGTTCCGGTCTGTTGACTGCAGGCAGAGCGCCAGCTCTTTAAAATGGCAAAAAACTTTATCTGCCAACAACGAAGCAGATTTCGCACTGGCCGCATAACATAAGTCGGCCACGGGTTCCCGCGACGCTGTTCCGAGGCGTGGGATACCTGGCATAAACCGGAACTCGCTCCGATTCACGTCCGGCGGGATCGGGGGACATAAAGCCGGGCTTCGGCATTCGAACGGCTCAAGCCTCCGCGCCAATTCGATTGTCGCAGTAAATCCAAGCGGAGACTAAGCCTGTAGAGGTCGGCAGGCGGCTCAGCCGGACGGGGGTTCGATTCCCCCCACCTCCATTTTCGTCTGGTAGGGCGGCAAAGGCGGAGTCCGGGGTGTTTGTGTTCTCCGAAGTGACATCTCATTCCCACTCGATGGTTGCAGGAGGTTTACTCGAGACGTCGTAAACGACGCGACCGACTTCCGGGACCTCGTTGGTGATACGGCCGCTAATGGAAAGGAGGTCCTCGGGCTCCATGGGGAATACCTCCGCTGTCATTCCATCTGAACTCGAAACCGCACGAAGCGCTACGACTGAACCGTACGCACGACTGTCACCGGCAACACCCACAGAACGGACGGGCAGAAGAACCGCGAAGGCCTGCCAGATCTTATCGTAGAGGCCCCGCGCCCACAACTCCTCGGTGTAAATCGCATCTGCCTGCTGCAGTATCCGCACTCGTTCACGCGTGACTTCGCCGAGAATCCGAACCGCAAGACCGGGCCCCGGGAATGGATGCCGTCCAACTACAGACTCGGGCAAATCAAGCACTCTACCGAGTTGTCGAACCTCGTCCTTATACAGCCACGAGAGCGGCTCGACTAGCAGTCCGGCATCGCGCTTGGCAGAGACCAGCGGCGAGCGAACGTTGTGGTGACTTTTTATCACCTTCGCGTGACCGCCGACACCCTTACCGGACTCGATAAGGTCGGTGTACAGGGTACCCTGCGCAAGCATGTCTTCGCCGATTCCCCGTGATACAAGCTCGTGTTGCTGCACGGACATGAAAAGATCGCCGATTATGCGGCGTTTCTCCTCCGGGTCCTCGTGTCCCTCGAGTTTGTCGAAAAAGCGGGCGGAGGCGTCTACCACGTGCAGGTGCCGGGCTCCGAGCCGCTTGAGGCCCTCCTGGACCTCGAGAGACTCGTTCTTGCGCATAAGGCCGGTATCGATATACATCAGATGGACCTGATCGGCCTCGAGCGCGTTGAGAAGCAGCGCTGCGGTAACCGTCGAATCCACCCCACCGGAGATAAGCACAAGTACCGATCGGTTTCCCACCTGGCGGCGAATTTCTTCGCGTGCCTGGTCGAGGTAGGCTTCCATAGACCATTGGCGCCTGGCGCCGCACACCGAAAGTGCGAAGTTCTCGAGTATTGTGACTCCGTACTCACAGTGCGTAACTTCCGGATGAAACTGAATCCCCACTATGTCCGGATTATCCGTGGCGACCGCTGCGGGCAATCCGTTTTCTGATTGAGCAATCAAGGAGAACGTATCCGGCAGGCGTTCGAGGCTGTCACCGTGGCTCATCCAGCTCACAAAGCCATCGGGAACCGAGCGGAATAACGGGTGGCCCTTATGCTCGGATTTGAACCATACAGGCGAGCGGCCGTATTCGCGGCGTTGCGAACGCGAAACGCTCCCGCCGGCCCGATACACCAACTGTTGAAGTCCAAAACAAATACCGAGTATCGGCACGCCGAGGTCGAATACACTTTCGTGTACCGTCGGAGCATCCGCTTCGTGCACGCTCGATGGACTTCCCCCGAGGATCACACCCTTCAGTTCGCTCTTCAGGCGCCCGGGTATCGGTTCCGTTCCCGGCAACACCTCGCTGTATACACCGAGATCGCGAATACGGCGACCGATCAGCTGTGTTGTCTGGCTGCCGAAATCGAGAACCGCTATCGTATCCATGGACTTCGCCTGATAATTGTCTGTCCACGGTCGCTTCCCACGCTCACGATATCCACCGGCGTTTCGACGTAGCTCTCGATGAAGCGAATGTAGTCCTGAGCCTTTCCCGGGAGCTCATCGTAGGAGGATGCCTCGCCGATTGCGCGTTTCCAGCCGGGCAGCGTCTCGATCACCGGTTCGGCCTTTTCCAGCTCCAGTATATTTGCCGGAACGGTGTGACAGCGGCGACCGTTGATTTGGTATCCGGTGCACACCGAAATCTCTTCGAACGTGTCATACACATCCAGGTGCGTCATTACCAACCCGTCTATTCCGTTCGCGTTACAGGCGTATCGTAGCGCGACAAGGTCGAGATAGCCGCACCGTCTCGCGCGTCCCGTTGTCGCGCCGTACTCATGTCCGATTTCCCGAATCCGTTCTCCAAGGTCACCGTCGCGGTCCGAAAAGAACTCGCTCGGAAACGGTCCATTTCCCACACGCGTTGAATACGCCTTAAAGACACCGAGGACACGATCGATTCGACCGGGACCTACGCCTCCGCCGATAACCGCGCCGGCGGCAGCGGACATGCCTGAACTCACAAATGGATACGTTCCGAGGTCCAAGTCGAGCATAACCCCTTGCGCCCCCTCGAGTAGCGTGCGCCGATCCCTGTGACTGATCATCCGATCGGTGAGGTCACACGCCATGCGACCGAGCCGCTCGCGGTATGGAGCGAAATAGTTCTGTTCCTCCGCCGGTAATTCGAAGAACGTGTCGTCGTATATGAGGTCACTTATTCGAACACCATCGCGCGCGGCTTTTCTCGCGTAGGCTACTCCGATTCCTCTGCCGGTTGTGCCGATCGGACGTCGCCTGCCTTCGTCGAGCGCACGATCCTCGTCTCTATCGTGCGGAAGCACAACGTGCGCGCGGTCACTGACAAGGACACGTCCTTTCCAGTTGACTCCCTGTGACTCGAGCGTCTCGAGTTCGCGGAAAAGCTCGGGTATATCGATCACCATACCAATTCCGAGCACGACAACGGTGTTCTCGTAGAGAATTCCGCTCGGAACGAGGTGCAGGGTGAACTTCTCGCCGTGTTTTACAATGGTGTGACCTGCGTTAGCGCCGCCCGAGAATCGAACTATATCCTCGGCACCCTCGGCGAGATAATCGACAATTTTCCCTTTACCTTCATCGCCCCATTGGGCACCAATTACTACTGTTGTCATGTGCAACTATCCTGATGTCCGGTCGGTACTTGCTCACGACCGGGAATAATTTGGCGGTTCATGCGTCACCGCAACGTCGTGCACGTGACCTTCGCGCAGACCTGCCGCGCTGATCTTAATGAAGTTCGAATATGACCGCAACGATGCTATGTCCGGGCAGCCGGTATACCCCATACCCTTTCTGAGGCCGCTGACAAGCTGACGAAGGAACGGTGCGAGCTCTCCACGATACGGAACGCGTCCCTCCACGCCTTCAGGAACCGGCTCTTCATCCTGACTCATTCGGTAGCGGTCACCACCGCCGGTGCGAATCGCTCCAAGGCTGCCCATCCCGCGGTACACTTTAAAGATTCGCCCCTCGTACATGATTTCGCGTCCTGGGCTCTCTTTCAGGCCGGCAAACAGATTACCCGCCATAACGGCCGACGCGCCGGCGGCGATGGCCTTTACGATGTCGCCCGAATATTTGATACCGCCGTCGGCGATGACCGGAACTCCGTGTTGAGCCGCCTCTTCTGCCGCCCACACTACCGCGGTGAACTGCGGAACACCGATGCCCGCCACGACACGAGTTGTACAGATAGATCCCGGTCCGACTCCCACCTTGATGCTGTCGGCGCCGGCGTCAATGAGCGCCCGAGCTCCGTCGCGCGTTGCAATATTACCAGCCATGACCGGGATATCAAACTGCGTCTTGATCTTCTCGACCGCCGCGACACAGCCCTTGGTATGGCCGTGAGCGGTATCGACGACCACAAAATCTGCCCGACTGTCGACCAGGCCCGGGACTCGTTCGTCGATGTCATTCGGCGATACGGCGGCTCCAACCAATAATCGGCCGTTGGAGTCGATCGCGGCGTTGGGAAAGCGCTGATGTTTCTCGATATCTTTCACCGTTATGAGGCCGGTAAGAGCGTAATTGTCATCGACCACCGGCAGTTTTTCGATCTTATATTCGTTGAACTTGGCCTGAGCGCTTGTGATACTCGGAGTACCTTTCTCGACAACCGGGTCGGGGGTCATCATACGCGACACGGGTTGATCGTAGTCGGAGCAGAATCTCAGATCGCGGCTCGTTATGATTCCCCGCAGGAGCCCACCATTGACAACGGGAAGTCCGGACACATCGTGCGCGTTCATGAGCTCCCAGGCGTCGCGAACAAGCGATTCAGACTCTACCGACAAGGGGTTGTCGATAATCCAGTTGAGATATCGTTTAACCGCGGCCACCTGTTTCGCCTGTTCCGCCGGTGTCATATTGCGATGAATAACCCCGACGCCACCCTCGAGCGCGAGCGCAATCGCCATGTCCTGCTCGGTGACCGTGTCCATGGCCGCGCTGATAATTGGTACGTTGAGCGAAATACCACGCGCTATCTCCGTTGTTACATTCGCTTCACCGGGCATGAAGTCGGCATACGCGGGCAGAAGCAGAACGTCGTCGTAACTAAGGTACTCGTTCATTCCTTCAAGCTTAGCACTCATTGTGTCTATCTCCTGAATATCAGTTATCTATAGAGTCGAGATACGCTCTCGCGATATCCTGGCACTCGACCTGGCTTTTTCGCCGGCAATCCCCCTGTACCGGGTTACATCGGAAAAGAAACTATCCGCGTCAATCCCGGTGCGTTGTCGGCACTCGGTCTCGAGCTCTTTCCAAAGACTCTTGTCTTCGCGAAGCACGTCGACAAGCGCGACCCGACGAGCCTGCGCCTCGAGTGTTGCTGTCCTGACCCGTTCGTGCCCGTCGCTCAATCCGGACAGCGCGAGGAGAATATAAGCCGGCTCGGCGAGGCTCAGGTCACCCGCGCGGGCAATATTATCGGCCATAGCCTGCACATCCGGCTCGATTCGCCCGAGAATACGGTGCGCACGATTGAACGCGGCAACATGCCCGGCAAGGTACTCGGCGACGAATCGGCTGCTCGCCGAGTTGGTAAGATCGCGCTGATGTTCGCTGATCTGATCCATATAAAACGTGGCTACTCGTGGGGAATATGTCTTCCACAGGCTTTTTATATGCTCCCAGTTCCAGGGATTGCGCTTGTGTGGCATAGTCGAACTGCCCACCTGCGAGGAATCGAACGCTTCACGAACTTCGGAGAGTTCCGAGCGCTGCAGATTCCGCATATCGTCGGCGAGATTGGCGAGAATACCGAACGCGGTATTGCACTCGAGAAGAAGTCGCAGCAGATATTCGGGCTCGATGAGCTGGTTCGATTGATCGCCGGGAACAAGCCCGAGCCGGGAGAGTACATCGCGTTCGAAGCCTTCCGGATCGCCCGTGACCATGCTCATCGCATTATACGCGCCGACTGCACCGGCGAGTTTGCCACGAAGATCGCCGTTCAACTCGGATATGCGACGCGCGCTTTTGGAGAGCCGCTGCGCGTACTCGGCCATCGCAAAACCGAACGTCACGGGCACTGCAAACTGTCCGTGTGTTCTTCCAATTTGCGCTGTATCCGCATGCGACTCAGCAAGGTCGCAGAGTTGCCGCGTTACGTCCCGCAAAAGTGGCAGGATTACGCGTTCCACTGCATCGCGCACCCGCATGCTCGAAGCCGTATCGAGGATATCCGCGCTCGTTGCCCCGAGATGAACGAACGGCCGAGCCGCCTCGGGAACCAACTGCTGGAAAACATTCACGAGCGCGCGGATATTATGCTGAGTCTTCTCCTCTTCGCGTGCCACGTCCTCGGGGTCGATGCGTTCGGCCGCCTGAGTCACCGCAGCGTGAAGCTGCGCTGTCAGCGTCCCCTCGCGTCGCAGGTGGGCGACACAGAGCGCTGCTTCGACGCGAGCACAGTAACGGACCGAAGCCTCCTCGCTCAGCAGGCTGGATAGTTCGTCGAAAAGCTTTTGATTCGATTGCCAGTACCGATGGTCAAGCGGCGAGAGATTGCGATGGATTGACCGTGTTTCCATAGCGAAAGATGACACACCGCGCGTATTACTGTCCAGATCTCGAACGGTTCGCGGAAGCGATGCTCTTCGCGCCGGCGGGAGTTCACAACCGGCGTGTAGGTAGTGCATAATCGGTGCGAGTATGTGTTGTCTCCAAAGCCGAATCCGCTCCGTACATTCGATTCTGTTCAGGCGCCGTCCGCGCGTGCGTCCGATCATCGTTACCGCGCTCGTGCTCGCACTCGTTGCTGCGTGCGGTGATATGGAAGTATCCGAGCAAACCGACACACCAGACGGACCGAGAACCGTCGTTCCCGAAGCGGGCGAAGGGTATACCCTCGCCGGCGCTGAGGATATCGATCGCGAGCGTGTCAGCGACGATCAGGAGGAAGACTCTCTTCAGATTCCCCTCGAATCCGGAGAGCTGCTTGTCGAGTTTCTCGACACCAACCTGACCGGCAACGAGTTCGAGGAACAGGTGGTGGCGTTTAAACGCAGCGACGACTCCGAAGACCGCGTACACCTTCGTGTGATCGAAGCCAACATAAACGAGGGTGGGCACAGTATTCGCTGGGAGGGAACCACGTCGGCGACCGGGGTGCGATCGTTGAATATTACGGCAGAGGACGTATTCGGCGACGGCGAGCCGGAGATTGTTGTCATCGGTGAGAACTCGGACGGTGAGCAGACCATCGATATCTTTCGCCGCACGTCCGGCGCCGCGCTCAGCTACACGCAGGTAGCCTCGGTGGCGAGCGAAGGAAGCGTGGAGTTAGTTCGTCATGAACGCCTGAGTGAGCAGGAGCGAAATGAGGACACGATAGATCCTTACGAAATTCTCGCCCGCAGCGAAGAGGAAGACAGAGAGAACGTACTCGACGTTGTGGAAACACGCTATGAATGGAGCGAAGAGTCGGAAGAATACGTCGAAACCTCTCGTGAAGAGATCGCCGGGGGTGACATAGCCGAAGAACGACTCGAGGAGTTGTACGACGGTGGTTCGGCGGAGTTCGAGGATTTTCTCTCGGGTATATGGTATCGAGAAGACTCCGATGGTCTGCAACTCGTCACGTTCAGCCCCAGAAGTGAGCAGGTTGTTTTCAACGGCGGTGATATGCAGGAGTCATTCGATTGGGAGGTTTCCCGTAAGACCGTATCGAGCGGCATTCAGATTTCCATGCGCAACCGCAATGTTCGAAGCCTTAATACCTTCGTGCGTGTGCAGGTGCCCGAACTCGACCGAGTCGAAGTTACTGTCAACGACAGCGACCGCTGGGACGGTACGTACCGACGTGTCAATGACAGTCTCAGACAGACGCTGACCGGATCTTCCGGCGGTCACGTTTCGCTCAGCGATACATCGCTCGACGGAACGTATGAGGACGACGCCGGCACCCGTATCGACTTCTCCGGAAGCCGTTTCGAGATGCGTAATGACGGCGAGGTCTATTCGGGCGGATTTGCGCTCTACGAAGCCGGTGAGCCGGTCATGGAAATGGTCATGGTCGACGATCGCGGCCGGAAAGTCGATCGTAGAACCTACACCATTGAACTCGAAGAGGAAGAAATGAGCGACCGAATCGTCAGAAGCCTCGCTCTCAATCCCGCGAAACTCACCGTCAGCGGAGCCGAGAGTACTGCCGGAGAGTCTCTTCGGCTCGAGCAGGTCGAGCTTCTCGACGAGGATGATGAAATCGCCTCGGAAGAATGACGCGCCTGATCGCCTCGGAGGAAAGACGCGCCTAATCGAAGGAAAGACGTATGAATCCCTCGAATCCTTCCTCTCTTAACTGGAGAAGCATCTCCTCGGCGTCTTCGCGCGTCTTCTCATTGTCAAACACGATAACGACCTTGTGGTCATCTTCGCCTTCGACTTCCACGCGAGAAGAATATCCGGCCTTGTTAACGCGTTCACTATGCGCTTCGGCGTATTCGCGCCGACTGTAGCTGCCGAGCTGCAGGCCTGCTACCGTGTCGTCGGCTTCGAGATCGGCTATTCTGCCACCGTCGGTATCCTCGGCGCGGTCGGCGGCGGCTTGCTCCGGTGCCGGTTGTTCCGACTCGGCTACACCTGAAAGAAACGCGCCGGGCAGTTTCGGCCGCCCGACCTCACCGGACGCGATTCGGTGGACCAGACGGTCTTCGTGCTCGTCGGCCAGCCGCTTCCGAATATCTTCCGGATCGTCGCTCATGAGGGACCACTGGTACAGGCCGATATCACTTCCTGGTTCGAGACGCTGAATGCGTTCAAGCGCATCCTCGGCACCGTCGCGATGCCATAAAGCCCGGATTCCGAGAATGGAGGCACGCTCCTGCGTCGCGGCGCTGGTATCCCGCGACTCGACCTCAGCGGCGATCCGAATCGCCTCATCGAACTCCCCGAGTTCGATCGCGATCGCCGCCGCGCGTAAGGAAAGCTCATGGCTGTGCTCACCATCACCCGCGGCAACCGCAGCAGCTCGAAAGAAATCAAAGGCCTCCCGCATTTCCATTGCTGCGAGAGAACGCGCAGCCTCGGTTTCGAGCCGACGAGCGAAGCCTTCCATCTCAAACGCACGGTCTTCGTGCTCCTCGATCAGTTGCACGGCGTTCGGCACGTCGCTGGTAAGCCGCGAAATGTGATGCACTGCGTCTTTGACCGCCTCGTCGTCGAGGGTATCGTCGTACTCGCTCACGAGCGCCGACACGAGTTCGTCGACACTGTCGAACTCATCGAGTGAGAGCGCTCCTGCCGCCTCCGATGCGCCGAACGCGAAGGCAAGGATCAGAAGAAAGGCGACGACAGGAACCCGACTATGCGTTGCCTTTTCGAAAAAGCCCTTTCGATTTCTTACGAGCTTTCGCCCGGCCTGGTGTATCCGACGCCTTTTCCACCGTACTGCGTGTCTCATTGGCTATCTGTCCCGCACTACTACCGGCGCCCGAGCCGGTTGAATCGGCAAGCATCGAAGCATCCGGAGCGTCGCCGCCCTTTCTGGAGGCTTTTCGACGGGATTTTTCCTTTTCCGCTTCATTGCGCTCTTTGTATTTACTCGACAGCTTTCGACGTTTGCTGAAGGCTTTGGTCAGCGCAAACGGGAGAATACTCAGCGCTCCGAGCATATACGCGGATCCGAGGCCTACAAAGATCGGAACGTCTTCGAATTGGTAAAAACCGAGGTTAATATCGGTCGAGTTGGCCACGTTTATTCCCGCAAATAGAATCACGATCGCGAGAAAAACCAGAAAAACCAGAAACTTCCAGGGCATACGTAGTTGATCTCCCCGTTACTGGCGGGATTTCATGCCCTTGAGAAACTTGTATATGCTGTAGCCGCCCCAGCCGATCAATCCAATCCCCGCGAGGGAGAAAATTCCGGAGCCTATACCCGTAATCGCGGAAACGGCGGTAAGCGCACCGACACCCATGAGCACTTTGCCGGCGGTACGATCCTCCGGAGACTTGGTCATGGTGTATCCACCGGCGCCCACGCCCGCTGCGACAAGAAGCCCGATGATCGGATTACCGGTCACCACACTGCTCACCGCGA
>JBKGYS010000101.1:0-9638 GCA_046545955.1 Spirochaetales bacterium | reverse complement strand
CTCAGCAGCTGGTGTGCCGTCTGGGTTCACCGTGACGGCGTAATAAGTTCTCAGGAGTACGAGAAGGGTGTTCCCACCGGTCCGATAACCGAGGTCGGGGAGACCGAGGTTACCGGAACCTCCACGGAGTTTATTCCCGATGCGTCGATTTTTGAGGTTACCGAGTTCAGCTTCGATACGCTTTCCAAGCGTCTGCGCGAGCTCGCGTTCCTCAACAAGGGTATTCGGATGACCATCACCGACCGCAGGACTCCGACCGAGAAATATCACGATTTCAAGTTCGACGGCGGGGTGAGCGAGTTTGTCGCCTTCCTGAACAAGAACAAGACGGTCATTCATAAACCGACGGTCTACATCGAGGGTCGCCGGGACGATGTAGAGGTCGAAATCGCGCTTGAGTATAACGACCGCTACGATGAGACGCTCTTCAGCTTTGTGAACAACATTAATACCCGAGACGGTGGTACCCACCTTGTGGGATTCAAAAGCGCGCTTACGCGGACGCTCAATGAGTTCCTCCGGCGTAATGCCAAGCTTGCAAAGAAGCTCGACGAGAACTTATCGGGAGACGACGTTCGCGAGGGCTTGACCGCGGTCGTGTCGGTGAAAGTCCCCGAACCGCAGTTCGAAGGACAGACCAAAGGCAAGCTCGGAAACAGCGAAGTGAAGGGCATCGTCGAGAGCTTCGTGAACGAGCACCTGACGTTCTTCTTCGACCAGAACCCGAACGTGGTCACCGCGATTCTCGAGAAGACCGTACTCGCCGCCAAGGCGCGAGAAGCGGCCCGGCGTGCCCGCGACCTTACTCGGCGTAAGAGCTTTCTCGACTCAGGGGGGCTTCCCGGCAAGCTTGCCGACTGCAGCGAGCGGGACCCGAGCAAGAGCGAGATCTACATCGTAGAGGGTGATTCGGCCGGGGGTAGCGCGAAAGCGGGAAGAGACCGGGAGTTCCAGGCGATTCTTCCGCTCTGGGGGAAAATGCTCAATGTTGAAAAGACCCGCATCGACAAGGTGCTTTCCAACGATAAATTGCAGCCCATTATCCAGGCGCTCGGCGCGCACGCCGGACCCGATTTTGATCTCGACAAGCTGCGCTACCACACCGTAATCATTATGGCCGACGCGGATGTCGACGGGTCGCATATTCGCACGCTCCTTCTGACCTTCTTCTACCGCTACATGCGCCAGCTTATCGAGAACGGACACTGCTATATCGCGATGCCACCGCTTTACAAGCTTCAACACGGAAAGCGCATCGAATACGCCTACGACGATGCCGAGCGCGACCGCATCCTCGCGGAGATGCACGAGGGGCGCGACGATCGGAAAGTGGTCTGGCAGCGCTACAAGGGGCTTGGCGAAATGAATGCCGAGCAGTTGTGGGAGACCACGATGAATCCGGCTACGCGCAATATTATCCAGATACGGATGGACGATGCGGTCGAGGCCGAAGAGATATTTACCACCCTCATGGGCGAGCATGTGGCTCCACGGCGCGACTTCATCGAAGAGAACGCGCTCAAGGTTACCAATCTCGACGTGTAAGACGAAGACCCGCAGCCGCGGCAGTTGACATCAACCACAGAAAAAAATAGCGGGAGAACAACGCATGGAAGACAATCGCGGGCAGGTTATTCCTGTCGCCATCGAAGACGAAGTGAAGGGCAGTTTTCTCAACTACGCGCTGAGCGTTATCGTGTCGCGCGCACTGCCGGACGTACGCGACGGGCTCAAGCCGGTTCATCGCCGGGTTCTGTACTCGATGGACGAGATGGGGCTTCGCTACGACAGACCGAGCAAGAAGTGCGCCCGTATCGTCGGCGACGTCCTCGGTAAGTATCACCCGCACGGTGATCAGTCGGTCTACGACGCGCTCGCGCGAATGGCGCAGACCTTCAGCATGCGCTATCCCATTATTCGCGGGCAGGGCAACTTCGGCTCGGTCGACGGTGACCCGCCGGCGGCAATGCGGTATACGGAGGCAAAACTCGACCGCATCGCCGAGGAAATGACCCGCGATATCAAAAAGGAAACGGTCGACTTTGCAGCGAACTACGATGATTCGCTGCAGGAGCCGGAAGTGCTCCCCGCGGCGTTTCCCTACCTGCTCGCAAACGGCGCCAACGGCATCGCGGTCGGCATGGCCACCAACATGGCGCCGCACAATCTGCGGGAAATAGGCGATGCGATCTGCCATCTCATTGATAATCCGGAAGCCGATGTCGATGAGCTTATGCGCTATATCCAGGGCCCCGACTTCCCAACCGGAGGTATTATCTACGGGCGACGGGGTATCCGCGACGCGTTCCGTACGGGAAAGGGACGGATACCCGTTCGCGCCCGCTTTACGATCGAGACCACGAAAACGGGTCGCGACGTGATTATCGTCCACGAGATTCCCTATATGGTGAATAAAGCGACGATGGTCATGAAGATCGCCGAGCACGTGCAGGAGAAGCGCATCGAGGGAATTTCGGACCTGCGCGACGAAAGTGACCGAAACGGGATGCGCGTGGTCATTGAGCTCAAGAAAGGGGCGAGTCCCAAGATTGTGCTGAATCACCTCTTTCAGCAGACACAGCTACAGGTCAACTTCAATGTAAACTCGCTCGCGCTCGTCGACGGCAAGCCGAAGGTCCTCAATCTGAAGCAGCTTATCGAGTGTTTCATAGAGCACCGCAAGGACGTCGTTACGAGGCGTGCCCGCTTCGATCTTCGGAAGGCCGAGGAGCGCGAACACATTCTCATCGGCTTGAAGATCGCGCTCGATAATATCGACGAGGTCATCCGCATTATTCGCGAAAGCAACGATGTCGAAGTTGCGCGTAACGCGCTCATGGAGAACTTCGAGCTGTCCGAGCGACAGGCGCAGGCGATTCTCGACATGCGGCTTCAGAAGCTCACAAGTCTTGAAACGAAAAAGATCATCGAAGAACTCGAGGAGGTTCGCGCGCTGATCGCCTACTTGAAGGATCTCCTCGCGAGCGAGGCGAAGATTCTCCAGGTGGTCCGGCAGGAGACCTCCGAGATTGCCGAGCAGTACGGCGACGAACGTCGAACAGAAATAGTTCCCGACGAGATCGAGCAGATCAACATCGAAGACCTCATAGAGAAGGAATCGATGGTCGTGCTCATGAGCCACGACGGCTACATTAAGCGGGTTCCGGTTACCGCCTACCGCACACAGGGGCGGGGCGGAAAGGGTTCGATGGCCACGCGCCTGCGCACCGACGACTTCATCCAGCATCTGTTTATCGCGAGTACGCACGACTACATAATGTTTGTCACAAGCGAGGGCAAGGCGTATTGGATGAAGGTCCACGAAATTCCGGAAGCCGGGCGAAACGCCAGGGGAACGCACATCAAGGGGCTCCTCGCTATCAGCGCCAACGAGGAAATCGCCACGGTGGTAAGCCTCAAGGAGTTCACCGAGGAAAGCTTTGTCTTTATGGCTACCTCTAAAGGCGTGGTGAAGAAGGTGCGTACGAGCGACTTCTCCAACGCACGGACTCGCGGAATTGTGGCCATTCGGCTTGATGAGGGCGACAAGCTGGTGCGGGCGATGCTTTGCTCGGGCAGTGACGACATTCTCCTGGCTACAAAGCACGGCTTTGCGTTGCGCTTCGACGAAAGTCAGGTTCGACCTATGGGCCGAGCGACGCGCGGGGTCCAGGGCGTCCGGCTGCAGAAAGGCGACGAGCTCGCCGGCGCGGTGACCGTCGTGAAAGATCATCAATTGGTCATTATCAGCGAGTTCGGATTTGGAAAGCGCGTGGAGTTCGATCAGTTTACCCCCCACGGGCGTGGGACCAAGGGGCAGAAGGTCCTCACGCCCGGGGAGAAGAGCGGCGAGGTCGTCGGAGTTGTCGCGGGCAAAGAGGACGATGAAATCATGGTAATCACCAGCCAGGGCAACACGATTAAGCTGGTCCTCAACACGGTGCCCATCTACGGCCGCCAGGCCACGGGTGTGCGGATCGTGAACATTAATCGACCTGACTTCGTGGTCGGCGTCGACCGCGCTGCCCAGGAAGAGGATGAGCCGGATACGCAGGGTCTCGAGTCGCAGAACGCGGCGCTCGGGGGCACCGATGATTTCGGGGAAAACGGCTCGGGCGGCGACGATTCGCAGCAGGACAGCACGGATCAGGATCGGTAGAGGTCAAGCCTCGCGCGGCGGGCGCGAGGTCGCGCGTGTTGCAGCTTCGCGCGCCTCGAGGGCAGGCGCACACCGCGGGGGCCGCCACAGGTCTCACCTTAAGCATACGCGCGAGTGCTCCGGGGTGATTGCCGGGTATTACCGAAAAAACACACCACGGTGGTGGACAGTAAGCAAGCCTCGCGCGGCGCGGGCTGGAGTTCGCCGGAGTGCCGGCGGCGGGAGTGTTTCACGTGAAACATTCGTGCCCGCGGTATGGTCGCAGAGAATGCCGACAGAAACGCTCTCCCACACATAGTCCGGCGGTAGCACCGCGAGCGTGTTTCACGTGAAACATCCTGACAATAACGGCGGCACGCGGCGACTCGAACGAGTCGGCGCAGAAGCTATCGACGAGCGATTCGCGGAGGCTTTACCTCTGTGGTTCGAAGACCCGCGAGCAAGCGTGAGCTCCCTCTCGCGCTCACTGCAGGAAATTTCTGGCGGCCGGGTCACGCCGACCGACTCATAGGAGCGAGAATCTCAGGACTCGAGACCGGTCTCACGGCGAAACCGGTCGAGCGCCTTATAGAACGATCGCCGAAGATCACGCTTGTCGCTTTCGTCGAGGAACGCAGCATCGATTGCCCGCTCGTTGACCGTTATCAGGTCGTTCAGTCCGAGGCCGAAGTAGCGAACCGCCTTGTAGTAGTCATCGGTAAGATCGGAATCCTGTATGGTCGGATCGTCGGAGTTGAGCGTAACGTTCACGCCGTTTCGATAGAGCTCCCCGAAAGGATGATGCTCCTCGTCGACCCACGAGCCTGTCTGTCGATTCGAGGTAATACACTGCTCAAGCGCGATCCCGCTGTCGGCGAGTTGCCTCTGAAGCGCTTCGTCGTGGATAGCCGAAGTCCCGTGGCCGATCCGGTCGGCAGCGAGAAGAGAAAGCGCGGTGTGCACTTGGTCGGCAGGGCTGACTTCGCCGGCATGAATGGTTGTTCCGAATCGTCCGTCCTGCTTGACCGTCTGGAAGAATCTCTGAAACAGCTCGGGCGGGTAATTCAGCTCGTCGCCGGCGAGATCCATTCCGACGATCTCGGGGATATCGAGCGCGCACAATTCCCGGTAGAGGGCGAGCATTTCGTCTTCGCTCTGTTTACTGCGGTTGAACGTAATAAGGTAGCGCACAGCCACGCCCGCATCGCGGGCTCCCTCGTTTCCTGCCTCTACGACAAGACGGGTTACCTCCCGACGGTCGAAATTGTTGTGAAGCGCAAAGTGCTCGGGCGAGAAGCGCACCTCGATGTAGTGCAGCGCGTCGGAAGCGAAGTTCTTCACCGACTCGTAGGCAATCTCGCGCACGTCGTCGAGCGAGCGGTACCAGTTATTGCGGAACTTACTCAGGAACACGAGAAAATCAGGCTCTGCGTCGGCGGGGAACTGGACCTCCGCCTTGAACTCCTCGAAGGAATCGGGCAGATCTAGCCCGTTCCGCCGGGACATGGCGAAGAGTGTGTTGAGCTCGAATGTTCCCTCAAGATGCCGGTGCAGTTCAACTTTCGGAAATTTTGCAAGGACATCCCGGGAGAGAAGCTCTCCAGGCGACGCCGTGCGAGAATCTATGCCTTCCATGGCTTTCCTCATACAAAAGTGTAGCGAAGCCAAGCCGATTTCGCAAACTCAATGCAGAAAAAAGGTTGCATTCACTCTCTACAATATGGCATGTGTTTCCTTTCTCTACAAATATGAATAACCGAAACGATCTCTCCGTCTACATTCAGCTGCTGTTCGCGATGGTTTTCTTCGGTCTGAGCTTCGTGTTCACCTCGTACGCCTTGCGCGCGCTGCCGCCGGTCACGCTTATTGTGGTGCGTCTGTGTATATCCACGGCGTTCCTCTCGTTTCTCTCGCGTATTCGGGCGGTGAAGCGAATTGTCGGTACGCTGCACCGACCTGCGCGAGGCGACCGGCGGAAGTTCATCGCGATCGCGTTTTTTCAGCCGTTCCTGTACTTTCTCGCCGAGAACACCGGGCTTCTATACGCCTCTCCTGCTACAGCCTCGATCGTGGTCGGTACCATTCCGGTGGCAACGCCTCTGTTCGTATGGCTTATCCTTCGAGAGCGCATCGACCTGGCAACGGTGTTCGGAGCGCTCTTGAGTTTCGCCGGCGTGCTCTTTCTGGTGCTCTCCGACGCGGAAGCGACCGGCGCCGATCCGTTCGGGGTGCTCCTCGTCTCGGGTGCCGTGGTAGCCGCCGTCGGCTACTCCATAGTGCTTCGCACATTGCCCGATCACTACAGCGCGGTTACGGTCGTAACGTGGCAGAATGTGTACGGGCTTGTGCTCTTTATGCCGATTCTATTCGTGGTCGATGGATCGAACTTCGAGCCGATTGTGTCTTCGGTCATGGCGGGCGAGTCGGTGCCGCCGCAGCTCCTCGTCGGAGCGCTGGCGTTTCTCGGGGTTTTCCCATCGACCTTCAGCTTTATCTTTCTCAGCCGGGGTATTCGGGTCTTAGGCGCTACGAGGGCCAACGTTACGACAAACCTTGTTCCGGTGTTCACCGCGCTTTTCAGTGCCACTGTCCTCGGCGAGCGGATTACCGCTTCGACGCTTGCCGGGATGGCGATAGTCATATCCGGTGTACTCCTCAGCCAGCTTACCCGGCTTCGTGCCCGAAGCGCACGGCGGATTTCCGGTTAGGCTGTGAACAGTAAGCTCTGCTCGGCAATTGTCTGCCGTTGGCCCTGATAGCCCGCGTGCGCTATAATGCCGCTCGCACACATTTATGGCTCATGTAATAGTATTTGCGAATCAGAAAGGCGGCGTCGGTAAAACCACAACCGCGGTGAATCTCGGCGCCTATCTTGCCGAGAACGGGTACAACGTACTCCTTGTGGACTTCGACCCGCAGGGTAACCTCTCGAGTAGCGTTGGCGGGGACCGTGGCAGATCGTCGGTGTACGAGCTTATTACGGGCGAGGCGACAGCCGACGAGGTTATCCAGCAAACCGACTCGGAGAGGCTTTCGGTCATTCCCTCCACACCGGATCTCGCCGGCGCTGCTATCGAACTAGTCGATAAGGCGAGGCGCGATTATTTCCTTCGAGATGCGATCGAGCCGCTTCGCGCGCGCTACGACTATATCTTAATCGATAGTCCCCCGAGCCTCGGAGTGCTTACCCTTAACGGGCTGACCGCCGCCGACGAGGTGTATATCCCGCTTCAGTGTGAGTATTTCGCGCTCGAGGGCCTCGCGCAGCTTCAGCAGACAATCCGCAGCGTACAATCGCGCTTGAACCGTGAACTGAAGATCGGAGGAATCGTGTTCACCATGTACGATTCACGCACCCGACTTGCGAACGAAGTAGTCGAAGAGGTCGTCGGGCACTTCGGACGAACCGTGTTTCGCACCATTATTCCCCGCAATGTCCGCCTCGGCGAGGCGCCGAGTTACGCGATGCCGATCAACCGGTATGATCCGCAGTGTCTCGGGGCAAAAAGTTACAAAGAGCTGGCGACGGAGGTAATCGAGCGTGGCTAAACGGGGACTCGGGCGAGGTATTGACGCCCTTATGAACGCGCAGGAGATAAGCGAGCCGACCGATACCGACCGGCCGGTCCAGCCTGGGGTGGAAAAAGTCGCGCTTTCGAAGCTTCAACCCAATCCCCATCAACCCCGTACCCGCTTCGCCGATGAGGGGCTCGAAGAACTCGCCGGGAGTATTCGCGAACGCGGGGTAATTCAGCCGATTCTCGTAGAGGATAACGGAAGCGGCGGCTATACGATCATCGCCGGCGAGCGGCGGTTCCGCGCGGCACAAAAGGCGGGCCTCGACGAAATCCCGGTGATTACGCGCGCATTCAGCGACGCTGAGAAGCGCGAGATCGCTCTTGTTGAGAATATTCAGCGGGAAAATCTTTCGCCTATCGACGAGGCACAGGCCTACCGCGACATTATGGACTCCGCCGGGATCGGACAGGACGAGCTCGCGCGAAGAGTCGGAAAAAACCGCTCGACCGTTGCCAACGCGCTTCGCCTGCTGAAGCTTCCGGGAGACGCGCGCGAAGCGGTCGCCGACGGTCGGGTCAGTTCCGGCCACGCGCGGGCGCTGCTCAGCGTCACCGACGAGGAGAAGGTAAGTACGCTTCTCGGCGAAATCCTCGAAGAAGGGCTCTCGGTTCGCGCCGCCGAGCAGCGCGCGCGCGAGCTCGAACACGGCGTGGCCGCCGATTCGGTTGAACCGCGCGCGGCTTCTGAGGCTGCCGGAGCGACCACCGGCGGCGGCGACGGCGGTGAGCCCCGGGGCGCGGGCGCGGCGGCCTCCGGCGCTTCAAAGGCTACCGGGAAGACACCCGAAATGCGCGACCTCGAAGACCGTCTCATCGAGCGGCTCGGTACCAAAGTCTCGATCACCGGCTCCAACGATCGCGGACGCGTCGAGATATCCTACTACTCGAGTGAGGAGCTCGAAGGTCTTTTTCGCGCGCTTTCGGGAGAGGATCCGCCGTCGGTGTAAATCTGTTTGCCTCATCGTGTCGGGCGCGCGATCTTGCGCGGTAAGCCGGTTATCTTCGCCGCGAGACATGGGGACTTTCGGCACAGAGGAATCGCCTCGGTAGATCAGCCGCCTTGCGTATTCCTATCCTCGGTGTAGCGATAATACTGCCGGCAGGTTCGAACCGCTCCGCTGCGATCATAAGCCGGGCTCGAGCCGGCTGCTCGCTCGCCTGAAGCGTATCCCCGGCGAGCAGATCTGTTCCGTCGAACGAGCGATCGAGGGAAAACGCCCGGCAGAGCTTTCCTGGACCGCTGCAGAGCATCGTCGCCCGCGATACCGCGCGTGCCGCGCGCATGGCTTCGAGGCCTTCAATGGGCTCTACCGCCCTGATCAGCACCGCCTCGCCGCGGCCCTCTTCCGCGGTTACCACGTTCAGACAACAGTGGATGCCGTAGATAAGATACACGTACGCGGTGCCGGGAGAGGAAAACATCGA
Source organism: Spirochaetales bacterium (assembly GCA_046545955.1). Lineage (GTDB taxonomy): Bacteria > Spirochaetota > Spirochaetia > DSM-27196 > SKKC01 > SLAN01. Next base: position 497 of record JBKGYS010000101.1, on the reverse strand, counting down.
TCTATTACGCGATGTCGGACCGCGGTAGCTGTGGGAAGCCGGATCGTCGAACGTATAGGCTTCGGTTTCGACAATGCGTCCGGCCCGCACCTGCTCACCGGGTCCGCGGCGGACAAGAACGTGACCTAAAAGCAACCGAGCCGCCTCGACCGTGTCGCCGGAAAGAATATTTCGAAGCGCCTGTGTGGTCATGCTGATTGGTTCCGCAGCCGACGCGAATGGTCCGCGGCACGCCGGACGGGTTTGCCGGCGGTCGGCTATTCGCCTATGAACTCCGGCCGACGGGTCTTCACCGAGCGTTCAATTGCAAGAAGCGTTCGCACGTCTGCAAGCCCGTCGGCGACCGTGTATTCGCTTTCGCGACCCGCGATTGCCGCCGCGATAACCGCGTCCCACATGTGCTCGTGGCTGCCGCGGCCTTCGACGGGAAGAGACTCGTTTACGCCGTCGGCAGTACGAAGGAGAAGCCCGTCCGCGGTGAACGAGATCGTTCCTTC
>JBKGYS010000100.1:0-9716 GCA_046545955.1 Spirochaetales bacterium | reverse complement strand
TGAATTGTGGTCCCTGTTCGATCTGCTTAATCCTGGGATGTTCGGCAGGTTGACGGATTTTCGCGGACGCTACGCCAGACCCATCGAGGAGCATAGGGATGCGCAAGCACGCCGGCGGCTGCAACGCATCGTTCATCCGCTGCTGCTGCGTCGTCGAAAGCGCGACGTCGCGCCGGAGCTTCCCCCGCGCGAGGAACGTGTGCAGTACGCCGAACCGGAGAAAAGTCAGCGCCGTGTCTACGAGTCGCTTCGTATAAAGTTCAAGAGGTCGGTTGAGAAGCGTGTCTCGGAAGTCGGAGTCGCCGGTGCGCGGATGCACGTACTCGAGGCAATGCTTCGTCTGCGGCAGGCGGCGATACTCCCGGAGCTCGTCGACCCGGATTACTCCTCGGTGCCGAGCGCCAAACTCGACCAGCTACAGGATCTTGTCGCGACAATCGTAGAGGAAGGCAATAAGGCACTCGTTTTTTCTCAGTTTGTCGCGGTCATCGACGAGGTTGAGCGACGACTCGGGAAAACGCCGCGTGTGAGCGCGGATGTGCCGATTCTGCGTATCGACGGCTCGACGCCACAACAGCGACGAGCCGAGGTTATCGAAGCGTTCCAGAGTCGCGAAGGATCGGCGCTTCTTCTTATCAGCCTGAAGGCGGGCGGGTTCGGCATTAACCTGACCGCGGCCGACTACGTTATTCTCCTCGATCCGTGGTGGAACCCGGCGGTGGAGTCTCAGGCAATCGACCGCGCCCACCGCATCGGTCGAGACGGGACGGTTATCGCGTACCGGCTTTTAACATCGGGAACCATTGAAGAGAAAATGGTGCGATTGCAGGAGCGAAAGCGTGATCTCGCCGAGTCGATTATTCGCGCCGACGCGGGGGGACTTTCCTCGCTTTCGCCCGAGGACCTGCGCCGGCTTTTCGAAGCGTAGCGGTTGAACAGATCCTTCAACGCGTCCGAACGAACGCACGAGGCGGTTGCCGCTCACACGCTCGTCTCAACGTCGAGCAGCTCGGGTAGTGGGACATACTCGAGTCCGCAGCTTTTCGCGACGGCGTTGTGGACGCACTTGCCGCTGAAGCAGTTGACGCCACGAGCGAGCGCGGTATCCGTGGAGACGGCTTGCTCGAGTCCTTCGTCGGCGATCAACAAGCCGTAATTGAGGGTGACGCTTGTCAGCGCGATGGTGCTCGAACGGGCGACGGCTCCCGGCATATTCGCGACGCAGTAATGAACAACTCCATCGACAATGAAAATCGGGTCGTCATGGCTTGTAGGATGCGTGGTCTCCGCGCAGCCACCCTGATCGACGGCGACATCGACGAGAACGGCGCCGGGCTTCATGATCTGGAGGTGCTCTCGCCTAATGAGCTTCGGCGTCGCTTCGCCGGGAAGAAGGACTGCGCCGACGACGATATCCGATTCGCCGAGAATGTGCTCGATATTGGCTTCGGTTGCGTACAGCGTGGTGATGGAGCTGCCGAAAATATCGTCGAGATAGGCGAGCCGCCGGGGATTAACGTCGAGTATGGTGACGTTCGCGCCGATTCCTACAGCAATTTTGCACGCGTTTGTCCCTACGACTCCTCCTCCGATTATGGCCACGTTCCCGCGCGGGACTCCGGGAACGCCTCCGAGCAGTATACCGCGTCCGCCGAACGCCTTTTCGAGGTACTTTGCGCCCTCCTGTATGCTCAAGCGGCCGGCAATTTCGCTCATAGGGGTGAGGCATGGAAGCGAGCGATCGGAGAGTTCGATCGTCTCGTAAGCGACCGACTGTACCTTGTTGCGACACAACTGCTCGGCAAGCTCGCGGTTTGCCGCGAGGTGCAAATACGTGAAGAGAATCTGTCCGGGGCGGAGTCGGTCGAACTCCTCGGGCAATGGCTCTTTCACCTTCACGATCATCTCGGCACCGGCGAACACCGCCTCGGCGTCCGGCATGATCTCGGCACCCACGCGGGTGTATTCGGCATCGAAATAACCGCTGCCCTCGCCGGCGCCGGACTGCATGAGCACCCGATGCCCGTGACTTATATAGCTCTTTGCACACTGCGGAGTTATTCCGACACGGTATTCGTGGCGCTTGATCTCCGATGGACAACCTACAATCATTGCGTACCTCCATTAAAGCAGGTAAAACGGTAGCACCGGAGTCACGACTGCACAATGAAAGAAAGTAGTGCGGGCCGGTTATCGTGACGAGTGGTCGGCAGATCGACAGTGGCCGTAAGCTCAAGGGTTGGAAGTGAGCCGGCCGGTCGTCGGGATATTCATCCCATCGCGGTCGGGTGTATATTCTTTCCTGGTAGTTTACGTATATTCATGCCGCAAGGATGCATGCATCCATCAAGCGTTCGACGTTCTTCGTAATATCCGGTGAAACGTAATTTCCGGTCCTACTGGGTTTCGATTGAGTCAAAACGATACATACTCCGTGAATGACCTACAGAAGCGTAGGATAGCGTTTCAAGGATGTAGTTAAAGTACTTGCCAAAGAAGATCGTTGTTATTACTCTACACGGACCACTGCACGCCTGGCAGATACGTCTCGAGTCGGCAGTAAATAAATATACAGGTAGAAGGCTATGAAGGCGCGACCGACAGCATACGGATTATATAGTCCCGACCACGAACACGATTCCTGCGGCGTTGGGTTTGTTGCACACATCAAAAAGAGGCGCAGCCACTCGATTGTCGAAGACGCGCGGCAGTTGCTTGTCAATATGACGCACCGCGGCGCTGTCGGCAGCGACAAAAACAGCGGTGACGGCGCCGGCATTCTTACGGTGTTTCCGGAGCGATTCATCGAAAAGATTGCCAGGGAAGAGCTCGGTACAACGCTGCCCGACCGTGGTCGTTTTTCCGCCGGTGTTGTCTTCCTCCCCACCGAACGCGCCGATCGCGCCGAGTGCAAGCAGGCCTTCGAGCAGATCGTGGAAGCGGAAGGTCAGCGGGTCATAGGATGGCGAGAGGTTCCGCGCGATAACTCCATGATCGGGCCGACGGCGAAAGAAAGCGAACCCGCTATGGAGCAGATCTTTATCGCCGCTTCCGATGAAACCGACGACTCGGCGTTCGAGCGGGCGCTGTACCTCATCCGTAAACAGGCCCAGAGTCGTATTCGCGGCGGCGCGTGCGACGAGCATCATTATTTCTATATTTGCAGCCTTTCCACGCGAGTCATGGTCTACAAGGGCATGCTCATGCCGGAACAACTGTTTCGCTACTTTCTTGACCTTGCCGACCCGGAGTACGAAACGCATCTCGCGCTGGTGCATTCCCGGTTTTCAACGAACACCTTTCCGAGCTGGGACCGGGCGCAACCGCAGCGCTTTATGAGCCACAACGGCGAAATCAATACGCTTCGTGGTAACGTCAATAAAATGCGGGCGAGAGAGGGTGTTCTCGAGAGCGAGCTGTTCGGAGAAAGCCTGTCGCGCGCGTTTCCGGTCATAGAACCGGACTTGAGCGATTCCGGGACCTTCGACAACGCGCTCGAACTGCTGTTGCTTTCCGGGCGAAGCCTCCAAGAGGCGGTTATGATGATGATTCCCGAGGCGTGGCAGAATCACAGCCTCATGCCCGACCACGGGAAGGCAATGTACGAGTACTACTCAACGCTCATGGAACCGTGGGACGGACCCGCATCGATCGCGTTTACCGACGGTCACGTCATCGGTGCGGTACTCGACCGCAACGGGCTTCGCCCGAGTCGGTACTACGTTACCGAGGACGACCGCGTAATTATGGCGAGTGAGGCGGGTGTCCTCGATATAGAGCCGCAAAATGTCCGCGAAAAAGGACGACTTCAGCCGGGGCGCATGTTTCTCGTGGACTTCGACGAGGGCCGGCTCGTTCCCGACGAGGAAATCAAGGACGGCATAGCGCTGTCGAGGCCGTACCGGCAGTGGCTCGACGCACAGCGGATACGACTCGACGACCTGCCGCCGGTGCAAACCCAGCCGCCGGGCGCGAGCGCCGAAGGAAACGGCGCGGTGCATGCGGACTCGGGCCCGGAAGCCGCCACCTCGCCCGACGGAAACACCGACCTCTTCGCGCGCATGCGTGCGTTCGGCTACTCCGTGGAGCACCTGAACCTTATTCTCGGGCCAATGGCCGAGCACGCCAAAGAGCAGCTCGGTTCGATGGGCAATGATACGCCGCTCGCCGCGCTGAGCGAGCGGCCGAGGCTCCTGTACGAGTATTTCAAGCAGCTGTTCGCCCAGGTCACCAACCCGCCGATCGACTCGATCCGGGAAGACATCATTATGAGTCTCTCCTCCTATATCGGGCCGCAGGGAAACCTGCTCAGCGTCACTCCCGAGCACGCGCATATGCTGCAGCTCGATCACCCGGTCCTTACCAACGATGAGCTCGCGCGAATCCGGAACATGGACCATCGCGGCTGGCGTACGAAGGTGGTCGACATTACGTACCCCAAGGATTCGGGCCTCGAGGGTTTCATGTCGGCGCTCGACCGTATCGCCGAGGAATCCGAGTCGGCGATATCCGAAGGTTACAGCCTGGTGGTACTCTCCGACCGCGAAGCTTCGCGCGAGCGTGTTGCGCTGTCCGGGCTGCTCGCGGTGGGGACGGTGCATCATCACCTCGTGCGCAACGCGAAGCGCACACAGATAGGGCTGATCCTCGAGTCCGGTGAGCCGCGCGAAACACACCACTTCTGCTGTCTTGTCGGGTACGGAGCGGACGCGATTAATCCGTATCTGGCCTTCGAAGCTATGTGGTACCTCAGCGATTCCGGTCAGTTCGCGACTGAGTACAGCTACCGGGAAATCGAGAAGCGCTATATTAACGCCCTCTCGTACGGTATGCGCAAAGTGTTCGGGAAGATGGGAATCTCCACGCTCGACAGCTACAAGGGAGCGCAGATCTTCGAGGCGATAGGGCTGAAGAAAGAGGTTGTAGATCGATGTTTTGCCGGTACCTCAACCCGCGTTGAAGGTGTGGGGTTCGACATTCTCGCGAAGGAAGCCGAACTTCGACACGAGCTTGGGTACCCTGAGGGAAACGTGCCGATAGGCGGAGAGTTCTACAATCCGGGCGACTATCAGTGGCGAACCGGAGGGGAAAAGCACATGTGGGACCCCGACTCGGTCGCCCGAATGCAGACCGCTGCAAGACAGAACAATTGGAACTACTACAGGGATTTCGCCGACCGTCAGAACGCCAGGGAGAAGTCACAGGCGACGCTGCGCGGCCTACTGAAGTTTAAGGATGACACGGAATCCGTTCCCATAGACGAGGTCGAGCCCGCGAGCGAAATCGTTAAACGCTTCGCGACGGGAGCAATGAGTTTCGGCTCGATAAGCCAGGAAGCGCACGAGACCCTCGCGATCGCGATGAACCGCCTCGGAGGCAAGTCCAACACCGGCGAGGGGGGAGAGCTTCGCGAGCGCTACCGGCCGCTTCCCAACGGCGACAGCAAGCGAAGCGCCATTAAGCAGGTCGCTTCCGGCCGGTTCGGGGTTACGATCGAGTACCTCACCGAAAGCGACGAGCTGCAGATAAAAATGGCGCAGGGCGCGAAGCCCGGTGAAGGCGGCGAGCTTCCCGGGCACAAGGTCTTCGACGTAATCGCGAAGGTCCGCTATTCCACGCCCGGCGTGGGTCTCATTAGCCCGCCGCCTCACCACGACATATACTCGATCGAGGACCTCGCGCAGCTTATCTTCGACTTGAAGAATGCGAACCCCCAAGCCCGCGTGAGCGTGAAGCTTGTAAGCGAGGTCGGGGTGGGAACGGTCGCGGCCGGGGTCGCGAAAGCGCACGCCGATCACATTCTCATCTCCGGCCACGACGGAGGCACCGGCGCTTCGGCGCTCACCGGGATTAAGCACGCCGGGTTGCCGTGGGAGCTTGGTCTCGCTGAAACCCATCAGACGCTGGTTATGAACGGACTGCGCTCGAGAGTGGTGCTTCAGACCGACGGCCAGGTGAAGACCGGACGCGACCTCGCGATCGCCGCAATGCTCGGGGCCGAGGAAAGCGGCTTCGCGACGAGCGCGCTTATCGCCGCCGGCTGTGTTATGATGCGCGTCTGCCATAAGAACACCTGCCCGGTCGGAATAGCGACGCAGGATGAGCGGCTTCGCAAGAAGTTCTCAGGTAAGCCCGAGGACGTGGTGAACTATCTGCTCTTTGTCGCCGAGGATCTGCGCGGGATTATGGCCGAGCTCGGCGTTCGGAAGTTCGACGACCTCGTGGGCAGGACCGACCTGCTCGAGCCGGATGACTCGGTGCGCAACTGGAAGAGTAAAGACATCGATCTGTCGCCCTTACTCGCTCAGCCGCAGAAGAAGAGTCCCGACGACCGGGTCATTTGTTGCATCCCGCAGGATCACGGAATCGACGGCGTGCTCGACCGCCGATTGATCGCTGTCGCGCAGGAGAAGCTGCAGCCGACTTTGGTAAAGGCCGAGCGTTTCGCCGGCGCCTCTGGCGAGCATAACGGCGCCGCGGGCGGCAATGGTTCAGGAGGCGCCGCGGATGCGAACGAGGTATCGAGCGGCGACTGGGGCGGACCGGTGCGCGTCGACATGCCAATCAAGAACACCGACCGCGCCGTGGGCGGCATGCTGAGCAATTACCTCATGAAAACCTACGGAGTTGGCGGATTGCCCGACGAGGCAATGCACGTGAGCTTCACGGGAAGCGCGGGGCAGAGCTTTGGCGCGTGGCTCACCGAGGGGGTGACGCTCGAGCTCGAGGGCGATGCGAACGACTACGTCGGTAAGGGCCTGTCGGGTGGACGGCTTATTGTTTATCCGCCACGCGGCTCGCACTTCAAGCCGGAGGAAAACATCATTATCGGGAACGTAGCCCTCTACGGGGCAACCTCAGGCGAGGGCTACTTTCGTGGAGTTGCCGCCGAGCGCTTCTGCGTGCGCAACTCCGGCGCCCGCGTCGTCGTCGAAGGCGTCGGTGACCACGGATGCGAATATATGACAGGCGGCCGCGCGGTAATCCTCGGGAATACCGGGCGAAACTTCGGCGCCGGCATGTCGGGAGGGATCGCCTACGTCTGGGATCCCGAACAGCGACTCGCGACCCGTCTCAACACGGGTCTGGTCGAAATTTTTGAGGTTGATGTTTCCGACGAGGCCGAGCTTCTCGCGTTGATCCGAAACCACGCGGAGTTCACCGGCAGTCGTATCGCGCAGGAAATACTGGAACACTGGAGCGAACGGCGCGGCGAATTCGCCAAGGTCAGCTCTATGACGTTCCTGAATAAGCTCGAAGCCGCGAGGGACGAGGAGCGCACGAGGGAGGTTGTGCATGGGTAAGCCAACCGGGTTCATAGAAATACAGCGAAAAGGCGTAACCGACCGGGATCCGGCGAGTCGCCTTAAGGATTTCAAAGAGTTCCATCTTCATATGGACGAAGCTACCCGGCAGGAGCAGGGCGCCAGGTGCATGGACTGCGGCGTTCCATTTTGCCAGTCGGACTACGGGTGTCCGGTGGACAACCTGATTCCCGAGTGGAACGATCTCGTCTATCACGGAAGGTGGGAGGAGGCGTGGAAACGCCTCATGAAGACCAACAATTTCCCCGAGTACACCGGGAGGGTCTGTCCCGCTCCGTGCGAGCACGCGTGCGTGCTTGGAATAAACGAGCCGCCTGTCACCATCAAGGATAACGAAGCGCACATTATAGACCGCGCGTATGACAACGGCCTGATGCAGCCGCGTATTCCTACCGTCCGCACCGGCAAACGGGTGGTCGTGGTTGGAAGCGGGCCGTCCGGCCTCTCGGCGGCCGATCAGCTCAACCAGGCGGGGCACCACGTGACCGTTCTCGAGCGTGCAGACCGGATCGGAGGGCTTCTCATGTACGGTATTCCGAATATGAAGCTCGACAAGGAGGAGGTCGTCGAACGGCGCAACAGGCTCATGGCCGAAGAAGGCGTGGAGTTCCGCACCGGCGTGAATGTCGGCGTGGACGTCACCGCAGAGGAGCTTGCCCAACAGTACGACGCGGTGCTTCTGTGCACCGGAGCGACCAAGCCCCGCGATCTTCCCGTGCCTGGACGTGAACTCAGAGGCGTGCATTTTGCTATGGAGTTTCTTACCGCGAGTCAGAAGCGCCTCTTCGGCGTACCCGGATATAGCGAGCAGAATGCCGACATACCGTACGCGGAAGGTAAGCACGTCATTGTAATCGGCGGCGGAGATACAGGAACCGACTGCACCGGCACCGCCCTACGCCAAGGGGCGAAATCGGTGACGGCCTTCGAAATTATGCCGAAACCGCCCTCAGAGCGTACCCCCGATATGCCATGGCCGACGTTTGCCCGTATTTACAAGCAGGACTATGCGCAGCAGGAAGCTCAGGAAAAGTTCGGCAGTGACCCCAGGCAGTTTTCCATTATGACCAAGGAGTTCGTAGACCGGGGAGACGGCGCCATAGGCGCTGTCCGTACTGTCCGCGTGAAATGGGAGAAGGAACCCGGCGAGCGGCCGAAGCCGGTCGAAGTCCCCGGTAGCGAAGAAGAGTGGCCGGCCGACCTGGTTACCCTCGCGATGGGCTTCCTCGGCCCGGAAGACTACGTGCCGGATGAGTTAGGTCTAAGCCGCGACGCGAGAAGCAATATAGCGGCTGCCTTCGAAGACCACCGCACCTCCATGCCCGGCGTGTACGCTGCCGGCGACGCGAGACGCGGACAAAGCCTGGTGGTCTGGGCGATTAAAGAAGGGCGAATGGCCGCCCGGGAGGTCGACCGGGATCTAATGGGAAAAACCTTGCTTACGTAGCGGTCGGTTTGACCGCTACTTGCACGAAGTCTCGTTAGAACGGCGACGGTTGCATACTATCGCTCGTTAGCACGGCGACGGTTGCATACGATCGAAGGAGCATCTACGCTCCGGTTTCATGTCCGAACGTAAACCGATAACAACGGCGGAACACTCGCCCGCTCCTCAGTACTGGGACCGCGCATGCCGGGAACTCACAGAGCGTGATCCCGTCCTCGCGCAGCTTATCGAGTCGCATCGTGATGATACCTTGCGCGGAAGCGGTAACGCGTTCCGGACGCTGATAAACGCGATCGTGGGACAGCAAATCTCGGTTGCAGCCGCCGGGGGAATCTGGAAACGCCTCGTGGCTGCATTTCCCGGTCTATCGAGCGATGCGCTCGCGGGGGCGGATACCGGAGAACTGAGGGCAGCGGGGTTGTCGTGGCGTAAAGCCGAATACATTAAAGGCATCGCGCAGGCGTTTTCCGCCGGTCGGATCGACGACACGGCGTGGCACGAGTGGGGTGACGACGAAATACGCGACCAACTGACGGGTTTGCGTGGCATTGGTCGGTGGACAGCCGATATGGTGCTCATCTTTCATATGCAGCGACCCGATGTCCTTCCGCTCGGCGACATTGGCCTCATCAACGCCGCTGCGGATCTTTACGGGTGGAGTATCGGCAGCGCTACGTCGACTGCGGCACGGCTCAGGGCACTGCGCGAGCGGGTATCCACGCAGGCCGAACGGTGGCGGCCGTGGCGGACGGTTGCCACGTGGTATATCTGGCGCGACCTCGACGCCGAGCCCGTCATATACTGAGCCTGAGGGCCGGAACACGGCGGTCGGGGGTCTTTTTCACGGCGGCTTGCGATGGCGGCCTCGGTGGTGGAAAGTACGCATTTGTTGATTACTGTCCACCACCGTGGTGTAAAGCGGTGTCTAACAAGCCGCATAGTAG
>JBKGYS010000099.1:0-9832 GCA_046545955.1 Spirochaetales bacterium | reverse complement strand
AGCGCCGGCACCCGGGGGAGCGCCTCCGCCGCCGCCGGGATAGGGCTGCGGGCTCGGGGCTAGCGCCGGCACCCGGGGTAAGGATGCAGGCTCAAAGCTGCGCCCGCGTTGAGCGGCATTATGCGGGGTAACGTTAGAGACTATGCAGGGTCTTTGTACTTGTCCGCGATCTGACGGATGGTAGGCAGGATTTCGATGAAAATGTCTACGAGCTCGGGGTCGAACTTGCTACCCGACATTTTCTTCATCTCGGCAATGACGTCCTCCTCGCTCCAAGCGGATTTGTAGACTCGTTTGCTCGAGAGTGCGTCGTATACGTCGGCGATTGAAACGATGCGACCGAACAGCGGAATCTCTTCTCCTTTGCGTCCGAGTGCCGCTCCGTTTTCATCGGCCTTTTCCGGCGTCCCCGTGGCTACGTCGACGTAGCCCGGATATCCGGTTCCGTTCCAGTTCTCGTGGTGCGTCAGCGCAACTTCACCGGCGATATCGTCGAACTCCGACTGCTTATCGAGAAACAGTTTTGCTCCGGTTGTAGTGTGCGTCTTCATGATTTCGAATTCTTCGTCGGTAAAGCGGTCCGGTTTTTTCAGGATCGTGTCGGAGATACCGACCTTTCCCACGTCGTGCAGCATCGCGGCCATGCGGAGGTTGTCGCGCGTTCGCTGGATCTCACGATCGGGCATGCCGCGTTTCTTCGCCCAGCGCTCGTAGATCTCCGTCGAATAGCCGGCGACACGGTTAACATGCGGACCGGTCTCCTTAGGATCACGAAGCTCGGCCATTCGGATCATGCGCAGCAGGATGGCACGTGTCATCTGCGCCCGCTGGAGCGCCACGGTCGCGTTATTGGCGAAGTGCATGGTGACAAGCTCATCATCTTCGTTAAAGGTTGTAACCGAGCCGTCGGCAGCCATTTTATTGATGAGCTGAATTACGCCGAGTATTTCGCCGCTGTTGGTGCGAAGCGGTATGGCGAGCATGGAGGTGCTCTTGTATCCGCTCATTCGGTCGTACTTGGGATCGTAGCCGTAGGGAGAATCCTCGGGAAGATTGTACGCGTCGGCGATATTCACGAGTTCTCCGGTAGCAGCGCAGTAGCCTGAAATGGTGTTCGTGGCTATCGGCACGGTGAATACGTTGTAAATGAGCTTTTGTCCTTCCGGCAGTTCTGCTTGTTTGGTGTCGTTCTGCGCGTAGGTTATTTCGAGCTCGTCGCCACGGCGAACGTATATAGATCCTGCGTCGGCCTCGACCACTCGCCGGGCCTCGAGGAGGATCCTTTCGAGAAGAATGTCCAAGTCCTGTATTTTATTGAGCTCGGAGTCAAGGCTGATGATGTCCCGAAGCTTCTGCTCGCTGCCGCTCATTACCACTCAAAGTTTAGCCATGCACCCAATACGCGTCAAATGCTTGTCGATGCGGTCTCGTATTTGTATTTTGCCGAATATAACACAAACGCTATGGAGGATTGCATGAAGATAGCGATAGTCTTTTATTCGATGTACGGTCATTTGTACAAAATGGCTCAGGCAGTGGCCGACGGTGCAAAGGAAGCAGGCGCTGAAGTTGACCTGCTACGAGTCCCCGAGACGCTTCCGGCCGAGATGGTCGAGCAACTCGGCGGGAAGGATTTCGCGGAGTCGATTGCTCACCTGCCTGTCGCCGAACCGGAAAAGCTTCCTGAGTACGACGCAATTATCGTTGGAACACCGACGCGATTCGGAAACATGTGCGGGCAAATGCGTGCCTTCTGGGATTCTACCGGCGGCCAGTGGGCGAACGGCCAGCTTATCGGTAAAGTCGGAAGCGTTTTCGTTTCCACCGCAACACAGCACGGCGGTCAAGAGACTACTATTCAGGCGACGATGACGACCCTGCTTCACCAGGGTATGGTTATAGTCGGCTTGCCGTATGCTTTTGCCGGCCAAATGACGCTCGACGAGACGACCGGCTGCAGCCCCTACGGAGCGAGCACCATCACCGGAGGTCAGGGCGAGCGTATGCCGAGCGAAAACGAACTTGCCGGTGCCCGGTTCCAGGGAAAACACGTAGCGGAGATTACCAGAAAGCTTGCCGGCTGACGGCGATTTCCAATACTGTACAGCCAATGCATAGTCCCCCCAGCTGTCGACCGCGTGCGTGGTCGGCAGCTTTTTTTATGCCGGGAGCTGCTTATGAGTTCGGATAGGCCTCGTTGCGTCCTGCTTGTGCGCGGCAGCCAGATTGTTTGTGATTCCACCGGAAACCCGCTTCTCTCTCCCGACGTTGCCGCCCGACTCGCCGCCCCTGAAGCATCGCTCATCCGCGCCGCACCCGACGATTCGGATGCGAAGTCGCTCCATACTACGTGGATGCTCCCCGACGCCACGCTGCCCGACAGCCTGGAAGCGCGTTCGCTTCGCAGTCTCTTCGGTAATCTGCCCGAAGATGAATTCTGGCTGGTCGGACGCGCGTATCAACTCGCGCACTGGGATCGGACGCACCGCTTCTGCGGTGTATGCGGCGCGGGTACCGAGCTTTGCGGAAGGGAGGTGGCTCGCTGCTGTCCGTCCTGCGGTCAGACCATCTATCCAAGAATATCCCCCGCCGTCATTGTAGCGGTTGTACGCGAGGGCAGGCTGCTACTTGCCCACAATGCGCAGCGCAAGCACCCCTTCTACAGCGTTCTGGCCGGATTCGTGGAACCGGGCGAAAGTCTCGAAGAGTGCGTCATCCGCGAAGTAGCCGAAGAAACATCCATAATCTGCGGCAATGTCCGCTACTTTACGAGCCAGCCGTGGCCGTTTCCCGACAGTCTTATGGTTGCGTTCACCGCAGAGTGGGTTTCCGGCGAAATCCAGGTAGACAACGAGGAAATCGACCACGCGTACTGGTGCTCGCCCGACGCCCTTCCCAACGTTCCACCCGCGCCGAGCGTCGCGCGTAAACTGATTGACTGGTTTACCGCGAATTTCGGTAGCTGAACCGTTGCTCAGCGTGTTATAGTCTTGGGCGGGTGAATAGTGTCGGCGACATGGTGCTGAAGGCTGCACGAGCGCGGTTACAGGAGCACTATGAGCGACGCAAAGAAAGAGCATGTTGTCGTAATAGGCGGTGGGGGCACCGGCGCGGCAATAGCATACGACCTCGTTCAGCGCGGGTATCGCGTAACTCTTTTCGAGAAGGGCGAGCTGACCTGTGGTTCAACGGGGCGACACCACGGTCTTCTCCATTCCGGAGCTCGGTACGCGGTCAAAGACCGTGCGGTGGCCGCTGAGTGTATTCAGGAAGTTCGCATACTCAAACGCATTGCACCTGAATCAATAGAACCAAACAACGGTGTTTTTATCGCGCTCTCCGAAGATGAGCTATCGTATAGCGATGCGTTCATGCAGGCGTGTTCGGAAGCGGGAATAGAGAATCGCTTTCTCGACGGTGAAACCATTCGCCGAATGGAGCCCAACGTCAGCGAAGCGTGCATCGGTGGGGTTCAGGTTCCCGACGGTACGCTCGACGCCTATCGACTTCCTCTGTATTTCTTCGCCGGTGCAAAAGCGCTCGGGGCGGACATACGCAATTTTCACATGGTTACCGATATCGTGATGAACGGCAGCCAGGTTACCGGCATCAAAGCGCGCGACCTTCGCACCCGCGAGGAAGCGGTACACGGGTGCGATTTTGTCATTAACGCCGCGGGTGCGTGGGCAGGCGTTATCGCGGAAATGGCAGATATCGATCTACCCATAACCCCGGCACCAGGGACAATGCTCGCTCACAAGGGCCGCCTGGTAAATATGATTATCGAGCGACTGCGGCCGAATACCGACGGAGATATTCTGGTACCGCAGCGACATTTAAGCATTATCGGCGCCACGCAGTGGCATGGCTCAGGCCCGGATGACTGTGTCGTACCCGATGCCGATGTTGACCTGCTCACAAAAGCCGGAGCGGAGATGGTGCCGAAGTTTGCCGAAATACCCTACCAGAAAGCGTGGGCGGCTGTTCGACCGCTCGCCGGCAGAGCCAGCAACGAGGCCGACGGCCGCGAACTCAGCCGCGAGTTCGAGGCGCGTAACCACGCGGACACCGATGGCGTGCGGGGAATTATCAGCGTGACCGGTGGCAAAGCGACAACGCTCCGGGCGATGGCCGAGAACACTGTTGATCTGTTCTGTTCGTTGCTCGGAGACGACACGCCGTGCCGCACGGCCGACACCCCGCTTCCGCATTACCGGCGCTTTTTCGCCTGAGGAGGACACAGAATGAACGAACGCGACATATCAATCTACAGGACTTCCGGTGAACTCGAAACCTACAGCGTCCCGATTAACGACAGGACGACCGTTATCGACGCGCTCGAGTACATTCGGCTGACCTACGACGAAAACCTCATGTTCCGACAGTCGTGCCACCACGGTTCGTGCGGCACGTGCGGGATGGCGGTAAACGGCAAGTTCGTGCTCGCCTGCACCGAGCGCATCGCCGATCAGGACGCGGAGAAAGCCGTTCGCGTCGAGCCGCTTCCGACTATGCCGCGTATGGGCGATCTCGCGTACGACCCGAGTGGCTTCATGCAGGAGTTTCCCGAGGGACTGACCTATCTCAGAGAGAGCGATCTGAATAAAGACGCAGAGACTCCCGAAGACATAGACGCGTATACGCGCTTTGAAAACTGTATCGAGTGCGGACTCTGCGTCACCGCGTGCCCGGTGACCGAAAGCTGGATGGGTCCCGCTTCGCTCGCGGCGATTCACCGGGAACTCGAGAAGCACCCTGAACGCAAGGAAGAGCTTCTCGATATGGCCGAGGCCCCCCGCGGTGTGGACAATTGCACGCGCGATTTCTCGTGTGTCTGGGTGTGCCCCACCGATGTGAAACCGGGGCAGCGAATCGTGAAACTGCAGGGGCAGCTGAAGAAACGCGCGAAGGCGCGCGAGAAAGAACAGGCCGAAGACCGCAACAGCGAGTAGGCACGGCCGACGGCGGCCGCCTCGTGCCGGCCGAGGTGGAGCTGTGGTCGCCGTTGAGATTCAACGGTGCGACGACGCCGTGTGAGTCGCGAAAAGCGCCCTCGGTGCGCTTCATAATCTTCCCTTTGTGAACAAAAGTCACGCTCGGGCGGTCGTTGGTCTCTTCTGCCCGTCGGTGAGCTGTATTTTCTGATAACTCATACCGGCGCAACCATGCCACTACCTCGCCGAGGCGATTACCACAAGCCGTGCCGGTACCCCCGTTCGAACGATTGCCCGGTCGCCCCAGCTACTCTCGGCGATGATCCTTCGAAGCTCGCGTGCGCGGAACGCTCGTCTGATCGATGTCGCGCCGTCGGATCGTGCGAAACTGTTGCGAAAGGCAAGCGTGGAGAGCAGGCGGAATCCTGCAATCGCGGGCGCAGAGCGTCGAAGATCGCTCGCGAGAAAAAGCCGGCTGGTGATCGTGTGCGTATGGTCGAGAAACCGCCGCACGCCCTCCGCATCGAGATGGTGGATCAGGTGGTTGCAGAAAACAAAGTCGAACGGC
Organism: Spirochaetales bacterium; assembly: GCA_046545955.1. Taxonomy (GTDB): domain Bacteria; phylum Spirochaetota; class Spirochaetia; order DSM-27196; family SKKC01; genus SLAN01. The sequence continues at coordinate 4,330 of JBKGYS010000099.1, read as the reverse complement.
TCTTCAACTGCTTCGAAGCTGCCACAGCGCGTCAAGATTTCCGGATAATCACGGCACTCCTGCTCGCAGTAGCGCGCCACACGTTCATCATGATCGAGACACACGATTCTTATGTTGATGTTTCGTCGCCTGGCCTCGTCGGCGAGCCAGCGAGCGGTGTCTCCGCCGCCGGCGCCGACGTCGAGAAACCGTACTTCCTGGTCTCCCGGACGCAGCGGTTTGAGCACGTGGGTTTTCAGAAGCCGGCGATTGCCGGTCAGAAGCCGATTTATAAGCGAAAACTGCCTGAGCGTGCGAAAGAGCATCTCCTGATCGCCGGAGGGATCATCCATGAGCTCGGATTCATTACTGCGGTGTGTGAGTAACCAGTCTCGCACGTGGACGCGTGCCCTCCTTAAGCCGTCTCAGGGGCGCCGGTGCGCCGGTTTGCGGGCGGTGAGAAACGCCGATTCCACGGTCAGCCCGGGGCCGAAGGCGGCGCTGAATACCGAACTCCCCGTCGCCACGCCCCTCGAGTCGTCCTCGAGCAGGTGCTTGAGCACGAACAGAATCGTCGGCGAGCTCATATTACCGTAATCGTGAAGCACATCGAACGATGCCCATAGATCCTCTTCGTTCAGATCGAGCCCGCGGCATACCCGCTCGAGTACCGCGCGTCCGCCGGGATGAACGGCCCACGCGTTGATATCGTCGCGCGTGCGCTCTACCGAAGCCGAAAGCCTGTCGACAATCGCGGCTATGTTCTTTTGCACGATTTTGGGCACATACACCGAGAGTTTCATATCGAAGGCGACGTCTCCTATCGTCCACGCCATAGCGGACTGTGAATCGTCGAGCAGCTCGGAGGCGAACCCGTCCATCCGGTAACCGGTACCCGGATCGTCGTCCCGGTCGGCAGCGCCGACAATGGCGGCGGCGGCTCCGTCGGCGAAAAGAGAGTTCGCTACCATGGTCTCGCGATCCTGTTTGAATTGAAAGTGCAGGCTGCACAGCTCGAGACATATAACGAGGACACGCGCGTTCGGATCGCTTCTCACGAAGGAGTCGGCCATTTTCAGCGCAGGGTAGGCGGCAAAACAGCCCATGAATCCGAGGTGAAAGCGGTCGACCTTCGGATTCAGGTCAAGCGCCCGGATTACCTGGTAGTCCAGGCCCGGAGCGGTGAAACCGGTACAGCTTACGGTAATGACATGCGTGATATCGGAAGGGCCGACGCCCGGGCACTCTCCAAAGGCATTTTGTGCGGCTTCGGTTGCGATACGGTGCGCCTCCGAGGCAAAAATGTCGTTTCGTTGTCTGAGCGTGGGTTCGGGAAGCATGTCTTCGGTCTGCGAGAAGAACGTGAAATCTGCCGGCTCTCGTTCCCAGTCTTCGATAACCGAGTGTCGAGTCCCAATAGCGCTCGATGGATAAATGCGGTCGAGAAACGCCCGATCCGTTTCGTTGTATCCGGGAACTGATTTCATGAATGAGAGCGCCTGGTCCTGTGTGTAGCTGCTTCGGGGAACGCTTGTTCCTATGGTGTACATTGCGGCTCGGACCCGCGTGTTCTGTTCCGGCATTGGGTATTCCTCTGGCATGGTACGATAAATAAGGTTTTCTGGCGGCGAACACGCAAGGTTACGGCAGCAGAAACCTATGTAATCGGCATCTTCGCCAAAGATAACACCAAAGCGTCTGCTCAGTCATCCTCGCCGTGAAAGACGGACTCGTTTGCGAGAAGGCCACCGCCTGTTGGCTTACTGATTGTGGTGTTCCGGGTCATTCGACCGCGTTGGCAGCGACGCAGGGGTGTTCGACTCGTGCTCACCGTCCGTATCGTATATCGTATAATACCCGCTTTCGGGTACACTCGTGCCCATGGCAAACAGCGCAGAGCGTGGGCGAGACATAGAATCGGGCATCAGAGAGTCCTCCGAGGCGAAGAGGTCCTGGCGCGTTCGAGACTCCGAGCTCAACGAGCCGGAGAGCAAAAGGGACTACAATCGAAAGCTTTTTTCCATAGTTGCGCCGAAATACGACGCGATTACCCGACTGCTTTCGCTCGGCGGCGATCTGTTGTGGAAACGGCGTCTTATTCGGCTTCTGCCGAGCGACGTGCCGGCGGATCTGCTCGATATCGCCACCGGCACCGGCGATATCGCCGAATCGCTTGCCGAACGCTATTCGGACCGGCGCATTCACGCGCTCGACTTGAACCCCGAAATGCTAGCCCGCGCACGGTCACGGCTTCGGCGCTTCGGAGCGCGCACGAGGGCTCTCGAGGCGGATATGGCGCATATGCCGTTCGCCGATGGGTCCATGTCGGTTGTCACCGGAGGGTACGCGCTGCGAAACGCACCGTCGCTCGAGGCTGCGGTGTCGGAGGTTGCGCGGGTGCTCGAGCCCGGCGGGACGGCGGTATTCCTCGAGTTCTCGCGTAGCGCGAGTCCTCTGCTGTTTGCCGTGCAATTTCGTCTTCTGCGGTTGTGGGGACATTTCTGGGGATTGCTGCTGCACGGCGACCCGGAAGTCTACGCGTACATCGCGCGAAGCCTTACGAGATTTCCCGATCGACGGCGCTTTCACCGCATGCTTGCTTCATACGGCCTACCGGTGCGTTACGCCCCGCGGCTCTACTTCGGGGTGCTCGAGTTGACAGTATGCCGTAAGGCGTCGTGAGCATCCGACCGAAGCCGGGCTTCGTAGGGCGATCTGCCGCCGGGAATCGTGAGCATCGAGAAGTGCCGGGCGACAAGCCTGTCGGGGAGTACGCCAAGCAGGACACGCAGCAGCAGATCGCGCGAGGGCGCGGACAGTGCGCCCGAGGCGATGCCGGTCCGCATTCCGGCGGCGGCGCGGGAGGCCGCCACCCGCGCCGCGCGGCGCCGCAGGCGGTCGTAGCGGGCATTTCTTGCGTGCTCGTCGAGGCTGCCGCGTCGCCACAGGCGAATGAGGTCGGCGGCGAGTTCGGCGTCGGCGATCCCGGTATTCATTCCCTGTCCGCCAATCGGCGACATGGTATGCGCGGCGTCACCGGCGAGCATAACCGGCCCCGAAGCAAAGGGTTTTAACTCGCTTCGCTCCGGTTTGAAGTTACTCCACCACAGCGGCCGTCGGGCAGGCAGCACAATACCCGCCCTGCGTAAGACCGCCTCGCGCAGCAGCGTGTCGGCGAGATCCGTGTCGAGCCGCGAGCTTCGCAGGTGACTTGGAAGCTGCACGATCCAGCGGCGCACCCCGTCAGGCAGCGGAAAGGCTTCCACAGACCCGTCGCGGGAGAAGTAAAGCTGCGCCTCGCGTTCGCCGCCGCACGCAGTACCGCTCGCGCCCGACTGTCGGTCGCCTGCCTCCGGATAATCCCCGATAAGAAACCGCACCCGGTAGCGCTTCGCCGAACGCCGCCCGAATCCCGCCGCGAGGGCGTTCTTACCGGTGCACAGGCAGACAAGCTCGGCGCGCCGCTCCTCCCCGCCGGAGCACGATAGGCGCACGCGGGCGTTTGCGGCGCGGGGAGAAACATCGACCTTGAGATCGTTGACCTTGACCCCATACTCGAGCCGTATGCGCGCAGATGCGGCCGCCGCGTCGCGCAGGAGCCCCTCGGTGTGGTACTGCGGAACCGCGAGGATGTACGGGTAGCGCGGGTGAATGCCGCTGAACGCGAGCGTACCGAGCGGCCGTGCGTTGCCGTAGACGCTCGCACGGCGCACCGGACACCCGAGCGAGGAAAGGGCCGCACCGAAGCCGTCGTATATCCGGTCGAGGATATCGAGCGACGGTGGAGTGACTCCGATCGCCCGCACTCTACGGTCGGGCTCGGTGCGCGCTTCGAGGACCGTAACCGTTTCCCCGTCGGCGGCGAGGAGGCAGGCGAGGGTCAGGCCGACCGGCCCGGCGCCGACGATTACGATCGGGCTTGCGCTGTCGCGGCTATCGCTGCCGGCGTGGCGCCGGGGGCTTGTGTTGAGGTCGATGTCGCCGCCGAGAATCGCCTCCTTGGCGGCGTCGGCCTGCTCGGCCGGGTCGTCGCCGGGCAGAAGGTTTACCGCACCGGACTGGATATCCGGAGCCGGGTCAATGTGAAGAACCTGTGCATCTGCCGGGAGAACCAGGTGAACGGCACGATCTGCGCCCATGCCATCGCGGTGGCCTTGCAGGTGCTGCACGGTCCGCCGGAGGGTTCCTCGGAAAAATCCCGAAAACCCGCGCCGCCGCCGGAACCGGAGCTGCCGGATATCCGGCCGGAATTCATCACCGACCCGCTGATCATCGAGGAAGAGGACCTGGAGGTGGTCTCCCTGCAGATCGTCCTGCCGCCCTTGGAACGGTTGCCGGATCTTTTTGCGCG
>JBKGYS010000098.1:0-10272 GCA_046545955.1 Spirochaetales bacterium | reverse complement strand
CTCACGTTCGCGCTTCCGTCGGTTCCTGTTGAGGGCTTTGGTTCATTCTACAGTCTTGTCGTGTTACTCTTCGCCCAGATTACCGCGAATCCCGCCACGGCGGTTTCCATCGTATTCTGGGTCATGGGGCTTATTCCAACGGTTTTCTCCACGCTTTTTTTTGCGATACCCGCGATACGTCGAACACGTGAAAAACGGGTTAACGAACGTATCCAGTACGAGAATATCCGGAAGCGAGTGATTAATGCCGTCATGGAAAACCCAGAGGAGGTGGATCCGGAATTCATCGAAGTCGGGGAAATCGAAGGACTTTCCCGGGAACGGGTTCGAGACATTGTGGTTGGTATTGTCGGTGAGCTCGCGGCCGAGCGTGGGGCCGAAGTCCGTGAGAAGCGTGAAGCCATGGGCGAGCAGCCGGCTGCCTATACCTACCATTTTCACGACATTGTCCGCGAGAAGCACGACGTTGAACGCGTGCGGTCGAGCGTGGATACCTCGCGGTTTGAAACCGGACAGGTCGTTTTCGATTCGGATCGGTAGGAGCGTCTTCGACAATAAGCGCGATCGGTCGGTCCGGCGATAAAAGCCCGGCGATAAAAGCTTCGACGGATACAAGAAAGCCCCCGCTGCCGTGCAACGGGGGCTTTTCGCTTACTGTGATTCAGACCCGACAGCCACCGCCTGTTTCAGCGGCGTAACTGGCTTACACTATGCGTTACCCGTTCTTGATCACCGCGTGAGCCGCCGAGAGGCGCGCGATGGGCACTCGAAACGGCGAGCAGCTTACGTAGTTGAGACCGGTGCGATAGCAGAACTCCACCGAGGTCGGTTCACCACCGTGCTCTCCGCATATCCCTACCTTGAGGTCTTTCTTCGTCTGCCTGCCGCGTTCGGTACCGAGTTCAACAAGCTGGCCAACGCCACGCTGATCGAGGACCTGGAACGGGTCCTTTTCATAGATCTCCTGATCGATATAAAGCGGGAGGAAACTTGCCACATCGTCACGCGAGAAACCCATAGTCATCTGCGTAAGGTCGTTCGTACCGAAGCTGAAGAAGTCGGCGTGTTCGGCAACTTCGTCTGCAGTAAGCGCCGCGCGAGGAACTTCGATCATGGTTCCAACCTTGTAATCGAGCTTCACGTTCTTCTTCTCGATAATTCTGGCCGCGACAGCATCGGTCCGTTCCCGCAGCATTGACAGTTCCTTCGCGGTCCCGACAAGCGGAATCATAATTTCAGGGAGAACTTCGCTTCCCGCCTTCTGCACTTCGCACGCCGCGGTGATAATCGCTTCGACCTGCATTTCAAGGATTTCAGGATAGGAAATCGCAAGCCGGCAGCCACGATGACCGAGCATTGGATTGGATTCGTGCAGGGAGTCTATCTTCGACTGGAGCTTAGACGCGGAAATCCCGACGTGCTCTGCGAGAGCCTTTACGTCCTGCTTGGTCTTCGGGACGAACTCATGCAGCGGCGGGTCGAGGAGACGAATCGTTACCGGGAAACCGGCCATAGCTTTAAAGATTCCCTTGAAGTCCTTCTTCTGATAGGGAAGAAGCTTCTTGAGCGCTGCGCGACGACTCGCTTCGTCTTCGGCAACGATCATTTCCTGAAAGTGGGTAAGCCGTTCGCCTTCGAAGAACATGTGCTCGGTCCGGCAAAGCCCGATACCTTCAGCTCCGAATCCACGCGCCTTCTTCGCGTCGGCGGGGTTATCCGCATTCGCGCGGACGCCGATTCCGGTTTCCTTGACGTTGGAACGTCGACCGCGGCTGCGAACTTCGTCGGTCCACGACAGGAATGTCGTAAGCTCGCCCTTCACCTTCGGCTCCACGAGCGGAAGTTCGCCTTCGAATACTTCGCCGGTCGTGCCGTCGATGGTAATGGAATCGCCCTCTTTGAACTTCCTCTTGTCAAAACTCACCGTCTTTCCCGAAACAACAGCGTCACGACAGCCGACGACACTAGGCACACCCATACCTCGACCGACAACAGCCGCGTGACTCGTCATGCCGCCTGTAGATGTCAGAACACCTTCTGCGACATACATCCCGCCGATATCCTCGGGAGATGTTTCGCGACGGGTCAACACGACTTTCTTTCCGTCGGCAACCCACTTCTCCGCGTCTTCGGCGGTGAACACGATCTGCCCCGTTGCCGCGCCCGGCGATGCGTTCAAGCCCTTCGCGAGAAGTGTGGCGTCCTTCTTAGCCTTGGGATCGATCATCGGGTGAAAGACCTGGTCTAGAAGTTGCGGTGTCACGCGCGTTACCGCTTCCTCCTTCTTCAGCTTGCCTTCTTCCACCATATCGACCGCGATTTTGACCGCGGCGACGCCGGTTCGCTTTCCGTTCCTGGTCTGCAGGAGATAGAGCGAGCCACGTTCGATGGTGAACTCCATATCCTGCATATCCTTGTAATGCGCTTCCAGGCGTTCTTTGACGTCGACGAGCTGCTCGTAGACTTCACTGTTCGCCTTCTTAAGTGTTGCAAGCGGTTTCGGAGTACGAATACCGGCAACGACGTCTTCGCCCTGCGCGTTCAGAAGGTATTCACCGTAGAATACGTTTTTACCCGTAGATGGGTCGCGCGAGAAACAGACTCCGGTTCCAGAATCATCACCAAAGTTACCGAATACCATGGACTGTACTGTTACCGCGGTTCCGATAAGACCGGTGATCTCGTTAAGCTTGCGATACTGTACCGCGCGGGGATTGTTCCAGGAACCGAACACAGCGCCGATCGCGCTCCACAGCTGATCTTTCGGGTCCTGCGGAAAGTCTTCCTTTGTGTGCTTCTTGTATACCGCCTTGTACTGTTTAACAACTTCTTTGAGATCGTCGGCGTCAAGCTCGATATCCTCGCTCACGCCCTTCTTCTGCTTTACCTTATCCATTGCGGTTTCGAAGTGCTCATGGGCTATGCCCCTCACAACGTCACCGAACATATTTATAAAGCGTCGGTAGCCGTCCCAGGCGAAACGGTAATTGCCCGAGCGATTCGCAAGCCCTTCGACCGACTCGTCATTGAGACCCAGGTTAAGTACGGTGTCCATCATGCCGGGCATTGAGACGGCCGCTCCCGATCGCACGCTTACGAGAAGCGGATCATCGGGGTCGCCGAGTTTCTTTCCCATTTTCTTCTCGAGCCTATCGAGACTGTTTTCAACCTCCGCTTCAAGGCCTTCCGGATACTGCTGGTGATTCTCGTAGTACTGCCGACACACGTCGGTCGATATGGTAAAACCGGGCGGGACCGGTACGCCGATCTTCGCCATTTCGGCAAGGTTCGCCCCTTTGCCGCCAAGCAGCTCCTTCATGTCAGCGGAGCCGTCTGTCTCGCCTTTTCCTCCAAAAAAGAAAACTTGTTTGTCCTGTGCCATATATTAATAACCCCCGGATATATCTCGCGCGTTCGGAGTTGAGGCATACTTTGCCACAATGCGCGTAAGTCGTGCTCGAACGGTAAAATACAACGGCCCCAGTGTCAACTTATGCGACATGGGGCCGACGGCGAAAGAGAGATGTTTGCTCGGTTCCTGTCGATTACGCTACGTACGATTCAAGCAAAGCGCTTCGTTTCGGGTGCTGAAGCCGCTTCAGCGCTTTCTTTTCTATCTGACGAATGCGCTCTTTGGTAAGGTTATACCGGTCACCGATATCTTTCAGCGAAAGCGGACTTCGTCCGTTGAGGCCGAAGCGATACTCGATTATTTCCGCTTCCTTCGGGGTAAGCGTTCTGAGGATGGTATTGATGTCCGCCTTGAGCGACTTGTCCATAACCTCGTCCTCAGGACTCGAATAACCTTCGCTCTCGATGAAGTCCCCGAGTATATTCGAATCCTTTTCCTGATACACCGGTGTCTCAAGGCTTACAAGATCGCGCGAAATATTCACGAGGTCCTCGACGTGATCCTGCGACATGTTCAACGTTTCCGCGATATGGCGCATCTCCTGCTCTTCCGAGCGATTGCCGGACACTTCTTTGCGCACCTTCTCGATCTGTACTAACTCGTTGGCGCGGTTCAGCGGAAGACGAATCATACGCGACTTCTCACAGATCGCCTTCAGGATGGCTTGTCGAATCCACCACACCGCGTACGAAATGAAGTGATAGCCTTTATCAACATCGAAGCGCTCAATCGCGTTCATGAGCCCGATGTTCCCCTCGCTGATAAGGTCGGAGAGGGGAAGACCCTGATTCTGATATTTCTTTGCCACGTTGACCACAAACCGAAGATTGGCCTGAACAAGCTTGTCTTTTGCGGCCTTGTCCCCTTCGGCGGCAGCACGGGCGTAGCGCTGCTCTTCCTCACGCGTAAGGAGAGGTATGCGGTTAATTTCCTTCAAATACAGCGACAGAATGTTTTCATCATCCGCTGAAGAGCGTGGGTGCCCCTTGTTCTGTGTTCGCGTCGCCTGTGCTGTCTGTGCCATAGTCGCTCCTTGCTGAGTTTGTAATATATGATGCAAAATACATGCCAATATACCCAACGCAACTGCAATAGGCGTGTAAGTCGCTGCGCGGTAATGAGTTAACTATGAATAATAATTATCTATAGAAAATCTTTATTTTTAGTGTTGAGTCATAACGAAACAGGTGCCAGGAATTTGGTCTATTTGGCGGGGAATTCTGCCCCACACCGCACTGCGGAGACCAGAATGTGCGGCACAAGGGGACACATGGCCACTGTTTCCGGCTCGAGACGACGCTCGGACGTAACGATCCCGAGTCCGATATCTGATAATATACGATCTTGACCCGCCCATCGGCGAGCGCGTATATTTCCGACGGTTAGCAAATAAACTGTAAACACGTAAATTACATACGGTGTTTTGGGAGGATATACACTATGAACGTGAAGCCACTCGGTGATCGCGTACTCGTTAAAATTGAACAGGGTGAGGAAAAGACCAAGGGCGGTCTGTTCATTCCCGACACGGCGAAGGAAAAGACAACCACCGGAGTCGTGGAAGCGATAGGTGACGATACCGAAGCGATTAAGGTAAAAGTCGGCGACAAGGTCATGTACGACAAGTACGCCGGGACATCCGTAACGGTCGATGATGTCGACTACCTTGTCATTCGCGCTGAAGATCTGCTCGCGGTAGTCGGCTGACCGGTTATTTGTCTACCGACATCGCGGCAGCGTAACGCTGCACGGGCGCCCGAACACTTGCCGGGCGCCTTTTTTTTTACATCAACCTGAAAAATAGAAACGCTCTATGCGCTCAAGCAGGATATCGGAGGGCGCGTCCTCGCGGCGCGTCTGCGGCAGACTCGAGGTGAAAAGCGATCCGTACTGCTTGCGGGTAATTCGCGGATCGGTAACCACCACGATCCCGCGGTCGCTTCCGCGCCTCATAAGTCTGCCGAAACCCTGCTTGAATCGTACTACTGCGTCGGGAAGCGACAGCTCCATGAAGGGGTTACCTCCTCGGCGCTCGACTGCTTCGGCACGACTGACGGAAACCGGGTGCGTGGGGACACCGAACGGAAGTCGGCAGAGAACAACAACCTCGAGACTGCTCCCCGGTGTATCCACGCCTTCCCAGAAGCTGTCGGTGGCGAGAAGGACACTCGAGACACGATCGCGAAAGGATGTGAGAAGGCGCGATCGTTCGTCCTCACCCTGGCGAAGACATGGAATGTTGTTCGCATCGAGTACCGGCCGGAGTTCATCGTACACCGCCTGCAGCATGCGGTAAGAGGTGAAAAGCACTAAAGCCCGCCCGTCTGTAAGTACCAGCAGTTTCGACAGGAACGAGACAAGATACGGGATGTACGAATCGAGTGACGGCATAGGCGCGTCGCTCGTCGTGGCAAGCATAACCCGGGACGCGTAGTCAAACGGGGAGTCAAATACACCTTCGAGAATTTCTTCACCGTAGCGGGCGAATCCGACGCGTCGCTTCCAGTTGTCGAAGCGCTTGGCGACGGTGAGCGTCGCGCTTGTACATACGACGGTGCGGAACGGCCGGTACACCGCGTCGACCATGAGGTTTGAGACATCGAGCGGCGAAAGCACGACTTTGGCGGCCGTCTGACCTCGGCGTGTGCGCACGCGTTCGATGTAGAAGACGGTCTCTTCGCGCTCGCTGAGATACTCGGGGATTTTCGAACAGACCGAGGCAAAGGCTTCAATACGGCGAATCGCGCCGCGTGCATCCACCGCGACGGGGCTATCCTCGTCCTCGATCCGGTGTACTCCTTCGGCGAGAACCTCGGCGAGCGTCCCGAGCTGTCGCTCGAGCTCTTTTGCCGGGTCGATGATGTCCCGCTGCACCTCGTCGCTGCCGATATCTACCAGGCGTATCGATTCCCGCTCGCCGCACACGCGAAGCGCCCGCTCGTCGAGTTCGTCGAGCGCGGCCTCCACGTCGCCAATCGCAGCACCCACGTTTCCGGCGAGCTCGGTGTCACCGATTTCGGAACCCAGCCTGACCGCGAGTCCGACGCTGCGTTTTCCCCGGCTGCGGTAGATTCGCCGCAACGTCTTCAAAACGCCGAATCGAACGATCTCTTCGGAGAAATACGAGGTGGCGATTCGCTCGATTGTATGTGCTTCGTCGAGAATAAGCCGCTGGAACGGGGGAAGCACGGCTGTGGCATCGAAGCCGATACCGGCTATCCGAAGATTGAGGTCGCTGAACAGCAGGTGGTGGTTCGCGACCAGAATCTGCGCGCCACCGGCTCTGCGTCTCGCTTTCATAAGGAAGCAATCGTTGTTACGGCAGCGGCTCGGCGAACAGCTGTCGCCGTCGGCGTTCACCTGGGACCACACTTCGTCGCGTGGGTGAATCGGCAGATCGCTTCGACTTCCCGTCTCGGTCGTTCGAGCCCACTCGCGGATCGTCTCGAGTTCGGGGTCCTGATGATCCTCGAAGAGTTCGCTCTGCTCGCTCAAGGCTTCTCCGAGGCGGGCCGAGCAAAGGTAGTTACCCCGCCCCTTTACGAGGACCGCTTTCAATTCGGTCCCGAGCAACCGTTGCACCGTAGGAATATCCCGTTCGATAAGCTGCTGCTGTAGCGTAATCGTCGCAGTGCTGATAACTACCCGTTCGCCGTTTTCTGCCGCCCATCGGATTGCAGGAATAAGGTAGGCGAAGCTCTTACCGACACCGGTGCCCGCCTCGCACACCGCGTGCACTTCCTCGTTGAAGCTTTGGCACACGAGGCGGAGCATCGAAAGCTGTGGCTCGCGCGGTTCGAATGTCTCGAGCAAACGCTCGGCAGCGCCGCCCGGCTCGAGTACCGCGGCGAGCTCGTCGGCATCGAGCTCGCTCGGCTCTTCCTCCACGACGGGCTCGACCACGGGGTAGACACGCCGCACCGCGTTATCGACGATGTAGCTGCCGATACCCTGGGTCGCGAGCTCGGAGGCTACGGAAAGGTCCGCCTCGCTCGGACGCAGTGCTCCGGAGGGATGGTTATGAATCACGACATTTCCCCGCCGCATGTGATCGCGGGGCGCCGGCACGGCGCTCAGATGCCCGCGGGCGACGGCGGTTACCGACTCTACGACCCCCGATTCATCGACGGTGCCGACGAGTAGTACTTCATTTCCTTCGGCCTCCTCGATCGCTTGTATGGCCTGCAGGACCGCATCGGGGCTCAGTCGTTCGAACGCGTGCATGGTGTGGAGGCCCGCATCATATCTTTGCTGCTGCGCCCCTGCAAGCGGTGCACGCGTGGATCGCGGCGGCGCGCTTGGAGCGCCGCGGTATACACAGCGCGCGGGGGCGCGCGTGGATCGCCGCGGCGCCTTGATCGCCGCGGCCCGCTTGGATCGCCGCGGCACACTTGGAGCGCACCGCCGTGGCACGGCTTGACCCTGGGATTCGAGGCGTGATACCGGGTAAGTACCGACGGAAATCACCTATGAGTAAGAAAACACGCGTTGCGATACTTGGCGCGACCGGAACGGTCGGCCAGAAGTTCATACGTTTACTACAGAATCATCCGACCTTCGAGATTTCAGAGCTTGTCGCCTCCCCGCGAAACCGTGGAAAGCCATACGCCGAGGCGGCAAGCTGGCACGAACCAGGCGACGTGCCGGCCGGCGTCGCCGAGACTCGACTCAAAGGGCTCGACGAATCTCTCGACTCTCCTGTTCTTTTGTCCGGACTCGATTCGAGTGTCGCTGGAGAAGCCGAGGAAACGTACGCGAAATCGGGACATATGGTCATAAGCAACGCTAAGAACCATCGAATGGACCCGAACGTGCCACTTCTAATCCCCGAGATTAACGCCGGGCATATCCATCTGGTGAAGGAACAACCGTGGTCCGGCGGTATTATCACTAACCCAAACTGCTCAACCATGTTTCTTGCCCTCGCGCTTGCGCCGCTGCATAGGGCTTTCGGAGTAAAGTCGGTGCAGGTAACAACCCTACAGGCGATTTCCGGCGCCGGATATCCAGGGGTCCCGAGCATGGATATTCTCGGAAATGTTCTGCCTTTCATTCCGGGGGAAGAGGATAAAGTCGAAACCGAGGCCAACAAGATTCTCGGCGCGATCGAGAACGGTGTAAGCGTTCCAGCCGACTTTCCGATCAGCGCCCAGTGCACCCGCGTGCCGGTGGCCGACGGACATACCGAATCGGTGAGTGTTGCATTGGAGGATAAGGTTGATATTTCGCGCTTCCGCGAGGCGATGGCCGTATTCAGCGGACCTCCACAGGAACTCGGTCTTCCCAGCGCACCAAAACATCCGGTGCAGATAATCGACGAAGAAAACCGCCCTCAACCCGCACGGGACGTTTCGCGCGAGGGTGGCATGGTCACGTGGATCGGTCGAATACGCCCCTGCCCCGTCGCCGATTACAAAATGATCGTACTCGGTCATAACACGATCCGTGGCGCGGCGGGCGCCGCTATTCTGAACGCCGAGATGGCGCAGGCGCTTGGCTACATCGATCCGCCCGGGGCGTAGCGCTATGGTCGTTATGAAGTTTGGCGGCACTTCGGTCGCGTCGCTATCAATGATCGACCGTGCGCTGAGCATCGTGTGGGGGCGCGTCGACGAAGCACCGGTGCTCGTGAGTTCGGCCATGGGGAAAACCACGGACGCGCTCGTTTCGCTGACCGAACAGGCCGCGCAAGGCGACAGGAAACTGGTGGGCGATTTGGTCTCGGAGCTTGAATCCCGCCACCTCGAAGCGGTCTCCGTATTTTCGGACTCCGAAATCCGTGAACGCACCGCAACAGCCACGAAAGAGCTTGTTGACCAGCTGCGGTCACTTCTGACCGGGGTGACGCTGATCCAGGAATGCTCGCCCCGAACTCAGGATGCGGTTTTAAGCTTCGGCGAACGCCTGGCCACCACGATTATCGAAGGGCGCGCCCTCGATCGGGGAATGAACGCGAAGCTACTCGACAGTCGACACCTTATTACTACCGACGATCAGTTCGGTGCAGCCAATGTTCTGTTCCCCGACACGTACGATCGAATACATGCAAGCGTAAAACCTCAGGCCGGGCAGATCACTATTCTTCAGGGATTTATAGCGCACACCCTACAGGGTGTTACCTCGACCCTTGGACGGGGCGGCAGTGACTACACCGCAAGCATCGTTGCCGCCGGGCTCGGAGCAGACTCGTGCGAAATCTGGACGGATGTCGACGGTATAATGACGATGGATCCTCGCCTGGTGGCCGATGCGCGCACGGTACCGCAGATGAGCTACGATGAAGCCGCCGAGCTTGCCTTCTTCGGAGCGAGGGTGGTACACCCCTCCACCATTCAGCCGGCAATAGAACACGGCGTGCGCGTGTTCGTGCGCAATACGAATAAACCGGATGAACCCGGGACCGAGATTTCCTCAGAAGCAGGATCCAAGGGAGTGCGTGCGCTCGCGAGCAAGGCACCCACAAGTGTCATCACTATTCACAGCTCTCGCATGCTCAACGCGTACGGATTTCTTTCGCGCATCTTCTCGGTATTCGAGCGTCACCGAATAAGTGTCGATGTCGTCGCTACGAGCGAAGTCAGCGTGAGCGTAACAATCGATGATCCGCCGGACCTTGGCGAGCTGATCGCTGATCTTTCGGCATTCGCCAGGGTTGAGCGCGAGGATAACCAGGGCATTCTGTGTCTTGTAGGCACAGACCTGTGGAAGGATTCCCGGACGGTGGCTCGCGCTTTCGGTGCCTTACGCGAGTTACCTATCAGGCTCATCAGCCTCGGAAGCTCCGACGTCAACCTCACCGTTGTATTACCGGCCGATGCGATCGGGGACGCTGCCCGCGCGCTTCACAGCGAGTTCTTCGA
>JBKGYS010000097.1:0-10501 GCA_046545955.1 Spirochaetales bacterium | reverse complement strand
GAAATGGAGGGCCCGCCTGTCATATTCGCCACCTGGGTAAAGGGGGTGAGTTTCATGTTCGACCGCGCGATCGACGAGAGTGCGCCCGACTTGAGCATAATCGAGCCGGCGCGGGCGGATACCAAAAGTTGTCCGCCGATCGCCTGAAGCCTCGGGGTCACGGTGGTGCCGATGAAAGGCGGCGGCTCGGCGGTTACCGGCGTAAGCCAGAGATCGTACGGCCCGCCGCTGAGAAACGCGTCGAAGGCCCTGTTGTACGCGAGCTTTCGCTCGTAGGCGGCGAAGTAGTCGACCGCGTTAAGGCTGCGCCCGAGCGCGGCCATAAGGCGCGTATCCGTTTCGAAACGGCGGGCGCTGCAGCCTGTGATAGTACGAACCATGTCTACGGTGGCCGCCGCGGTTACGAACCACAACAGGAGCCAGTCGCGCGCGAGCGCCTCACCGTCGAAGCCGGGTTCTGCTTCTTCGACTTCGTGCCCGAGAGAGCGCAGCAGGCTTACCGCGCCGGTCACCGCGTTCACCGCGGTGTGATGAACCGGCGTGTGTATCGGAGAACGGGTGGAGTAGGCGATACGAAGCCGTCCCGGATCTCGCCCGACCTCTTCCCTGTAGGGCCTGGCCGGCGGGGCGACGGGTATTGGTGAGCCCGGTTCGGGTCCACCGATGGAGTCGAGCATGGCGGCGCTGTCGCGCACCGAACGGGTCAGCACGTGATTCACAGCCATTCCGTGGGTGGCCTCCGGTACGCCCGGGCCCCACGGTGTGCGCCCGCGACCCGGCTTAAAGCCGAAGAGCCCGCAATTCGACGCGGGAATCCGGATGGAGCCCCCGCCGTCGTTCGCGCCGGCGAACGGAACCACTCCGGCGGCGACCATCGCCGCCGAGCCTCCGGAGGAACCGCCAGGGCTTCGCTGAAGCTTCCAGGGGTTCCTGGTCGGGCCGAAACTCGCCGGCTCGGTAATGCCTTTCAGACCGAACTCCGGTGTGTTTGTCCGACCGAAAATGACGGCTCCGGCGCTACGAAAGCGTCGCACAAGCTCGCTGTCCGACCCGGCGCGGTGGTCGGCAGCCTTCAGCGCGACGTTGCCCATGTAGTGCGGAGCGCCGCCGATCTCCTGGAACAGATCCTTGACAAGCATAGGGACGCCGCGGAAGGGCGCGTCGGCGTCGGGCGGCTTTTCCGCTCTAAGCCCCCCGGGGCGGGAATCGAAGCGCGCCGCCTGCTCGCGGGCCTTCTCATACAGCGGGATAACAATGCCGTTCAGTACCGGGTTCACGGTCTGCGCGCGGTCTATCGCGCATTCGAGAAGCTCAGTAGCGGTCACTTCGCCTCTCGCAACGAGCTCGGCAAGACCGATTCCGTCGTACTGCCTGAATTCTGCGAAGGTCATCTGATCTCCCGGTACTCCGAGGTCAAACCTACTCCGTGCGTGTCGTGTGAATCAACGCCGTGCCGCTGCCGACCGCGCGTGTTGCCTGAGAAGCGCCGGAGTCACCGCCTCTCGCGGGGACTTCGCACGCGTTAGACAAACCGCCGTGCGGCAACCTGCACCGGGTCCCATACGGGGGAAAACGGCGGGGCGTAGGAGAGGTCAAGATTCATCATATCCGACGGACGCATTCGGCAGGTTATGGCCGTAGCGACGGTGTCGATCCGTTTGCCCGATCCCGGCGCGCCGACAATCTGCCCACCGATTACTCTGCCCGAATCTTTGTCTACGAGGAGTTTGACCGTAATGTCACCCCCGCCGGGGTAGTAGCCGGCCCTGGTGTGGCTTCGGATTGTCGCGCTTTCGAAGTTGCGCCCGAGACGTTCGGCTTCGGCCTCGGAGAGACCGGTGCGTGCGATTTCGAGCTCGTTCATTTTGGTAATCGCTGTTCCGAGCACGCCGGGAAACTCGACGTCGCCCCCGCTGAGGTTGGTTCCCGCGACAACGCCGTGCTTGTTCGCCACCGTCCCGAGCGCGATAAACACTTGCTCTTGCGAAACGAGGTGGTACGACTCCGCGCAGTCACCTGCCGCCCACACGCGAGGGGCCGATGTCTGAAGCTTCTTGTTTACCGCGATCGCGCCGCGAGCTCCGGTCTCTATGCCTGCTTCTGCCGCAAGGGACGAATTGGGCTTGACGCCGGTTCCCAGGAACACGATATCCGCCGGCAGCCGCTGCGTATCGGTGAAAACCGCGGTTGCCCGGCCGAAACGGTCGGTTTCGATCCGCTGGAGCTTCTCGCCGAGATACACGTGTACACCCTGACTCGACATGTAGTCGGATATGAGCGACGCCATGTCCGCGTCCATGGTCGTCATGACCTGTGGCGCCATATCGACGAGCGAGACGTGCATGCCGCGGGCGAGCAGCGCTTCGGCCATTTCAATGCCGATATACCCGCCACCGACGATAACGCCGGTTTTCGGTTTCCGCGCTGAAATCTCCTCGAGCGCCTCGATTCCACTCTGCAGCGAGGACAGACCGCGTACTCCGTGGGCGTTGATCCCCTCGATCGGTGGTCGCGAAGGTTCCGCGCCGGTAGCGATGAGCAGGTCGTCGTAGGATTCGGTCAGTGTTTGATCGTGCTTAAGGTCGTGGACCGTGACCTGCTTCGCGGACGTGTCGATCGCGGTCACTTCGTGAAGCGTGCGAACATCGATCTTCATTTTCTCCCGAATAACTTCCGGAGAACGCGCCACGAGGCGGTCTGCCGAATCGACGTCGCCACCGATAAAATACGGCATGCCGCAGGCGGCGTAGGATGTATGCTTGCCGCGCTCGAAGACTACTATCTCCCGCTCGGGGAACGACCGGCGAACCTTGGAAGCGGCGCTCATGCCTGCCGCGTCGCCGCCGATTACAACAAGTTTCGATTCGTTCATAGCCTCTAAGAGTATGGTGCTACGCGCGTACGCGCAATAATCATACAGGTCGTCGGGCGTGAGTTGACGGTTAAACTTTCCTGCTTTTCGGGCATTCTGAAGTGTCTCCGCGGCTTCGGAGATTTCGCCGCGCGGTATATCTGTAGTACGATCGACTCCGAGGGCTACAAACGCTATGATTCGCGCGAACGTTCGAACGTGTGTTCTTCTCACCGCCGTTCTACTGACACCCGCGCTTCCCGCGTTCGCCGAGGAAGAAAGCGACGAGGCGGTCGAGCTTCACTATTTCTGGGGCGACGGGTGCCCGGTGTGCGACGAGCAGCATCTGTTTCTCGACGACCTGCAAGAGGAGTTCGATGCGCTGACCGTATCGAGACACGAGGTGTGGGACGACGAGGAGGGGTTCGAGCGTCTGCGTGACACCGCCTCGCGGCTCGGCTTCGAGGTTCGTGGCGTTCCGGTCACCGTAATCGGCGAGCGGCATTGGACCGGCTTCAACGAGCAGATCGCCGCTGAAATCGAGCGCACGGTGAAACAACGCGTAGAACGCGCCGAAGGTGCTTCAGGCGACGGCATTTCAGATGGCAAGGTTGATGTTTCCAATGTTCGAGTGCCTCTCTTCGGTGAGGTCTCGCTTCGCGATGCGCCGCTTGTACTTTCGACCCTGCTTATCGCGTTCGTAGACGGGTTTAACCCCTGCTCGATCTGGGTGCTCACAATGCTGCTGGCGCTGGTCGTATATACGCACAGCCGTGTGCGAACGTTACTCGTCGGCGCCACCTTTCTCGTCGTAACCGCGGCGGTGTACGGTGGGTTTATTACCGGCGTATTCGGCGTATTCGGGGCTATCGCGCATCGGGCCTCCGTGCGGGCGCCGGCCGCGATTGTTGCACTGCTTTTCGGGCTGTTGAGCGTGCGCGACTATTTCGCGTTCGGAGGACGGCTCAGTCTCACCATTTCGGATTCAAACAAGGTTGCAATCGCATCGAGGATCGCGTCGCTCGTGCGCGGAGACCGTTCGATAGTCGCCATGGTCGCGATGACCGCGGCGTTGGCCTTGTCGGTTGCGGTTGTGGAGCTTCCGTGTACGGCCGGATTCCCGGTTATCTGGACCGGCCTTGTCGCCGGGCGGGAAGTAGGCCCGGCAGCGTTCGCCGGTCTGCTAGGCGCCTATCTGGTCATGTATCTGCTTATAGAGCTTGTAATCTTCGCTATCGCGTTTTTCGGGCTGTCGACGCGACGGATTCGCGAGGGCTACGCGCGCGTGGTCAAGCTATTCGGCGGGCTTGTGATGGTCACTCTCGGGTGGGCGCTTGTGTTCGCGCCGGAAGCGCTCTACAGCTTCGAGCGGTCGCTCGCCCTCTTCGGCGCGGCGATCGCCGCCGGCGTCGCGATCCGGGTCGTACACCGTCGGATACACGCGTAGAAGCCGGCCTAGAAGACAATGCCCTCGAGCTTCGCGCGAGAACGCTTTTCCTCTTCGAAACACGCCCGTACCGACTCGGCGGTCTCGTTGTAGTTGAGTTTCAACGCAAGCCCGAGCGCCGTGGAAAATCCCGCCGCGTTGTACCCGGTCACGCGCTTGAGAAACCCGATAATCGCCGCAGCCCGAACCTCGGGAGTCGGAATACTCTCTATACCCACGCTTTCGCGGACAATCCCTTCCGCCGCGGCGCAGTGCGTACCCCCGGTGGCAAACTCGTACGTTCGCGACAGCTCCTTAATGCGCTCCCTGTGCTGTCGAACGCTCTCCCGCCGCATTGCGAGCAGGTCCGAGCTGTCCTTGCTCGGCGAAACGTCCATAAGCTTACCGATTACCTCCTCGAACTGGTTGGCGGCGCTGTACATATCCTGCAATTGCTCGGTGAGCAGATCCTCGCTTGTTACTACACTCATGGTGCCTATAGAGTCGTGCTATCTTCGCCGATGGTCAAGGAAAGAGTCATTATGGAAGCGATAACCTGGAATGATTTTGTCAAGGTAGACGTGCGCGTCGGCCGCGTGATCGATGCCGCCCCCTTTCCGGAAGCTCACAAGCCCGCGTATATCCTCACGGTGGACTTCGGACCGGAGCTTGGAGTGAAAAAGTCGAGCGCCCAGATTACCGACCATTACACCCTCGATGCGTTGCCGGGCCGACTCGTGGTGGCGGTTGTCAACTTTCCGCCGAAGCAGATCGGCCCCGTTCTGTCCGAATGTCTCGTTACCGGGTTCTACGACGAGAATGGATCGGTTGTCCTCTGTGTTCCCGACGGAGACGTAGCGCCGGGTACGCGGCTTTTGTAGCCGGCGCGGCTTGCTTTTACAACCCGGTGTTAAGCGTAAATCCCAGCCATGCCTGAACCGGATCATCCGAGAACTGCGGTCTCGGATACAAATCCACTCCCGGGGCAACCTCCACGTAGAACTCGATCAGATTGTCGGCAAGCAGCAGCGACAGCGCTACAGGAGTTCGAAACCCGCCTTCAAAGGTCGCTTCGCTGCTGTCACGGGGGTAAAGCTTACTGAAACCGCCGAATCCGAGCGAGAGGTGCAGCGGCGCCTGTATTTCGAGCTGGTTGAGAAGCCGGAAATCCGCTCCGAGGTACACAAACTCGTTTCCCTCGCTGAAGTCATACCCCAGCTTAAAGTCGAAGGGGTCGGGTCGCACCACCAGCACGGTGTTCGGTGCGCCGAATCCGAGCCCGACGCGGGTATCCCGCTGCCGAACCTGAGCTTCGAGATCGGACGTCGCGACAAGCCCTAGAACGATTACCAGCACCCAGACAATGCCCTGTTTAACCATGGAGCCTCCCCAGTTCACCTTGTGCTACGTTCAGCTGCCTGATATCCTCCGCGGCCCTCGGGTGGCGCCGGTGGAACAGCGATAGAACAGTAGCATGCAATCGACAGCGCGGTACAGTCGTTTTCCCGCGGAGACGCTTACATTCCGAGCGCACGGCGGGCGGCATTGAGATCGCCGGTTCGCTCGAGCACGAGCGGAGTAATCGAAATAAGCCCGTCGACGTGCACCGCGTAGACGTCGCTTTCGGGATCGAGTGAGGCAGCATCTACGTTTACGAAGGTTTCGGTGGCATTGAGGGGTGTATGGGAGTCGGGGTCTGAGACGCGAAACCCGAAGTAACGGCTTCGAGACATGGTCGTGAGCCGCTCGCCGGTGTCCTCGCTACAGTTGTCGGGAATATCAATCTTTAATACATCGAACGGTCTGCTGTCGAGCGAAAGAACGCGCGCAATCCACCGTGCGGCCACCTTCGTGACCTCCTCCCACTCGATATCGCCGTGTACGAAGTGGTGGGCGACGTCGGTCGCGCGGGATATGGCGAGAGCCGGAACTCCGTTCGCCGCGGCTTGAAAGGCGGCCCCGACCGTGCCCGAACTGCCTATGTCGGTCCCGAGGTTTTCACCGAAATTGATGCCGGAAACCGCTATGGTCGGACGCCTCGCGGTGCAGAGTGTGCGAAGCGCGTGCTCGACCGTGAGCGCCGGTGTAGCGTCGATATGCCACGCGGATACCGGGTGTTTTGTCTCTCCGAGTTCGAGATCGATCGGATGGAAATGGTCGTTCGGATTGCCCGAAAGCGCACGCCCTTTCGCGCTCTGCTGCGTGGTCGGCGCGGCGACGAGTACCGGCGCGGCTTCGGCGGCCGCGCGGACCGCGGCGTGGATGCCGGGGGATTCGACCCCGTCGTCGTTGGTAATGAGAATGTACGGCAGGTCGGCGGGGAATCCGGCGGTTGGATGCGGGTGGTGTTCGTGCATGACGTCATAAGTATTTCATTAAAGGTATCGCCGGGACAATACGCAAGGTTGCCTGCAGCAGCGCTCGGCTGCCCCGCGCTTTAGCCCGCCGGAAGGAAGGTTTTGTGTTTCCGGCGCGCTGAATAGCTTGCCATGGGAGCCCATCCTGAGTACTCTTGTAGTGCAAAAAGATTCTTTTTCACGGGTGCGGCATAATGGACGACACTGGACGAACGGTTCTACTCGTGGAGGACGAGGCGGTAATCGCGCTTGCCGAGAGGCAGACACTCGAGCAGTTCGGATACGGTGTTGTCACGGCGAAATCCGGAGAGCAGGCGGTCGCGATTGCCGAGGAGCGCTCCGACATTGACCTTGTTCTCATGGATATAGACCTCGGCGCCGGAATCGACGGAACCGAGGCCGCCGATCGAATCCTTTCGAGGCGCGATCTGCCGCTCGTGTTTCTCTCGGCACATACCGAACCATCGTATGTCGAGCGAACCGAACGCATTACTTCGTACGGGTATATCGTCAAGCACAGCGGTGAGACGGTGCTCCTCGCGTCGATCCGGATGGCGTTCAAGCTTTTCGAGGCGCATCGCAGAATCAGACAGCAGAATATGCGCCTTGCCGTACAGAACGAGCAGCTTCGGGTTACCAACGAGCGGCTCGAGTGGTGGCATAAACTCATGGATTACGTAGTCAGCCACGATCTGAGCGCGATCGCTATCCTCGACAGCAACTTGCGGTTCATGTACGTGAGCGCGCGGTTTGAATACGATTATCGGGTGGCAGACCAGACAATCGTCGGTCGCCACCATTACGAGGTCTTTCCGGAGATATCCCGGCGCTGGCGGGAAGTCCATCGGCGTGCTCTTGCCGGCGAAGTTCTCAGAAGCGACGATGACACGTTCGAGCGACCCGATGGTACGCTCGACCACACGCGATGGGCGTGCCGTCCGTGGTATGAGAGTAACGGAACCATCGGCGGTATAATCCTTTTTACGCAGGTAATCACCGAGCAGAAACGCAACGAACTGCGCCTGCGCCGCAGCGAAAAGCTGCTTCATATGGCCGAGCGCTACGCTGGTATGGGTTCATGGGATATGGATCTGTCCGACGGAACGGTTCACCGCTCACCGCTTCACGACCAGATATTCGGCTACGACGAACAGCCGGAGGAATGGACACTTGAAACCTCGCTCGCGCATATTCACCCCGAGGATCGGCGCCTCCTGGAACACGCGCTGCGAGAGCTCGAGGAGCATGGTAGCGACTTGAGCCTTGAATGCAGAATCATTCGGCTCGACGGAATTGAGCGACGGATTCGTGTTGCAGGAGCCTTCACAACCGATGAACTCAATCTTCGGCCGCGGGCTACCGGGATTGTTCAGGATATTACCCGGAACGGAACATGGCAGTCGGCCGGACCGCGTATGGCGGCGGTTTGAGGTCCCTTGAACGCTCTCGACTCCTTATATAGCGTCTCGATTAGTTTTTTAATAATAATTAGCACCATATATTGACTCTGTACTGCAACCTTTGGCATGATTGCCCTCACCGTAAGGAGGGTACAGAACAATGGCTGATGCAGCGACAGCGACCTATTCGAAGCGTTCAGGATCCGCGAGCGCCGGATCACGCGCGGCAGAATCACGGTCTGGGGCGACCTTTGCAGGTTCCGACCTTTTCACTCCTCGGCGTTCGCTCAAACCCTATGAATACCCCGAGCTCCTCGCGTTCAAGAACGCGATTCGCCAGTCCTACTGGGTGCACGAAGAGTTCGAAAGCGAGTTCCAGGCGGATGTGCAGGACTTCTACGCCTCGTTGAGTAGCGTCGACCGTGCCGTGGCCACGCGGGCCATGCTTGCGATCGCCCAGATCGAGATTAACGTCAAGGAGTTCTGGGGCGACATTTTCAAGCACATCCCCAAACCGGAGATCGGAGCAGTCGGCTACACGTTCGCTGAAAGCGAGGTGCGCCACTTCGACGCGTATTCCCATCTTATAGAAATTCTTGGCCTGAACGAGGAGTTTAACGGTATCAGCGAGGTCGGCGCCGTGGCCGAGCGCATCGACTACCTGAGCGAGTACACCCGCGGATACAAGTCGGCCGGCAGCAGTCGGGAATACGCAATGTCCATTCTGCTGTTTTCGCTGTTTGTCGAACACGTTTCGCTCTTTTCCCAGTTTCTTATTCTTATGTCCTTTAATCGAGAACGTGGCCTTCTCAAGGGGATATCCAACGCGGTGGAAGCCACGAGCAAGGAAGAGCAGATCCACGGGGAGTTCGGCGTGCGGCTTATCCACCTTATACAAAGCGAGCACCCGGAGTGGTTCGGCGAGAGTTTCGAGCGCGAGGTGCGCCGCGCCTGCGACAAGGCGTTTCGCGCCGAGCGCAAAATCCTCGACTGGATTTTTGCCGACGGGGAGACGGATTTCCTCTCGCGCTACACCGTGGAGTCGTTCCTCGAGGAGCGGTTTAACAAAGCGTTGAAAAGCGTCGGGGTCACTCCTCTGTTTGAGCCGGACGCAGACGCTGTCAACGCCACGCTCTGGTTCGACGAAGAAGTGCTCTCGAGCGCCCACGTGGATTTCTTTAACAAGCGCCCGACATCGTACTCAAAGCACAACAAAACCTTTTCAAGCGAGGACCTGTTTTGACCGAAGCACCAACCGCGTTTACCTGGCTTACCGAACACAGCCGCAACTTCTTGAAGCGCGGCTATCTCGTCAACGGCGTCGAGCCCGAAGAGCGCATCGAGCAGATCGCCGCAACCGCGGCGAAACACCTCGACGACCCGGCGTTCGCCGAGAAGTTTCACGACTATATGGCGCGCGGCTGGTACAGCCTCGCAAGCCCCATCTGGGCGAACTTCGGGCTCGACCGTGGCCTGCCCATTTCCTGTTACGGAAGCTACGTCATCGACTCCATGGAAGGAATCCTCGACACAGCCAAAGAAGTGGGAATGATGTCCAAGTTCGGCGGCGGCACGAGCGCCTACTTCGGCGCCGTGCGCGGAAGGGGAGCGCCGATTACCAACAACGGGTATTCGGAAGGCTCGGTGAACTTCATGCGCCTGTTCAACACGCTTATAGACGTTACCAAACAGGGAAGCACGCGACGGGGCGCCTTCGCCGCGTATCTGCCGATTGACCATCCCGACATTCACGAGTTTCTCAACATTAAGACCGAAGGAAACCCTATTCAGGGGATTTTCACCGGCGTGACCGTACCGGATTACTGGATGCAGCGGATGGTCGAAGGCGATAAGGAGAAGCGCGCGGTCTGGGCGAAAGTGCTGCAAATGCGAAGCGAGCAGGGAATCCCCTACATTTTCTTCAGCGACAATGTGAACCGCGCCGCCCCCGATGTGTACAGGGAGCAGGGGCTGACCATTCATGCGAGTAATCTGTGCTCCGAGATCATGCTCGCAAGCGACGAGAACAACTCGTTTGTCTGCGACCTCTCCTCGATGAACGTGGCGAAGTACGACGAATGGAAGGATACCGACGCGGTCGAAACGCTCACCCGGTTCCTCGACGCGGTAATGACTGAGTTCATTTCCAAGGCTGATGGTATTCCCGGTTTCGAGCGAGCGCTGAACTTTGCAAGGACCCAGCGAGCCCTCGGAATCGGCGTGCTCGGCTGGCACGACTACCTGCAGAGTCACATGATCGCCTTCGACAGCATGGAGGCTATGAAGCACAACGCGGAGATCTTCCGGCGTATCCGCGAGCGCTCGCTTGCCGCCTCCGAGGCGCTCGCCGAGGAGTACGGCGAGCCTCCCATGCTTCGCGGCAAGGGCCGGCGAAACGTGACGCTCATGGCGGTGGCGCCGACCACATCATCAGCCTTTATTCTTGGACAAACGTCCCAGTCGATAG
>JBKGYS010000096.1:0-10647 GCA_046545955.1 Spirochaetales bacterium | reverse complement strand
TTCACAATTCCCACGACTATCGGACGACACAGCATTCCCACGACTATCGGACGACGCAGATAGGCGTGGCCACAAGCAGTATTGCACTGTTTCGTGCTAATATTACGGTAATGGGAGCGATAAGGCCGTGCCACCGTGGTAACACTTGTTTTGTTTCAGAACCTCGCCGCGCTCGTGACACTCGGAGTCGTTTCCGCGATCCTCGGTGAAAAACTGCACCGCGTCCCGATAGCCGACACGGTCGTACAGGGCCTTCTCTTCGCCGTAACGGCGGCTGTGAGCATGCTCATGCCATTCCAGTTGGAGCCCGGCATCACGTTCGACGGCCGGACTGTTGTGGTAAGCATTGCTGCGCTTTATTTCGGACCCGTGGCCGCGTTGCTTTCGGCGGGAACCGCGGTGGCCATTCGCGTCGCAATTGGTGGCGAAGGGCTTGTCATGGGAATCATGACAACGGCGTCGGCCGCGCTTATCGGACTTGCATTCCATCGCAGACGCGAGGCTCTGCAGGCAGTCGGCGTTCCGAAGCTCCTCGCGATGGGTTTGGTGGTACATCTGGTTATGCTCGTTCTCACCGTCACGCTCCCGGCGGAGGCCATGCAGGATGCGTTGCCACTGATCGCGCCCCCGGTAGTCATACTGTTTCCTCTCGCCACTATCCTCATGGGGAAGGTACTCGACGACCAGATCCAGACAAGAAGGCTCCAGCGCGAGCTTAGCCTGAAAGAATCCGAGCTTCGCCGCATGCTCGCAAACCTGCCCGGCGCGGTTTACAAACAAGCTCCGGACCCCGAGGCGCCGTTCAACTATGTAAGTCGCGGGATTACCGACCTGACCGGATATCCGCCGGAACAGTTCATCTCCGGCGCAGTGCGGATCGATTCTACGATGCCGGCTGCGTACGCACGAATACGCGCCGGGAAGATCCGTGAAGCCCTTAGCCGTCAAGCCAGGAGTGTAGGTCGGAAGACTCACCCCGAATCAACGTTTTACCTGGAGTACGGCGTACAGCCTGAAGGCGACCGACGCGTATTTATTGGAGAACACGGCGGAGTCATGCGCGATGCGAACGGCAGTCCGGAGTCGATCTACGGAGTACTTATCGATATTACCGCACGAAAAAGCGCCGAAGAATCCGCAACGCGCGCGCAGGAAGAGCGGGAAATGCTCCTTCACGAGTTGTTTCACAGAAGCAACAATACTCTGCAGATCATACAGTCAATGCTGCGGATGCAGATGACGCGCGCCGACCCCGCCGCAGTCCCGTACCTGCAGCGGGCCGCCGGCCGTCTTCAGGCAATGGCGGTAGCACAACAGAAAGTGTATCACTCGCGCGACCTGACAAGCATCGATCTGCTGAGCCTGTGCACGGATCTGGCGGCATTGGTCGCCTCCGATCGGGCCGAGGCGGCCCTGAATCTCAAGCCGATTACGCGCGGTGATAGGATTCACGCAGGGCTTGAAGTTGCACTACCGCTAGCTTCGGTGGTATACGAACTGCTCACAAATGCGGCTCTCCACGCCTTTCACAACAGACACGACGGCTGCATCGAAATATCGGTACGCAGCGTTCGCGACAACGGAGCGGAGATCCGGATCCGCGACAACGGCAACGGGCTCCCGGCCGGATTCACCCTGAATAAGAGACCGGGATTCGGATTGGGGACAGCGTTCGAACTCGTTAATCATCAACTCGACGGTGAACTGACGGTAGGGACCATAACGGATGAAACGGGAACTTCCTGGACCGAGGGGCGAATCCTGATCGGCCGGTTGAGATAAGTGCATAGCGCCAGGGGTGCACGTAAGCTTCTGTGTACGCTTGCGCGCCGTACTGCCGGCGGACACCGTAGCAAATAGAGAAAATAGATGTGCACATTAGTGCACAGACACGCCGCCTTCGGAATCCACGTCCCATAAGCCGCGCGGCATAAGCCCCGGACTCACGGGGAATTAGTGGAGCGACGATATCAGAAGTACTTTTGGCATGTATTTTGCATCCATGGTGTACTGGATGGGGAATCTATGGCTGAACTAACAAGACAATACACGGGATTCGAGCGGGAAGGACTGTTCCCGTACCAGATCCGCGCTGCGGTAACTACCGTCGACCCGATTATACGCACCGAGCTCGTGCGCAAGTCAATACACATGCTAATAGCTCTCGTGCCGACGTTTGCAGCGGTTCTGGGAAGCGGTATCACGCTCGGTTTGCTCGCAGGTGGTACGACGTTCTATGCGGTAGCCGAAGTTGGTCGACAGCAGGGAAAAGCGATGTTCTTCGTCAGCCGGATTACTTCGCTTTCCACGAGGGACCGCGACCGCGGCCATTTCGTGCTCGGCCCGGTAACGCTCGGTCTTGGCGCTATGCTTACCATGTTTCTCTATCCCGCGCCGATCGCGGCCATAGCCATTTATACGCTCGCCTTCGGCGACGGGCTTTCGAGCCTCATCGGGAAACTTGTCGGGCGTATTTCGCTTTTCGGTGGTAAAAAGACTCTTGAGGGAAGCATGGCGTGCTTCGTCGCCGTTTTCGGTGTTGCGGCACAATTCGTCGCCCGCCCTGAGCAAGCCTTCGCCATCGCCCTCGGGGCAACCGCAATCGAGGCGTTGCCGTCCGATGATTTCGATAACCTCATTCTCCCGCTCGGGACCGGGTTCATCGCCACGGCCGCAGTCGCTCTCATGTAGTGTGATCAGACTAATCGCTGGATGCCGGCGGCCTGACGCTCCCCCAGGAGGGTCGCCGGCACTTTTTCGTTAGCTCTATCGCTGCTCGCCGATGGTCGTCACGCCGGCCGTTATCCCCACGAATAGCCGTTATCCCCACAAATAGACAGAGTAGCTGCTGCGAATAAAAGAGACCAGGCCAAGCACCAGAAGAACAGCGCCGACAAGCTGCGCAGGAGCAGAGCCAAGAAACATCATAAGTTCGCGACCCGCGACTAACGCCGCCGCAGCACCGATAACGCTCCAACCGGCAGCATCTTCGTTATCACTCGCGTACCGGATAAAGTTCAGCATCGACAGCAAACTCACGATCGCGGTGAATATCTGAAGATTAACGCGAGGCTGGAACGCGTGCACGAACGCGTCGGTGAAGTTTGTTGCATCGAGCGGCGCTGTATACGCGAGAAACAGCCCGACTGTAACCACGAAAGCCGACACGGACCATAAGCGCGGGTTAACCGAGCCGGCTGCGTACGAACTCGCGACGAACAGCGACAGGACGCTGCTGAAATAAAAAAAGAACACCACGCGGGAGAGCACAAGCGACATTCGAAGTCCAAACCCTTCCAGAAAAAGCGGAACCTGCAGTATGCGTATTGCCGTAAACCCGTGAAATACGAGAGAAAGGCCGACGAAGAAGAGAATCGGCGAAATGCTCCTACGGAAGAATCGCCGCAGCCCGAGCGCGCCGCCGGCCGCAATGAGAACCGCCACAGCACTGCCGAGTACCGTAGCCAGAGGCACTCGTGGCACGCCGGAGAAAGAGATTCCATACAGAGATCCGGGCCCATCCACAGGTACGTCCGCAACACTACCGACATAAGGAAGGGTCAGCACACCGGCGGCGCCTGTTATCGCGATGAGCAGAGTATTAAGCGCGAGCAATGCGACATTTCGGGCCTTTAGTGTCATATCGGAACTGTATACCAGAATCGGTTGGGGAAAAAAGCTACAGGAACGCGACTGCCGAAACGATACTTAAAACGGGAGGAAGAGAATTTTATGCTGCCAAGAGTAACCCGAACGGCGCTCACCGTACTGCTGATCGGTACGGCAATCACCGTACAGGCTGTTGCCGGAGACGTAGCACGCTTTGTGAATCTCGGGTTTTCATCCGACGACAGCGTGTTCATGTTTGCCCAGTATGGAGTAGAGCAGGAGGCGAGCACCCCATACGCCGAAATATACACGGTTGACGTGGAGGACAATGACTTTGTTCCTGACGGTCGATTCTCACGCTCGTCCGATCGAACAGTCAGCGCCGGACACGATGGGCTCGGTGCACTGCACTCCCTCTTGCATGAAGCACGGGCTATCGTAACCGAATACGAGATAGACCACAGCAAGCAGGGCAGAATCGTGTACGCCCTGCTCAACGAGGAGGACCCCGGAGACACAATAGACTTTCGCGACTTTAAGACCGGTAACCGGTATAGAGCAGAACTGATACAGGAACGGGATGGTTCAGGGCAGGATGTCCGAGCGCGATTTCATATTGAGCTCGACCGCGAGACGCCCGACGACGAGAGCCGGACCTACACTATTGGTCTGCCGGATTTTTATCGTGACGGCGTGGAATCCTACAAGGTTCACCAAGCGATCCTATCGCCTGACGAGCAATCGCTTATTTTTCTTGTGGAGGTACATCGTCCGACCGACTCGGGTACCACAGTACGCTACATGGTGGAAAGCGTTCGCCTGTAACGCTGGAACGCTCGGTTGCCTTCAGTCTTCGTTCGCTTCGCGCGCTCGTCCACACAGAGCCGTCGGCTCGAGTATCGCGCACGTGTCGACACCGGCGAGCAGAATTGACAGCCTCATAGCCGGTCTATAAACTCCCGGGCACCATGGCCGAAAGTATAACCCCTCGCTCGCAAAACTACTCTGATTGGTACGTAGATATCGTCCTCAAGGGACGTCTGGCCGATTATAGCCCGGTGAAAGGCACCATGGTCATTCGGCCACGCGGGTACGCGCTCTGGGAACGGATGCAGGCCGCGCTCGACGCCATGTTCAAAGAAACGGGACATCAGAATGCGTATTTCCCGCTTCTCATCCCCGAGCATTTCCTCCAGAAAGAAGCCGAACACGTGGAAGGATTCGCTCCCGAATGTGCGGTTGTCACCCATGGAGGGGGCGAGAAGCTCGATGAGCCGCTCGTTATCCGCCCCACCAGTGAAACGATCATCTGGAGCATGTACAAGAAGTGGATCCAGAGCTATCGCGACTTACCGATTCTCATAAATCAGTGGGCGAACGTGCTGCGCTGGGAGAAGCGGACTCGACTGTTCCTTCGTACTATGGAGTTTTTATGGCAGGAGGGGCATACCGCTCACGCGACCGCGGAAGAAGCGCAAGAGGAGGCTCTTCGCATGCTCGAGGTGTATCGACGCTTTGCCGAAGAGTATATGGCAATTCCGGTCAGAACCGGGATGAAGAGCGAGAGCGAAAAGTTCGCCGGTGCGGTGAACACCTATGCCATCGAGGCGATGATGCAGGACCGGAAAGCACTGCAGGCCGGAACCAGTCATTTCCTCGGACAGAACTTCGCCAAAGCCTTCGACGTTAGCTTCCAGTCAGCAGAAGGACAACTCGAGTATGTCTGGGCGACGAGCTGGGGCGTGAGCACTCGGCTTATCGGCGCACTCATCATGGCACATTCGGATGACAACGGACTCGTGCTTCCGCCGAGACTCGCACCGACGCAGGTTGTGCTTGTTCCCATCTTCAAGAACAACAATAAGTCCGAAGTACTCGAGTACGCGCGCCGCTTGAAGGCGGAAATTCCCGCTGAATTGCGGAGTGTGCTCGATGACGACGAGAACAACTCGCCGGGTTGGAAGTTTGCCGAGTGGGAGCTCGCCGGTGTACCCGTACGAGTGGAAATCGGTCCCCGCGACATGGAAAAAGGCCAGGCTGTGCTCGTCCGGCGGGATACCGGTGAGAAGATCACCGTAGCAGCGCGCGAGGCGCCAAGCCGAGTTCGTTCGTTGCTGGAAGAGATTCAAAGCTCGCTCTTCGAGCGGGCGCGATCGTTCCGGGACGAGAACACCTTTGAGCCCGAAGACTACGAGGAAATGAAGACTCTTCTGAACGGTGACGGAGGCTTTGTCATTGCCGCGTGGGACGGAGATCCGGCAAGCGAAGCGAAGGTGAAAGAGGATACCAAGGCAACCATTCGCGTTCTTCCCTTCGGAAACGAGGAGCAAGCGCAGGGTCGCACATGTATCGTTTCGGGCAATCCGGCCCGTCATATGGCACTGTTCGCGCGCGCCTACTAACCACGCGCCGCGGGTCGCAAGCACTCGGCGCCTACTAACCACGCGCCGCGGGTCCAAGCACCCGGCGCCTGCTAACCACGCGCCGCGGGTCCAAGCACTCGGCGCCTGCTAACCACGCGCCGCGGGTCGCAAGCACCCGGCGCCTGCTAACCACGCGCCGACACGGATGGATGTTTTGTATCCCGCGGCTGAAAAACGTCGCGAAATCTGCTATACTTTCCCAGATACGTGCAGCGCCTGAACCGTCTATTCATTGTTATCCTCCTCGCCTTCGTGACGACTAACGACGTTGATGCGCTGTCGCTCGATCTGCGGGGTGGGCTCGTATGGATAGGAAACGGCTACCGCGAAGAGTACCTCGGCCGCTATGTAGAGGGCAGCGACGTGAGCCCGCTTCTCACCTTCTCAGGTATCGCATTACACGTGCCTTTGGGGCTGAGTTTCCCGTGGGATGGGCAGCTATCCGTGGCCCCGGGCGTTGACCTGTGGTACAAGGACTACGCGTTTACCGGAGAAGAAGACGTGTCCGATGAGCGTAGCGGACGCGCGGTCCCCACTCAGATAGAAACCGCGCCGCAGGAAGGGCGCGAAGTCGCCGGTACGCTCGGTATTCTCCTTTCGGCTCCGGTCGACGTAGGGTTTCCCTTCGGCGATCAGCTCGTACTCACCACGGGGCTTAGCCCAAGCGTCCTCTTACGCGCTCCGATTAACCCAATTGAGGGGTCCGACACCGAAAAGCTCCAGGATTACTTCTATTCGGATCTGCGCTACCTGTACCCCGAGCTGCGCTTCGGGGGATTCTGGAAACTAAGCGAACAGCTGGGTATTCATACCCAGCTCCGAGGATTCACGCCTGTCGCCCGTCTTCTTGATACCGAAGAATCGCTGCCGTGGTGGGATACACTCATGATCTCGGGCCAATTTGGGCTTCGAATTACGTTCTGAGTGGCCGGCCCGACCGGACCGCGCGGTCCCGGTTCACCGCGACCATTCGCCCGAGCCGACGCGATTCACCGCGACCATTCGCCCGAGCGGCCGGCCACCGAGCCCCTCGCGACGACGCTCCAGACATGCAACCGCCCCGGCCCGCACCGCGCGGCCGAGCTCTCAGATGTAGTCCTGCACGTCCGGCAGCGCCCGCTGGCGTTCGCTTCCGGCAACGATCCGAAGGATGGCGCCCGCGGTCATAACATCGACATACGCGGCTATCCCGAGCAGGATTGGCGCTGCCGGGCGCACGATAAGAAACGCCTCTTCGAAGCCCTGACCATGGCCCGCCGACAGCATACCGAGAAGGACAAGTACCCCCGACCCGGGAACCGCTACAAGGCCGAAGGAGAAAACAAACACGCTGAGCGCTACCCAGGTAACATCCGCGATTTCTACGTCGAGACCCGAATACGAGTTCAGCACCACGATAAACGCCATCGCCGCCACCATCGCGCTGCCGGCACGCGCGAAAAGCAGCGTAAACGGTACGAGCGCGCCGCCTACCTGACGTTTGACACCCAGGTTCTCGTGCCCGAGATACGCGAACGAACCTCCGGCGAAGTACAGATTCCCCGAAAGCAGCGCTGCGAGCGCCGGCGGCACCATGCCGAGCAGCCACGGTGCGGGATTCCATCGACCTCCGAACAAATACACAAACAGAGGATAGATTCCAAGCGTGAGCACAACCGCGGATATCCCGATCACAAGAATTATGGGACCGAAAAACGTCTGATCCCCGAGCGTCCGGACGGTGAGCACCGTATGCACGGTAACTGCAACAAGACCGATTCCGAGCACCTGCACGATCACCCCATTAATCCGATAGAAGACGCGACAGAGGCCATCGCTTATATCCTCGAGGAGTGCCGCGTAACGGTTATCCGAGGCGATCGTAACACCAAGCGCAACCGCCAGGACCAGCGCCGAGATCAGATGTTCGGGCTCGAGCGAAAGCGCGGATAACGCATTAGCGGGAACCGCCTCCTGCAGCAGGCCGATGAGCGTAGGCGGTGTTGGAATCGGCGGCTCCTCGAGAATAATGGGAAGCGAACCCGGATTGATAAAAATCACCGCAAAAAGTCCGAGGCCTATCGCAATACTGGTAAACACAAGCATTGCGGCAATCGCCTTCGCAAACGTTGCTATCGTACGCTCGTTTTCCCGCAGATCGTGAACCGACACGATCGTTCCAAAAAACACCAGCGGAATGAGCATATACGTACCAACGTTTACCGCGAGCTCCGAGAGTTCTTCCCAGATTGCCGTGTTTGCCTCCAGATCGTCGATGAAGAAGCCGATCGCAACGCCTGCTACAATTCCGAGGAAGTATCTGATCCAGATTTTCATGCTATTCTGTACTCCATTTCGAAGACTTTATGTCGATGTTTTTCAGGACCGGAACAGCGAGCGCAGCGCCGTGCGCTTGCCGTAGCGCTGCAGTCGCCCGCGGATTCTTCCCGCACGCTCGCGGCACTCGGTCTCGATAAACGAGGCGTAGGCGCCTGCCTGTTCCTCGGAGTCAGGCCCTATAAACCCGTACACCGGCGGACCACTCTCCCGGTAATGGTCGAGCAGCGTCGACAGAAACGCCCCCACCGCTCCGTAGACAAGCGACCGCATGCTCTCGCCCACCGCGTCTTCCGGTTCGGCGACGGCAATGATCAGGGAACCGGCGGTCGGTCCCGCCTCCGTCGTCGGCGTATACGCCGACAAGTGACGCAGGAGCTCGCGCGAAAGATACACGACCGACCGAAGCTCGTCGTCGAGATAGCGCTCTATCTCCGAAATTCCGGCATCGACGAGCGACGCCCCGCAACGAGCCGGCGCGATAACAAGCACCGCGCGGTCGACCGTTCCGCAGGCGTTCACGCACGCGCTCGTGAGCGACCGCGCCGAAAGCGGAGAACGCGGCGACCATGGCACGTGAAGCCTGTCCGACTTCCACGAAGCCGTGCTCGCCTGCGTATCGGCACAGGCCACCGCTTCGCCCGCCGCGGCGGCGTTATCCATAAGTGTAGTTAGAAGCGGCCCGAAGGAGCCGGCGAAGAGCGCTGTGCTCGACATTGCGCGCCATCGTATCCGTGCGTCGACAGGCGGTCAACTGAAGGCGAATCCCCGCACGCGGCTTGACCCCTAAAGCGCGGCGTGATTATCCTTGAAATTCCTGAACGGATATTCAACAATTCTATCGGAGACAATACGCGACCATGTCGAGACGACCGGATGCCGGAAAACGAAAACGAATCCTTGAAGCTGCCTACCATTCGTTCGGCATACTCGGGTTCGAACGGGCAACGCTCAAAGATATCGCCGAGCGGGCATCGCTCGCGCCGGGGACAATTTACACCTACTTCACCGACAAGAGGGACCTGTTTCGACACGCGGTGAACGAGACGTGGGAAGAGTTTCACGACGCAGTGGACCGAATCATCGCCGAGCCGGGCAATTATGAGCAGAAAATGCACGCGCTCGAGAGCGTCGGGCTCGATCTGCTGCGCCGCGTCCATCCGATTCTCCACAGCATGTTCAGCGAGGCCGTCCGCATGGATATGTTTTCCTCGCACTTAGACCGGCTCTGCGACCAGCTCGAAAAGCTCTACCTGCAGGGGCGCGATCAGGGCGAAATCTACGGTTCGGAAACCTACCAGCACCGTCGATTTCTCCTTCGCACCTTCGCTTCGGGCGTACTGCTTCAACTGAGCATTGTCCCTCCTGAGAACCTCGACGAAGAAATTGAGATGGTCCGCACCCATCTTCAAGCCGACCGCGCCCTGTTTGTTTCCGGCGGCACAGCGGGACAGGCGAGGAGTGGAACAGCATGAAACGCTCGCGTCTGTTGCTTTCGGCGGTAATCGCAGGGGTGACCCTTATCTTCGTGGGGAGTCCGCTTATACAGCTGGTTATGTCGGTGTTCGAAGAGGAACAGGAGATTCGAGGCGTCCCGGTACGCCTTGCTTACCCCGAGCGTGGCAGCCTTTCGGAAACCGCGCGTTATAGCGGCTCTCTGGCCGCCGACCGCACGGCGAACGTAGTCGCGCGGCACAACGGTGAAATTGTTTCGGTCGCCGTGGATGAAAACGCGGAGGTGGAAGCCGGCGACACGATCGCCGAGATCGAGGATGACTCGGCCCGGCTCGAGGTCGAGCAGGCGCGGGCTAACCTTGAAGTGCGCGAGAGCCAGCTGCAGGCCGCGCGGCGCGGCGCGCGCGAGGAGGAAGTCGAAAGCGCGCGAGCGGATGTTAGCCAGGCGGAATCGGAGATCGAAACCTCAGAACGCGATCTCGAGCGCACGCGCCGACTCGCCGATGCGGGCACCGTCTCCCAGTCACGACTCGAGGCCGCCGAAAACGAGTTCCGGCGCGCTCAGACGGAGCTTGAAAACGCACGGCGGCAGCTTCGCATTCTCGAGGAGGGAGCGACCGAGGAAGACCTTGATGAGGTAGAGGCGGCGGTTCGCGCGGCGGAGCGGCAGCTCGATCTCGCGGAGTTACAGCTTCGCTACACTACCGTGCGGGCACCCGTGTCGGGCAGGATTACAAACATCGACATAGAAGAAGGGAATATTGTGGATGTGGGAACCCCCGTGGCGCGGATCGTGGGCGACGACGTCGTGCGCGGAAGTATTCGCGTACCCGAGCGGCGCTAC
>JBKGYS010000095.1:0-10736 GCA_046545955.1 Spirochaetales bacterium | reverse complement strand
GCGCTGCTGTGCCAGGCGAATTCGAGAGCGCGCACAGCGGCGACGCACGGTAGCGCTATTCGAAGCCGAGGGCCCTCAGAGCGGCTATGGATTCGCGCGCGCTGCGATGATGTATAAAAATATTGCCGGCGGCTTCCCACCGCTCGCCTACCGAAAGCCTGTCGTCGACAAGTACCATCGCGGCTGAACCGGGGGCCGCCTCACGTGCTTTTTCGGTCTTCTCGTGTGACATGCAGGTAATAACCGGTACGTCCTCGCCGAGTTCGCGGCGACACCAGGCGCGTTTCTGAGGCTCGGCCCAGTTTCCACGAGGCAGGCCGGTGAGTATGGTCGGTGAGTAACCGGCCACGTGGTTCCACAGTTCGCGACCGTCGGGGAGCCAGGCAAGGTTCTCGTAGAAGCCGGGAGTGCGGGCGAGTCGGGGCCACATATCGCGTGGATCGAGCTCCTCGGGCGGTCTGCCGAGAAGCGTTTGTACCGCGCCGTCGAAGTCGCAGAGAACGCCGTCAAGGTCTATAAACAGGCTGTACTTCATAGAACTCCGCCAAGTGTAGCACGTATTTGTCCGTTCCGACGTCAATCGCGGCGAATTGTTCGCGCGTAGTATACAGTGTCGTCGATCGAACGTGGCTTCGAGGTGGGCCGGCGTAGCCGCGCGCTGCGTATATTCAAAGAGGCACTGTCGTGCTACCGTTGCTGCAATAAGGACCAGATGTCATGAGCGTACTCGATACTATTCTTGAAAAACGACAGGGTGGTACCAACTCGAAGGAATCACTCGAAGAGCTCGTCTTCGGCGTGGTCTCCGGCGATGTACCGGACTACCAGCTTTCCGCGTGGCTTATGGCGGTGTATTTCCAGGGACTAAGCCCTGAAGAGACCGGCACGCTGACTGATATTATGATACGAAGCGGGGAGGTCATCGACCTTTCGGCGCTTCCTGGTCCGCTCGTGGACAAGCATTCCACCGGCGGGGTAGGAGATAAAGTGAGCCTTATACTCGCTCCCGCGGTTGCCGCATGCGGTGTCCAGGTGCCTATGATGAGCGGCCGCGGTCTCGGTCATACCGGAGGCACTCTGGATAAACTCGAAAGTATACCCGGCTATACAACCGCGCTTTCACCGGCGGACTTTTCCCGGATTGTCGGCGAAAACGGGTACGCAATGACCGGTCAGAGTGAGTCCATTGTGCCCGCCGATCGAATAATGTACGCCTTGCGCGATGTCACGGGCACCGTGGAATCCATTCCGCTTATTACGGCGAGTATCCTTTCGAAGAAGTTTGCCGAAGGAGCCTCCGCGCTTGTGTTCGACGTTAAGTGCGGTTCGGGAGCCTTTATGAAAACGCTCCCCGATGCGCGCAAGCTCGCGAAAAGCCTTATCGCCTCGGCCGAGTCGCTCGGACGGCCTGTCGCGGCGAGTATTACCCGCATGGAAGCCCCGCTCGGCAACATGGTCGGCAATATCCTCGAGGTCGAAGAATCCATCGCGTGCCTCAACGGCGCCGGCCGGCAAGACCTCATGGAGGTAACCTATCGTCTCGGCGCCTGGATGCTTGTCGCGGCGGGAATAGCCTCTTCGGTGGAGGACGGAGAGGCGAGGTGTCGTCGGGCAATATCCGATGGAAGCGCCATGGAGCGGTTTCTCGCTAATGTAGAAGCCCAGGGAGGCGATACGTCAAAGTTATCCGCCGAAAAGATCCGGTCGCTTCGCGCCCCGAAAAGCGAAACGATACCGGCTCAAGCCTCCGGGGAGGTTACGGCTATGGATTCCTACCTGATTGGTCGGGCGAGTGTCGCGCTCGGCGCCGGACGTAGCCGAGCCGAGGACGCGGTAGATCCCGGCGCCGGCATCGAGCTCGCGGTGAAACCCGGCGATCACGTCCGGGCCGGTGACCCCCTGTGCACGCTGTACGCCGGGGATTCGGTCGACATGAGCCCGGCGCGAATGCGGGTGCTCGAAGCGATACGCGTAGACGGAGAATCTTCCGGCTCTCGCGGTACCGGGTCGATGATTCTCGAGGAACACAACGCCCTATGAGGTGGCAGAAGCAGGAGATCGATCCCGTCGCGGTTCGTGCCGCGGCCGAGCGGTATAACATCGATCTGCTTCCGGCAGCGATTCTCGCCCGGCGTGGTATTACCGACTCTGAATCGGTTCAGTATATCCTCGAAGAGGACCCCCGATATCTTCACAACCCGTTTCTTTTTGAAGAGATGGAGGACGCCGTTGATCGGATACAGCAGGCCCGCACCGAGGGGGAACGGGTACTTGTGTTTGGTGATCGCGACGCCGACGGGATCACCGCGACGGCGGTGCTTGTGCGGACGCTTCGCGAAATGGATCTCGAAGTGGAATGGGCGGTGCCGATGGGCGATGAGCCCTATGGCATAGGATTCGACACGGTCGACCGCTTCCGCGACACCGACGGGACGCTCATTATTACCGTTGACTGCGGGATAACCGCCGCCCCGGTTGTGAATCACGCGGCCGAACGCGGTATCGATACGATCGTCGTCGACCACCACAATGTTCCCGAAGAAGTTCCGCCGGCGGTAGCCATAATCAACCCCAAAACCCCGGATTCCGGTTATCCCTTTGAGGGGCTGTGCGGATCCGCACTCGCCGCCAAGCTTCGCTGGGCGTTGATTTTCGGCGACACCGAGCTTTACAAGCAGCCGGTCGTGCTTCTAAACGCGTACCCGGGCAACGATACCGTGGTTATCGAGGCGGTAAAACTGGTAAACCTCGTGGAAACCGACCGTCTGACCGAGACGCTCGTTCCGGGTATGGTCAGTATTGAATCGACACGGCTTTTTACCTTTCTCCAGGGACAGGCCATTATCGTCTACGAGGAGCGAACGCAGCAGAAGCTCCTTTCGAAGGTCTTTGGAAACGGCGTTGAAATTAACGTTCTCGACATTGCCCCGCAGGTTCACAAGCTCTACCCGAAGCTTCAGGGTAAAAGCCTCCTGCGCATGCGGGAGCAGTCGCGCATGGCCGTATACGCGAGCGAGAAGCCGAGCGAGCTCGATGTTTTCATCAATCTCTACCGCATATTCGTTATCGGGCAGCATCCGAGGCTCGGCGTAGGATACTCCGAGAAGCTCGATCTGCCGGCGGTCGGCACGATCGCCGACCTTATGCCGATGCTGGATGAAAACCGCATACTCGTGAAGCAGGGGCTGCGGGCGCTCGCTACCACGGCGAACCCGGGTATGCGCGAACTTCTTTCACGGCTCGGACTCGCCGGCCGGTCGCTTCGCGCGCGGGATGTAAGCTGGACGCTTTCGCCGGTTCTCAACGCTTCCGGACGCATGGGTAAACCCGATAAGGCAGTTGAACTGCTTATCAGCGATGACCGGGACGTTTGTATGAAACGCGCCGATGAGATTATCGAGCTGAACAGAGACAGGCGCAGAATCGGCGAAGAAGCGTGGGAGCGCGTCCTGCCGAAGGCGCGCGAAAGTTACGACAAGAGCGACGGCCGGTTTATTATGGTTCGTGACGATACCGTGCACCGCGGAATAACCGGAATTGTCGCCGGCAGGCTTGCCCGCATGTTTAATACGCCTGCCGCCGTCGTTGCCGAAGTGGAAGAACGCGCGGTAGGCAGCGTGCGAGCGATGCGCGGGTTCACTGTTACCGATTTTCTCCGCGAGCTCGACGATATTCTCGAAGACTGGGGCGGGCACGACGCCGCCGGCGGATTCCATCTCGAACTCGAGCGATTCGACGAGCTTGAGCAGCGCGTAGACGCTATGATCCCGAATATTGTCCTCGACGAGGCGGAAGAACCATTGCTTTCGGTGGACGCCGAGCTTCCGAGGTCACATATGAAGCCCGATGTGAAGCAGGTTGTCGACACTTTCGCACCTTTTGGACAAGAGCATCCGCCGCTGGTATTCATGAGCCGGGGGTTGCGCCTCAGTGAAGCGGATTTTATCGGGAAAGGTACGCCGAAACACCTGAAGCTTCTCATCGATGCCGGTGTTCACAAGTGGCCGGCGGTATACTGGAACGCAGCCGAGCGTCTCGGGGTGGATTTTTCGACCGGCGATACGGTTGACGTTGTATTTGAGATCGGAACCAACCATTATCAGGGTGTAGAAACCCTTCAGATGGTGGTGCTCGACATGAGACGCGGAGGAACCTAATGCGGCACTTGTGGGAGAACCGGGCTGTTGCGAAGAATCGCGGGCAGCATCGGTCTCGTCCCTTTCCTTTTTCACCGACTTTCGGCGGCCGGCTGTTCTTTTCGCTGTTGACCGTTCTTGTTCTCACCGTCGCTTTCACGGGACACGCGCTGGAGTCGAAACTCAGTCTGTCGGTACCCGATCAAGCAGTGCAGGGTACGCCGTTCCGCGTTTCTCTCGATATAACCGGGGGAAACGCGCAGGAGGTTCGTTTCTACCTCCTCGATCCGGATGGTAGCGAGCACAGCAGTGTTCCTGCCGCAGCGTTTCACACCGATACAGGCGACACGGTCTGGGCGAATGTTC
Organism: Spirochaetales bacterium; assembly: GCA_046545955.1. Taxonomy (GTDB): domain Bacteria; phylum Spirochaetota; class Spirochaetia; order DSM-27196; family SKKC01; genus SLAN01. The sequence goes on along the minus strand of JBKGYS010000095.1, from coordinate 6,234 downwards.
TCGCCGCTTCGCCGGTAGCAGAGCCGGGTGATTGGCGTGTCAGGGCGAGAGTTCACTTCGACGACTACTCCACGCAGTTGGATAGACCCCTGACCCTCGGGCGGGGCGAGTTCGCGTCCATGACAATCGCATTGAATCGTGAGCTCACCTCTCTTATTACCGATCCCGACCCGAGACGCAGCGAAGAGCGGCGCGAGCTCAACCGTCTGCTGTCTTCGTCCGAACCGGGCGCTGTTTATAATCCGGGAACGTTCGTAACGCCGGTGGTCGACCCCAACCGGACGAGTGCAGAATTCGGAGATCGAAGGATTTACGAATACCATGGAGGCTCTGAGAGCCGGAGTGTTCACAATGGGGTCGACTACGCCGCCCCGACAGGAACCGAAACGCTTGCCGGCGCTCACGGTGTCGTCCGTCTGGCCGCCGATCGTCTTGTCAGCGGTCGGAGCGTAGTAATCGAGCATATGCCTGGTGTTTTTTCCGTCTACTATCATCTTGACTCGATCGCGGTGGATGAGGGTGACTTTGTCATGGCAAAGGAACCGATCGGGCGAATTGGCGCGAGCGGACTCGCAACCGGGGCGCATCTTCACTGGGAAGTGAGAATCGGAGGTGTTTCGGTTGATCCTGAGTGGTTTCTCTCGAATGCGGCCGTTGACACGCGCGGGCTTTTGAATACACTAGCCCCCTGAAGCGGTGACAACTGTCCCGGAAAGGGGGTGATTACGTATCGCGTACATCAGGATTGATGACAACGAGCATCTCGAGCGTGCCATAAAGCGCTTCAAGCGAATGGTCGAGAAAGAAGGCATTATTCGCGAGTGGAAGAAGCGTGAGTATTATGAAAAGCCCTCGACGATCAAGAACCGCAAGCGAAAGTCGCTCGAGCGGAAGCTGCTCAAGAAGCAGCGCAAGATCCAGAATCAGAAGAGTTACTAAGGTTTCTCACGGCGCGTCCCGGGGGCGGAGTACTTCGCTCCTGCGCGTGCTTCCAGTGTTTCTCCTGATCGTGTCAGTTCTCCCCACATGTACCGGAGAAGCGCCCTCGATTCGCTCGGTACGCTACTACACCATAGCTACCTACAATCCCGAAACCGACGAGCGCAGCGAGGCCTTGTCGCTGTTCTTACACGTGTCGCACGAGGACGGTGAAGAGCTACTCGACGAATTAACCCTGTCTCAAGACGACTCACAGCTGGATTGGACATTGTCCGCCGACTCGTGGCAGAGGCGCCGCTGGGACGGCCGTACCTGGATAGGTTCCTCGTACCTTCTTCCGCCGGACGGGGAATCGATTCCTCGGGGAACATACTCGCTTCGGATTGTGGACAGAGGAGGCCGAGAGTCGATTTCCGAGTTCGAATTGCGTACCCTCGACTTCGAGCTGAGCGATGCGGTTTTTCCGGAGTTGGTTCGAAGCGACGCATCTGATGGTGAGAGTCCAGGATGGATGGTTGAACACAGCGGCGACCGGGTCCTGGCCACGCTTGTAGATGACGCGGGAGACGTTCTCGCCCGGAGTGAGATTGACAGCGGGGAGCTTGACCTCGGTGATTTCGACTCAGCCGAACGTGCCGAACGCGAGGGTGCGGCGGTGTTTCTCCATGAACTCCGCCAACGTTCGGAAGTCTGGCTCGTATCAGGCCCCTGGCCGATCTAACACCACCTTCGAAAGAAGTCTTAAGTTGCGGTTTTCAGTCGCGAAACCCGCAGGCGTGGTGATTTCGTAGTGGAGGTCTTTGTCGCCGGATTCATCGGCAGGACGCTTGTGCGCCTCCGCGAGTACAGAATCAGGGTCGTTGGTTCGACGGCGAAGGCGGTCGATAAATCTGCGAAATACGTTACGAATGCCTCGTCCATGGCTGTAGGCAAAATCAAGCGCGGCGTCTTTCATGCTGTAGCTTTCCCCATGCTGTTCTTTGAGGATGTGCCAGTGCTTGACAAGCCACGTGTACAAGTCGGCTTCGGTTCTGCCGGGGAAGTTGCGCAGGAGCCGTTCGGAACGAATAATGCTCACAATGGGTTCGTAGACTCCGTGGTACCAGGAAAGGAGCGCCGTCTCGAACGGGATTTCATCCTCGACGCCCTGATTAATGTAGTACTTGTGCACAAGGATGTGGTGCTTGATCTCGTCGTAGCGACCGGTCTCGGTAAATTCGAGTTCGTAATCGGGGACAAGTCTCGGAAAGTCGGTCTCCTCGTAGAAGCGTTTCTTCTCGTACTGGATCACCGCCTGCTCTATCTTCTCCCTCGTAAGGTCCGGATCGAGTTTAACTTCGGACTTGAGCGATATGACCTCGGCGTCGATATCCTGTACGCCTTGACTTCGAGCTACTGAAACGCGGTGGTTACCATCCCGCACAAAGTAGAGCCCGCCGATTTCATACAGCTGAATCGCCGGAAGGTTCACGTCCTGAAGATGTGCCTTATCGACGTTCATCCATCGCTTACGGAGCTCCTCGCGTTTTGGCAGAAAGTGGCGGTTGAAATCACGGTAGCGGCCTTCGCTCCCAACGATTCTCGAAACCGGTACCGTCTGTAGTCCGCGGTAGCTTTCGGTGCGGGGGCGAAGGACTTCTTTCACCTCCTGCAGACTGAGCATCTCCTCGTTCCGGGGCGTAAGCAGGTTCAGGATACGGTATACGATTGCCTGAGTCCGTGCCTTGTTAAAATCGTCGCTGGCCTGGGTCTCGATAAAGGGTGACGTCATAGTGTGTCGTTGTATTCCAGAACGTAATGGTCGTATACGTTTATCACATCGGTCTTGAAATATCTTGTCACGCGCGGCTCGTTCGGGTCGTACAGGTGAATGTGGCCGTGCAGGAGGTATCGCGGTTTAAACCTGCGCATAAACCATCGAAACGACTTGAAGCCGATATGACATCTGTCCTTTCGATCATGAATACCTCGGGGAGCAGCATGCGTAAGCAGTATGTCAAGATACCGCCCATGCGCGATTCTGTTCCATACGAGCTTCGGAATCAAGCGGGCAATTCGCCTGGCCATTTGAAACTCCGTGAACTGGTGCTCTCCATTATTGTATCGCATGCTTCCTCCGAGTCCCGCGATAATAAGCCCGTTTACGTGTACGATTTTCCCATCGGCATAGGTTGCCCCGTACCGATGCCCGCTTGAGAACCTCGGGTCACCCGGCTCGGATGCCATCAGGAGAGGTCGTTCGAACCGATTCAGCTCTTCGAGATTATGGTTGCCGAAAACGAAGACCACCGGCTTATTCAGGCTCGAAGCTATAAATCCGAGGTACTTCATCTGCAAATCGCCGGCCGAAAGGACCAAGTCGACCTCCGAAAATCGCTCGTGCGCCCGGGTGGAATAGACGAGTGGGTCAACGTGATCCGATACGCACAGCAGTCTGTATTCTGAAGGCAGCTTATCGCTGGGCATGACTCATTGGCACTTTGTCGAGCATCTTATGAAGTTTCTCACGGTCGTAAATGTCTATCGGACGGGTTTCTGCAAACTCTTTGGCGAGGCTTGAAACCGCGGAGCTCGTTACTATAACGGCACGGGTTATGTTCTGGCGGCGCATTTCTTCGTGCACCGCTCGTACGCTTCCCTCGTCGAGGACGTCGGTGATTCTGAGGAACCGAAGGAGTTTGGGCATGGGTCTTGCGTTGCGCCACTTGCTCTGGGATTCAACGCCTATGACATCGCAACCGTCGTCGATCGGAGTTACGCTTCGTACGGTAAGCTCACTGGCGCTAGCGACGCTCCGGCAGATTTCGTAGAACTTCTCGTCATTTGCCGTCATGTAGTCTTTTATGCGGTCGTCGGCCCGCAGCGACTGAAACTCGCTGAGCTTCTCCGATACATCCTTAAACTTCGGATTTCGACTGTATACCTTTTCCCACTCGGAGACGGCACTTTCGATATCGCGTAACTTCTCGTAGCTGATTCCCAGAAAGTAGTGGGCGTAGAGCGCTTCATTCGAGCTTTCGTCCTGAATAAGCTTTACCGCGCGCTCGAGATCGCCGACAGCCCGATCGAAGTTTCCCTGGTTCATATAACAACCGCCGCGCTCAATAATCGATTTGACCTTGTATTCGCTGTCACGCTGTGCTTTCTCAAAAGATTGAAGCGCCGGGTTGTATTCTCTGTTATCTTTCAGGATTTTTCCGAGATAATAATGCGCCTGTGCGTTGTCGGGGTCGAACTTAACGCTTTGTTGAAGCATTTTTTTTGCTTCGGCAGGGCGTTTCGTGCGGTACAGAATGCGACCGAGCCTGAAGAAGCTCGGCCCGTGGCGCGGGTCGAGCTCTATCGCTTTGCGAAAATAGCCGGTGGCCTGTTCGGTCTTATGTCGGTCCTCGAATAGCCGCCCTGCCCGGAACGGGTATTCGGCATTGGTCGGTTCGGACTTCATAAGTAGCAGGTATTCTTTCAACGCTTCTTCGGGTTGATTGAACTTCTCATACAGTTCCGCTATCCTTCGGCGGAACTGCGGTTCGGACACTTCGCCCGTGAAATCACCGATGCTATTGACCGTTTTGTACTCCATAAGGGCAAGCTCATCCTTGCCCTGCGCCTGATATGCCAGTCCCGTGAAGTAGTGCGCGTCGGGGTTTCTCGGTTCTTTCGCGATAAGCCTTCGTGCACCCTTTATTACCGAAGAGTAGTTACCTTTCTTGTATTGATCGGCCAGTGAGGCGACGCGACGAGGTGTTAAAATGGAGCGTACGATGATTACAGTAAACAGAACCACCAGAACGCCGAGTATAATAGAAAGGATGAGCAACAAAGGCATTGGGCTACAGACCCCACAGCACCGTGCGGTGCGCGCACGTGGTTTTAATCGAAGGTATACGAACAGGGGGCCGGTGTCAAACTCAGGGGCACCCTGAGAGTCCCATGAGTAACTCAAGGTATCTGGGCGAGCTTCGAGTCTGATAGTATACTCGGCCTGGGGCCGTAAAAGGGAAGTGAGGCGGCAATGAGTATCGACTTCTGGAGAATTTGGACAACAGCCATTCGAGGGGCAATAGTGGCAGGAAGCCTGGTGCTTGTTTTTCCGATAGCCGGCGCTTCGGCCGAAGCGCTGAGTCAGGCCGAAGAGCACTTCCTCAATAACGAACCGGAGGAGGCTGTGAAGCTTTTCGAAGAGGCCCTCTCCGAGCATTCGGGTGATCCGACGGTGTACAAACAGCTTGCTTCGGCGTATGAACAACTCGGTGATTACGAGGAGGCGTATCGCGTTCTTGACCGTGCAATGGAAGAAACCGACGAAGGACGGGCGGAGTTTCTGTACAATAAAGGGAATCTCGCCGTTCGAGAGGGCGAGACCGACCAGGCGCTTACATATTTTAACGAAGCTACAGAAGAGGACTCGGACTTTGCCCAACCGTATCGCAATCGAGCGAACCTTCACGTGCAGGCCGAGAACTACGAAGATGCGCTGTCCGACTACGAGCGCTACTTGTCGCTTCGCGATGATTCTCCGCAAAAAGGCGCTGTAGAGGAGATGATAGCGGTTCTAAACGACCGAATCGATGAGAAAGAACGCCGTAAAGAGGAAGAAGAGCGCCGGGAAGCCGAGCGCGCCCGTCGGGAGGAGGAGGCACGCGAGCGTAGAGAGGCGCTGCGGGATGTAGTGAGGCAGCGCTTCGAAGAGCAGCGTAGCGAAACCGACCGCTCGACAGGCGGTGAAGAAGACTTTGAAAGCGTCGATGACGATCTGGATGTTCTCGATTAACCGGGTCTCGCGAAGCCTAATGTGAGGACAACTATGTACGGAAAGAAATGGGCAACGATCGCTGGTGCGGCAGCCGTCGCTGTTTTGATCGGCGGCGGCCTTACGATCGGAAGCATGTTGGGCGGGGATTCTGAGCCTTCCTCCGGCCCCCACGAAAACACGCTTCGACTGGCGCGCGAGTACTATGAAGACGGGGAACTCGATCGTGCGCTTGACCTGGTCGATCGCGTTCTACTCGAGGACTCAGAGCACGACGAGGCGAGTGAGCTTCGAGAGGACATTGTCGCCGACCGCCGAAGGCGCGAGGATGAGCAAAGCGAACGTGAGGAGGAAATCACGCGGCTGGAGGAGGAGATTTCCGAACTTCAGGCGGAAAATGAGAACGATGATGATGATAGTGAGGAACTCGAAGCGCTTATAGCCGAGCTCGAAGAAGCCGAAAGAGAACAGGCGGAAGCCGAGCGCGAGGCCGAGGAAGAGCGCGAACGGCAGGAAGAGGAAGAGCGCGAACGAGAGGAAGAGCG
>JBKGYS010000094.1:0-10791 GCA_046545955.1 Spirochaetales bacterium | reverse complement strand
TCACATAGTCGCACGCCTCCCGCCAGGCCGGCGAAAATGTCGGCCTGCTGTAGCCATCGCGCGGCTCACGCTCGTTGAACTCCGCAATACGCTCAATATCCGCACCGATCCTTTCGGAACTCAGCTTGTCGGAATTCGGATTGCCGGAATTCAGGTTGATGTTCATCCTCGTCCCGCCTCTCGGTCACGGCGAATCATACTCGAGCCTCCCTCGGCCGGCAAGCCGGAACCGCACACCCCACACCGCCATATTGCCGCGGAACCGGCACGAGAAGCCGATTATGAGTTGCCGTCACCCGCCAGTCGAACCCCTCGGCCCCGAGCCTGGCGCGCGGCTTTTCTATCAGGCGAAAGCGAGAACGCGTAAAACTCGGCCCCTTGAAGCGTCGCCTTGCCGGATCCCGACACTCTGCAGTTTGCGTACGCGTGAGTCATGTCCGCGCCGCTTCTCGGCACATACCCCGTATTCCCGCCAGACTTCGGGGCGTCGGTTGAAATACAAGGTTCTTATGTTCTGGTGTCAAGCGTCGGTTAGGTGCATTACGCGGGAGGGGTAACCCGCGGCGGAACGCCACGGCGGAGGCGGACGGCGTCCATCCCTCGGGCGCTCGCTTTTGTCCACTTGTCTAGACAAGCAGGTATGCAGTAGGCTTTCGGCGTGAAGGAGTTGACGATGGTTCCGGCAGTCGACCGGAACTCTCCGCAGCCGTATTACCTTCAGATCGCGGCGGTTCTCCGTGCGCGGGTGGCGAGCGGAGAATACGCGCCGGGTCATCCGATGCCCTCCGAGCAGGAGATGACCGCCGAGTTCGGGGTCACTCGAGCGACGGTGCGCAATGCACTTCGGCAGCTGCGCGATGCGCGGATCATCCGTACCGAGCGGGGGAAGGGCTCGGTGGTAGAGCCGCAGCAGGTCGAGCAGTCGTTGCTGCGGTTCTACAGCTTCGGCCGGGACCTTCCGCAGCGGGGATACGACCTTCGCACGCACATACTCTCTCTCGAAGAAATGGAACTTGGCCCGAGCGACGCATCACTGCTCGGCCGTCGCGATTGCACCGCGTATACCCTCGAACGACTGCGATATCTCGGTGAAAGGCCGTTCATTTTCGAGACGATTTCACTCCCGGTTGATGTGGTCCCGGGTCTGGCGCTGCTCGCGGCCGCCGACCTGGAACGGAGACGACGCGGGGAAGGCAAGACCCCGGCAGACGGAAGCAAACTCGCACCCCGGGAGTTCGAAGCATCGATCTATGATCTTCTCGAGAACCGATACGGAGTTCATGTCGAGCGCGCGCAGGAGAGTCTTTCTCCGCGCCGGGCGGGAGTGCGGGCGGCGGAGCTGCTCGATATTCGCGAGGACGAGCCGGTGTTTGTAACCGAACGGATCACGAGGGCGGTTGGTCGGGAGCGGCCGGTCGAGCTGCGACGGAGTGTCATTCGCGGCGACATGATTACGCTGAGTACGGAGCTTTCGCTGTGAGTAAGGTCGCAGGTGACGAAACGAATCCCGGCGATAGTGAGCGGCCCGGTTTATGGCGCATGTTTCGTGTCTTTTTCCGGGCGGGATTGCTGACATTCGGCGGCGGTTACGCGATGCTTCCTGTGCTCGACTACGAACTTGTGCGAGCGCGAAACTGGATGGACAGGTCGGCGTTCACCGCCGGGATCTCAAAAGCAACCGCGGTGCCCGGGCCGGTTGCCGTGAACAGTGCGTTTCTCTTCGGCCGCGATATCCATGGTGTGAGCGGGTCGGTCGTCGCAGTGTTCGGCGTAACGCTTCCGTCGGTCATGGTCATGCTCGCGATCGCAGCATTTATGGTCGATCACATGCAGCATCCGGTGGTCATGCGATTCATGATGGGAGCGGCGGCTGCGGTAAGCGCGCAGATCGCCTATGGGGCACTGATTTACGCGAAGGTAGCGGTTCGCAGCATCTACACGGTGCTGGTCGCGCTGGTCCTGCTCGCGGCACTCATCATCCTTGAGGTTCATCCGCTGCTTGTGATTGTCGCTGCCTTTGCAGTCGGCCTGCCGCGTGCCCGATTACGCGCCGGGAAGGAGCGCTCGTGATCGCACTGTACTGGCAGCTTGTCGTAAGCTTTTTATCGGTTGGACTGAGCGCATACGGCGGCGGGATCGCCACGATTGCGCTCATTCATCACGAGGTGGTCGCAACGCAGGGGTGGCTTACCGGGCGGGAGTTTACCGACATTGTTACCATAGCGCAGATGACACCGGGACCGATCGCGGTGAATACGGCGACTTTTGTCGGATTCCAGCTGGTGGGTGTACCCGGCGCGTTGATCGCGACCGCCGCGGTTATCGCACCGGCTGTTGTGCTGCTTACCGTGATCGTGCTCATTGCGCGGCGGGTGCGCACGCAGGTGCCGGTGGAGAACACGGTGAAGCCGGCGGTGCTCGCATTGATTGTCCTCGCGGTCTCTTCGTTTGCCGAGGGGGCGATTGATGGAGTGCTCACCGGCGCGATCGCTGTTGTGGCTATGACGCTGTTTCTTACCGTCGGCGAGCGGGTGCATCCGGTGCTCATCGTCGTGGCCGGTGGAGTCGCCGGAGTACTTCTCCTGTAGCATCAAGAAAAGCCCGGACAGTAAGCGATGATCGCTCTCACCTTCATCTCGCAACCGCATCTGCGCTGTATATACGGCCGCCGGTGGTACCAGGCGGTGTTCCCTTTGTGTCAAAATCGGTATTTGCGGATTACGGTACCCTGAACAGAGCGGAGTGACTGCTATCAGGGTAGCCATCACCGTCGGCAATCGTGAACTCGCCGACGCCTTTGACCGCGGTGCCGACCTACGCTTCCACGGTGCCGAGGTACGCTTCCGCGATACCGACGTATGCTTCAGCGGTGCCGACCTACGCTTCCGCGGTGCCGGCATGAGGGGTAAAGACAACGAACGGGGTCTGCCGGGAGGCCGCGAAAGGCCTCCAGGCAGGGTTAAGTACATATTTGATGCGCGCGCGGTAGCGAATCAGCCGAGCTTTTCGCGGCCCTCTTTAAGCCCGGTCATAAAGCTCTTTTTCTCCTTCGCAACCACTGCAGCGAGAGCAATCAGCGCGATAAGGTTAGGCGCGGCCATAAGGCCGTTTAATGTGTCGGCGAGCGACCAGACGAACTCAAGCCCGCCGATCGAGCCGATAAGCAGGAACGCGATGAATACGACCCGGTACGGCATAACTACCCTGGAGCCGAAGATGTACTCCCAGCTCTTTTCCCCGTAGAAGCTCCACGTAAGCATGGTGGTATAGGAAAACAGGACAAGACCGAAAAGGACAATTTCAGCGCCTATGGCCGGCAACCCCGTTGCAAACGCCTGCGTGGCAAGCGCCTGTCCGGTTTCCCCGGTATCGAGGACGCCGGTTATAAGGATCGCGAACGCGGTCATGCTTCCGACGACAATGGTGTCAATGAACACTTCCCAGATTCCCCACATACCCTGTCGGGCCGGCGTGTTTTTCGCCTGGGCGTGCACGATAGACGCTGCTCCAAGGCCCGCCTCGTTGGAGAACACTCCGCGGGCGATCCCGTAGCGGATGCTCGCGGCGACCGCCGCGCCTGCGAATCCACCGGTAGCTGCGTGGGGATTGAATGCGTAGTAGAAAATATCGCCGATAACAGCCGGCAGCTGGGTTATGTTCAGGAGAATTACAATCGCTGCACCGATCATGTACACAATCGCCATGAACGGAACGAGCCGCACCGCGGCTTTAGCGATGCGCTGGATTCCGCCGAGGATTACGAGGCCGACAAGAATCATCGCGAGTACGCCGGTTAGCGCGGGCGGGATGTTGAAGCCGGTCTCGAGCGAATCGGCCATGGTGTTTGCCTGGACCATGTTCCCGATACCGAGCGCCGCGATTCCCGCGAGGAATGCGTAGAGAACAGCGAGCCATTTCCATTGCCGTCCCAACCCGTTCTCTATGTAGTGAAATACGCCGCCGGAGACGGTACCATCGGCTTCAACGTTCCGGTATTTTACCCCGAGCGCGGCTTCGCCGAACTTGGTAGCCATTCCGACAAGCGCCGAGAGCCACATCCAGAACACGGCACCGGGACCACCGAGCGCGATCGCGGTACTGATACCGGCAATATTTCCGACCCCGATGGTGGCGGCCATTGCGGATGCGACCGCGCCGAAAGACGAAATCGAGCCCTTCTCTTCCTCTCTGGTTCTGCGAAATAAACGCCCGAAACTGAATTTCCACGCCAGTCCGAGATGCCGAAACTGGAAAAACCCGATTCGGTACGTCAGGTACGCGCCCGTGCCCATGAGCAGTATGAGAAACGGCGGCCCCCACACGAGATCGTTGACCGCAGTGTTAATGGTATCGAAGGTTTCAAGCATGCCGACTGCCCCCCAAAATGTGAGTATCAATACAACAGACACCCGCTTGTCGTTATTGTCAATTAAAAACACGAATAAAACCGATGTATCGATAGACCGTGTCGCCGCCCAATGCAGTCCCCGCGGCGGACCGGACGCTTGACCGGTGGACGTGAATGGACTACGAACGTGTTTCGTATGTGTAACGCCGGAATACGTGGTCCCTGGTCTGGGCTTTGCTATGCCGAGAGGCTCGCTTTGACGTACCTGCTGCTCGCCGGGATGATTCTTGCAAGCCATTGGGGCGAAGCTTCCGAGTACGCGCCCCACGCGCTGCTTAATCTCGCAGCCGCCGTCGTTATCTGGTATACCGCCCTGCATCCGCCGAGATCGCGCGTGCTGCGCTTGGCGTGGGCTCTGTACCCGCTTGTATTGATCGGAATTGCCTTCGTTCAGGTAGGGCCGCTCGCGCGCATCGTGTACGGCCCGTCGTTTACCTTCGACCCACTGGTAGCCGAGTGGGACGCGATAGTGTTCGGTCTGAACCCGCACGCATGGTTGCACGAGGCTCTTCCGGGGCGCGTCTGGGCGGAGCTTATGCATCTGCTGTACGTGCTGTACTTTCCGCTTATTATCGGCGCATTTCTTTTCGTTGCGGAACGAAGACCGCACGACTATCCACGTTTTGCGTTCGTGTTTCTCGCTTCTTTCCTGACGTTTGTCGTAGTGTTTGTATTGTTTCCGGCAACCGGCCCGCTGGACTACCGCGAGGGGCTATTCGGGAGCGAGGTGATTTTCTCCTCGCTTGTCGACTTTCTCTTTACCTTCGGCGTTCCCGATCCAGGCGGTGCGTTTCCGAGCTCCCATGTCGGGCAGAGCGTGGTGGTTCTGCTTCTGCTTCGCCCAGTGAGCCGGAGTATGGCCGCGGTTATTGTGTTCGTAATTCTCGGGATAGGTGTATCGATGGGCTACGCTTCGGTCCATTATTCGGTCGATGCGCTCGCGGGCCTTCCGAGCGGCGCGGTACTATACTTCGTCTGGAATCGGGTATACCGGAGGATGGCGCAACGAACCGCGGCGTAACCGGCCTCCCGGCTTCGAGCCCTACCGGATGGTTCGGGTGAGTATTGTTACGAGTTCTGAACGCGACCGTCGCGAATAATGGTCGCGCGTCTCGGGCTTCCGCGCAGCGCGCCGCGGGCACTGTCGGCGTCGAGAATGACCGCGTTGGCTCGGCATCCCGCCTCGAGTCCGTAGCCTTCGAGGTGCATGATCCGCGCCGGGTTGTAAGTCACTGTGTCGATCATTGTCGGAAGCTGTTCGCGGCCCATCATATGCCCTACGTGCGCGCCCATTTTCGCTACCTCGAGCATATCCGCGTTTCCGAGCGGATACCACGGGTCGTCGTTACAGTCCTGGGCACAGCCGACGAGGATGCCCGATTTCATCAGGTCCTTGATCGGCGCCATGGCCCGGTGTCTGGGGTGGTGGAAATGCCCGCCGAGGTAAACGTTTACGAGCGGATTCGCGATAAGGCTCAAATCGGCTTCTGCCATCAGGGGAAGCAGCTTACGCTGCACGTAGAACGGATCCATAACCGCCATGGACGTGACGTGTGAGGCGTTGACCCGTCCCTGCATTCGGCAGCGCTGGGTTTCCCAGGCAAGCGACTCGACGTGACGCGAGTTGGGGTCGTCGCTTTCGTCGCAGTGCATGTCGACAAGGAGTCCGCGGTCTGCGGCAAGCTCGACGAGCGCGCGGACGCTTTCGGCGCCGAGTTGCGCGGTGGGCTCGTGATGCGGAATACCGCCTACGACGTCTACGCCCATTTCTACGGCCCGGTCGACAAGCGCCTGCGAGCTCGGGCTCCGGAAGTAGCCGTCCTGCGGAAACGCCACGAGCTGAACATCGACCTTGGATCTTATATCCTTTCGCAGTTGAACGAGCGCTTCGAGGCCCCGAAGCTTCTCGTCGCAGATATCCACGTGCGAGCGAATCGCCTGAATACCCATGGCAAACGCGTGCCGGCAGTATGCTCTCGCGCGTGCGTAGACGTCGTCGACGGTGAGCGTTGTCTTTTTGTATTCGGCCCAGTTATCGATGCCTTCCTTGAGGGTACCCGATTCGTTGGGAATACCGGTCCAAACCGAGTCAAGGTGAAAATGGCTGTCGACAAACGGCGGGGTTACAAGCTTGCCGGAGGCGTTGATTACCGTTCGTGCCTCAGCGTCGATTACCGGCTGCACATCGGTAATACGGTCGTCGACGACCGCGATGTCCACCGGCTCATCGCGGTGTACGGTGGAAGCTTTTCGAATCAGAAGATCAAGCATAGTCCTCAGGTTCCCTTCTTTGTATGTCATTCGCCCGCCGCGGGCGCCAAAGGGCAGCCGCGGCGGGCACGTGCGTGCGCGGACGGCTATCCGACGTACTCGGCGTTCTCGTGTACCGTGTGCTCGGCGCCTTTCAGCTTTGCCACGAGCGGGCGGAAGACGAGCATGCCGACAATCGCACCGATAATGCCGTTAAGCGGCGGAATACCGGGTACGAGAAGCGCTGCAAGCACGCCAAGCGCGTAGCCGAGTACGGCACTCCAGCGAATCCGAGCGAAGGTGATGTGTTCGAGCCGCGGCAGCTTCCCCTGCCACACGAAAAAGAAATCGCCGATGATTACCCCGCCGAGGGGTGGTATATAGGTACCGAGCGCCTCGAGCCACGGCATAATCATGTCGTAGATGCCGGTGATCGCGAGGACCACGCCGATCGCGCTCCCTCCTACAACGAATACGCGTTTTCGGTTCACGTTGAACACCTCGGCGCCGGCGACCCCGAACGCGTAGGCGGCGTTGTCGTTGGTTGTCCAGAGGTTAAGCGTGAGGAATAACACGCTGAACAATGCCAGTCCCTGTATGGCAAGTACCTCGGCAAGGTCGGGTTCGTCGTAGACAAGACCACCGAAGGCCCCGAAGAGCACCATGAGCGCGTTGGCGGCAAAGAAGGCGAGGAATGCGGCGATAAACGCGACTTTTGCGGTCTTCGCGAACCGCGCCCAGTTGGGAGCTTGCGTTCCGCCGCTGGCGAAGGTTCCCACGATAACCGTCAGAGCGGTGGCGAACGTCATTGTCTCGGTCGGTTCCATTGCAATGATCTCGCCCATGCCACCGGCGTCACGGATTGCGATCGCGACCGAAACCAATCCGACGACAAGCAGAAGCGGAACGCTCACGAGGCTGAGCTTTTCCATTCCGCGGTATCCGAAATACGCCGTCGCTCCGTGAAGCACACCCCAGAGCACCATAAGCGCCGGTAGAGCGGCATCCGGCAGCCCGAGCGCGTCGGCGAACGGCAGCGCCATGAAGGCAACGGTAACGCCGAACCAACCCACCTGCGTACCGCCGAGCAAAAGGCTCGCAAGCTTCGACCCGCCGTCTCCGAGCGTGTAGCGGGCGAGCAAGACCGTTGTAAGCCCCGTGCGCGCCGCGATGACCGAAAGAACCGCGACGTAGATTCCGAGCAGCAGGTTGCCAACGAGCAGAACCCAGAGCAGATCGGCGAACGGATACGATGCGCCGAGGCTCGCCCCGGCGATCATAGTACCCGAAAAGAAGGTGAAGCCGAGAAGTACTACTGCGATCGACTGTAACGATCGCCGCTCCTCCTGCGGCACGTGCCGTATCGGAAAGTCAGGATCGTAGTCCTCATCCTGCTTGTAGCCCTGGTCCGTCTGACTGGCATTCTGGTCACTCACGGCATAGCCTCCTTTGCTGCGGTTAACGATTGTCCCTCGCAAAGGCATCATCTCTTCGGGAAACTGTCAATGCAATAAGTTTAAATTAACTATGGTCGGACAGCGAGCGCATCCTGGTGATTCGTTCCTGTCTATCTCTTCCGCGGTCACCGAAGCCGAGGTCGATGCCGCTTCAGCCACTCTCTCGCTGCCGGAACGGATTTCCAGGCGGCGAAGGCCTGGTGCTCGTATACGATCGCTTCGCTGCGCTCGCCGGGCACGTATTCGTCCGGCATGGGCGCGAGGCTGCGGTTGAGAAGCCGCTCGCTTATGTACGGGTTCATTTCATGGGCCTGCGCAAGGCGTTGAGCCGCGGTTTGTTTGTCGCCGAGGGCGAAGGCGGTGAGCACGAGATTCCACATAGCAAAGGGATCGTCCTCGCCGACGACCGAGTTCAGAAGCTTCTCCGCCTGCGTATAGCGGCCGCTTTCTATAAGCGCGGGGGCGTACGAGTCGGCCGCGCCGATTGAATCGTACGGGTCGACCTCGAGCAGCCACTCGTATTCGGCGAACGCTTCTTCGTATCTTCCCAGCTCGAGCAGTATTTCCGCCCGCATAATATGCAGCCGCATGACATTTCGGAACTCGTGATCGCTCCATGGGCTCACGTCCTCGGGCGTGTCCGGCTCAAGGTCGGCTGACATGGTTTCTCCAAGGTCGATGATAGCAAGGGCGGTTTCAGCCTCCTCGGCGTGCAGTCGGGCCCAGACGACGTAGGCGTCCGGATCTTCCGGGCAGCGCTCGATCGCGCGAAGGCAATAGCTTTCGATATCCCGGCTCGCCAATTGGTCACGCTCGCGGTCCATTCCGAGCTCTAACTCGTGCGCTGCGTCCATCCAGCGAATGGCGGCCTGTTCGGGACGCATTACCCCCCGCGGCGGGGGATCGACATGCCATTTGAATACCCGGTCGAACACCGGCGTTCGCCACCATCGGCCGAAGCCGTCGTAGCTGTGCCGGCCGGTGTTCACCGGTGGCTCAAACGCCGGACCGGGAGCGAACAGGCCGAAGGGTTCGCCGAAGCGTCGGAACAGCTTCAGTGCGACCGCGCGACTGAGCTTGTCGGTCTGGAAGAGCGAGTCGGGGGACACCGCGTAGACGAGCGCGGCGAAATCCTCCTCGTAGAGGTACTCATAGTTGCTGTCGCGCGCGGCGAACAGGAGAAACGGGAGGCTCTCGCCTATGGCGCCGTCGTCTTCATAACGGTCGTAGCGGTCGAGAAGCTGCGGTTTACGAAGGTGGCATTCAAACATCAACCTATATATTTCCGAATAGTTCGATGCTTCCATTGCCGCGTGCCCGGCTCTCGTAAGCTGGAACTTGCCGGCGCGGTAGGAAAGAAGGCCTCCGGACTGACACAGGTGTCGAGTCCAGGAAAGCATTATGCTGTCGCCTTCCCGGGCCACGCGGTCGGCGAAGAGCTCGGCGTCCGCGTAGGCGCCGGCGTGGAGCGACTTGACGAGCGCGGCCGGAAGATTTCCTTTGGCGGTCGCTCTAACCGGTTCCGCGTCCTGAATCTCGGTGAGGAGCGCGTGCGCGTAGCGAAGAATGGGGACTGCCGGCAGGTCGTCCTCGGAGAGCTCGGGGGCGAGTTCAAACAGCATTCCGCGGGAGGCGGGGTCGCCTGAGATGAGCATGTCCACTTCGCCTTCGGAGAGGCCGAGCTCGAAGAGCATCAGGTTGGGATAGCGACTGTAGTTCGACGGAAACGTATCTCCGTCGGTTTCGCCGTTCTCGTGGAAATCGCCGCCGGGAAACTGGATTATCTTTGCCACCTTCTCAGGGTAGCCCGAATGCGCGAGTGGCGCAATTGTGCCGTCTTCGCCTGATTGCAGCGCGTATAGTATACTTAGGGTGAATAGGCGATTGCGCTATGTGGATGCCCGATGAAAGGCAGTACATTGAGTTTGACCGGTTCAGTTACCTGTATGGCCAGGTGCCGGCGCTTATCAACATCAGCCTCAGAATTCCGCGCGGGGCATTCGTATCGGTGGTCGGTGAATCCGGCGGCGGAAAAAGTACGCTGCTTCGGGCGCTCAACAGGCTTCTCGACCTTCACGGCAGCGGAAGGCACTCCGGTGATATCCGCTTCGGCGACGTAAGTATTTTCAACACGGATATCGGTGCCGAGCGGGCGCGGCGTCGAACGGCGATGGTGTTCGAAGAGCCGTATCTGTTTCCCGGCACCGTGTTCGAGAATATCGTGTATCCCCTCCGCGCCGACGGCATCTGGTCGAAGCGCAAGCTGCGTCGTCGCGTGGCCGAGGCGCTGTCGGCGCTCGGGCTTGAGGATACGATCGGGCGCATTCTGCAGAGGCGTGCTGCGGAGCTTTCGACTCCCGTCGCCCAGACGGTGTCGCTGGTGCGCGCGGTGATTCGTGAGCCGGATCTGCTCATTCTCGACGACCCGACCGAACGACACGACCCGGTCGCCTCGAACCGGCTGGAAACGCTGATACGTCTTGCCGGCGACGCGACAACGGTGGTTATGAGCACGAGCGACCTGCAGCAGGCGCGGCGGTGTTCGGACTTCATTGTCATGCTCGAGGGCGGGCAGCTGGTGGACCTCGTTACCGTCTTTGAGGGGCAGACGCGGTCGCTTGCCCGCGCGAGGCCGCGTTACGAAGGCGGGCCGGTCAACGCCGGTCAGCACCAGGT
>JBKGYS010000093.1:0-10860 GCA_046545955.1 Spirochaetales bacterium | reverse complement strand
ATGCGACAGGCATCGCCGGCGTGCACGGAAAGTCGACGAGCACGGCGCTCGCAGGCGCGATCGTGCAGGCGCTCGAAGTGCCGGCGACGGTTGTTGTCGGCAGCATGGTTCCCGATTTCGGAAATCGTGCTGCGAGCGTTCTCGGAGCATCTTTTTTTATCGCGGAAACGTGCGAATATCGAAGGCACTTTCTGAGCTTTCGTCCCGACAGGATTATGGTGACGAGTATCGAGGCCGATCACCTCGATTATTTTCGCGACTATAGCGATATTTTCAACGCCTTCGAGGAATACGCGAGCCACCTCTCGCACGGAGGTCTGCTCGTTTACTGCGCCGATGACGCGGGGGCACGCGATCTCGCGGCATCGATCGTGAAGCGCCGACCGGATATACGCCTTACTCCGTACGGGTATGCAGCCGAGGGTCGATTCCGGGTGCACGAGGTGGCCACAGAAAACGAACAGATCCGGTTCGCGCTGTCCGGGTTCGATCGATCTCTCTCGCTTCGTCTTCCCGGTCGGCATAACGCGGTGAATGCCGCCGGAGTGCTCGCGCTTATAGAAGATATACTACGTGTCGGTACGTCGGCTGCAGGTACCCCCGTACATATCGACCCGGCTTCCGATACCGGGGCTTACGATCCTCAGGCGAGCGGGAGTTCACCTTCGCCCGAAAGCCCGCTTATCGACCGATGGGAAACCGTGGCGCAGGCGCTTTCCCGCTTCCGCGGGCTCAAACGACGAAGCGAGCGGATCGGCGAAGCAGCCGGCGTTACGGTTCTCGACGACTACGCACACCATCCGACCGCGATAAGCGCCGAAATCCAGGCGCTTCGAGAGTTTTTTCCGGGTCGCAGGCTTGTAGTGGATTTCATGAGTCACACATACTCGCGCACCGAAGCGCTGCTCGAGCAGTTCGCGGAGGCACTTTGCGCGGCCGATGTCCTGGTGTTGCACAAAATCTACGCAAGCGCACGCGAGATAAACTCCGGTGGTGTGCGTGGAGAAGACTTGGCCGACGCGGCGCGTCGGGTGTCGGCGCGTGGAGGTGGCACCGGTGAGTCGGTGCACTACATCGACGAACCGCTTGATGCGATCGACCGGCTCGAAGCGATCCTTACGCCGGGCGACGTACTGGTTACCATGGGAGCCGGCGATAACTGGCGCGTCGGCAAGGCGCTACTCGAGCGCATGAGAGGGGCGGAATGAAAAGCATGACCGGACACGCCTGGCACGAGTGGCAGGATGACACGACGAGTGTGAGTGTCGAGCTCAAGTCGTATAACAATCGCTACCTCGACGTAAACGTACAACTGCCGCCCCGCCTGTCTCCGATTGAACCCGCGTTGCGAGCCCGGATTTCAAGCGCGTTTTCTCGTGGCAAAATCGAATGTTTCATACGCACCCGTTCAATAGATCAACCTGTTTCCGTTCGTGTCGATAACGTCTTGGCCGCTGAGTACGCGAGGGCGTTGCGAGCGCTTTCGCAAGCCGCCGGTCTCGAGGGCGAGCCTTCGCTTTCGGATTTAATGTCGTTCGAAGGTGTTATATCCACGGAGCTCAAGGTCGATGTTGAATCCTGGCAGGCGTTGATTGAACCGAAACTGACCGAGGCAATCCATACACTCGCGAAGTCGCGGGCCGAGGAGGGGGCTCGCATGTACGAAGTCATTCTCGACCAGCGCCGTACCATCGAAACGCTTGTGGATGAGGTGGATGCGCGCGCAGAGGACCTCGAGGAGCATATTCGCTCCTCGATTCTGGACAGGTTTCGTCAGTTGAGTCTCGAAGGTGTTGACGATACGAGAGCAGTAAGCGAGACTGCGGTACTTCTTGTAAAGTATTCGGTTCGCGAGGAGCTTGATCGGCTTCGATCTCATCTTGCTTCATTCGATGCTACGACCCGCGAGGACGGAGCGATCGGCAAGCGACTGGATTTCATTTGCCAGGAAATCGGTCGTGAAATTAACACCATCGGATCGAAGAGCGTGTTTAGCGATGTAAACGCCGCGGTCGTGCGGGCGAAAGACGCGCTGGAAAATATTCGTGAACAGTTGAGAAACGTCGAGTAGACATTGGTTGGGTTCGCTGTCTACATCGTAAGGCCTATAATCCCGATCGTTCAGAGAGAAAACGGTGGATACCCAGAAACTAAAGATTGCAATTTCGGGCAAGAGCGGATGCGGAAACACGACGACCAGCCGAAGAGTTGCGTGGGCGCTCGGCTATCCCATGATTAACTACACGTTTCACACTATTGCCGACGAACGGAAGGTACCGTTTGAGACCGTCTGTCGATGGGCCGAGGATGACCCGTCATGGGACCGCTATGTGGATCAGCGCCAGGTCGAAATGGCTGAGCAGGCCGGGCGTTGCGTGCTCGGCTCGCGCCTGGCGATCTGGATGCTTGAAAGCGCCGATCTCAGCGTGTACCTGACCGCCCCGCTTCACGTGCGAGCCGAGCGTATACGGGAGCGTGAAGGCGGCGAGAAGGAAACGGTGGAGCACGAGACGGCCGAACGGGACCGACGCGACCGCGAACGATACCTGCGGATCTATGGTATCGACAACGATCAGTTTCAGTTCGCCGATCTTATCGTGGATACCACAAACCTGAGTCAGCAGGATGTCGCCGACCGGATTATCGAAGAGGTGAGACGTAGATTCGGCGTTCCTCGGGCAAAGCGCGAAGCGACTTCCGATATGGGAACCGGGGTATCGTGATCGGCGGGACGGGTTCATCGCAGACGCCGGTTGAAATTTCCCGGGCGCTATGCGAGCGGGTGTCGCAGCTTTCGTTCAGCTCACCCGTCCATACCGTGTACAATCCGCTTGAATACGCGTGGGAAATGCATCGGGAGTACCTCAAGCGGTACGGATCGGGCGAAAAACACGTGCTGTTCGTCGGCATGAATCCCGGTCCCTGGGGTATGGCCCAAACCGGCGTACCCTTTGGCGAGGTCAGCTACGTACGGGACTGGCTCGGGTTGTCGGGCGCGGTGGTGCGACCGGCGAATGAGCATCCGGCACGTCCGGTCGGAGGGCTCGATTGTCGCCGAAGCGAGGTCAGCGGTCGCAGGCTGTGGGGCCTTTTCGCCGACCGGTTCGTGCACCCGGAGGCTTTTTTCGATCGTCAGATGGTGCACAACTTCTGTCCCCTTTTGTTTCTCGAAGAATCCGGGCGCAATCGAACTCCCGATAAGTTACCAGCGACCGAGCGAGCGCAGCTTCTCGGCGCCTGCGACGAGTCGCTCGGCAGGCTTATCGCGTACTACAGACCGCGCTATGTGGTCGGTATCGGTGCGTTCGCGACCGCTGCCGCCGCGAGGGTTGTAAAGTCGTCCTTCGATCGCGATAGCCCCGAAGTGGTGCAGGTACTGCACCCGAGCCCCGCGAGTCCGAAAGCCAACCGCGGCTGGGCCGAGGAGGCAACTCGGACGCTCGAGCAAGCCGGTGTCTGGCAGGCGGGAAGCGCCGAGGCGGCAAAATAACCGCCTGTCCCCGCGCCGGCGCACTTTACCAACCGACCCACTTCGTCGCATACTGACCGTGTATGATACTGCCATTAGAAGAACTCACGAGTTACGACGACAATATCTATCAGCTGACCTGCGCGGCAATACGCCGGGCGTATCAGATTACCATGGCCGGCGACGAAGAGCTCGAGGAGAATCAGGGTAAGGTGGTATCCACGGCGATCCGGCAGATTCTCACCAAAAAGGTGCAGTATCAGATCGAGGAGTGAACCGCCTTCCACCGTTCGTCGTTGTTTTCGGGCCGACGGCCTCCGGTAAAACCGCCCTTGCTCGTGCGCTGCACGAGCGCCTGTTGCACGAGAAGCCGACGGCGGTCGCTGCCGGCGTGGAACTCATAAGCGCAGACAGCATGCAGGTGTACCGCGGGATGGATATCGGCACTGCTAAGCCGTCGTCCCGCGAGCGTAGCCGTTTCCCGCACCACCTGATAGATATTCGAAACCCGGATGAGCCGTTTACCGCCGGTGATTTCGTTGAACTGGCCGAAGAGGCTATTCGCGCGGCGAGCTCGCGCGGAGCGCTCCCGCTTGTTTCCGGTGGGACGGCGTTTTACCTGCGTTGCCTGTTGTGCGGTATGCCTGAAACCCCACGGTCGGATGAGCGCGTGCGCGAAGGGGTAACTCGAGACCTCGCGAGGTACGGTGGCTCGGCGCTTCGGCGTGAGCTCGAGCGGGTCGATCCGGAAAGCGCGGCGCGCATCGCGCCGGCCGACGAGTACAGACTCATTCGCGCGCTCGAGGTCTACCGATTGACGGGAAAGCCACGCTCGAGTTTTGCCGCGCCGGTCGCTCTCCGTCCGGATGCCGCAGGGGCGGTCACGATTGGTCTCTCGTGGCCCCGTCGCGCGCTGTACGCCAGGATAAACGCCCGCGTGGAAGACATGGCTCGCGCGGGGCTTCGCGAGGAAATACAGTCTCTTTTGCGAAGCGGGTACCGCGCTGGTGACCCGGGGCTTCGCGCGATCGGATATCGCGAGTATCTCGAAGCGGCTGGGAAAACCATCGATCTGAATAATCCCCTCGCGCTGCCATCCGACGAGCAGGTGCTTCCACTCATAAAGCGCAATACCCGCAGGTACGCCAAGCGCCAGATTACGTTTTTCCGGGCCTTCGAAAAGACGCGCTGGATCGACGGACAGCACGCCGAGGAAGGAATTGATCGTATCCTCGAGGAGCTTGGCTGCAGATTCGACGGTTGACCAGGTTCGGCGCGATTTGTATAGTGCCCATTCACGCGGTGAGGCGGAGTGCGTTCTCCGAAGCCGGGGTCGTGTGAGCACTAATCTGAAATATAAGGAGTTGCCTGGTGCCCTGTGGACGAAAGCGAAAGCGCAAAAAGATAGCAACCCACAAGCGCAAGAAAAAACTGCGCAAGAACCGCCACAAGAAGAAGGGTAAATAACGCGGGGGTTTCCTCCGCCGCGGTCCTTCAATTCCGCCGTTCACCCGACAGATAACCGCATTGTCTCGAAGCAAGCTGGTACCGTGGGCCCAATCTGTGCTACGGTCCATCGAGGGAGGGGTAATGTCAGATCACATGTCGCTCGCTCGCGATCGGACTCTCGAGTTTACGGGAGTTGCGCACGTAATGGGTGTGCTCAATTGTACTCCCGACAGCTTCTTCTCCGGTAGCCGGGTCGCCGGAGCGCGGGAAGCAGCCGAGCGGGCGGCCGATATGATTGAAGCGGGTGCGACAATTCTCGATGTCGGCGGCGAAAGCACGCGCCCCGGCAGTAAGCCGGTGGATGCGGAGGAAGAACGTTCCCGCGTGGTTCCCGTAATCGAGGCGATCCGCCGTTTCTCCGATATACCGATAAGCGTAGACACGCAGAAGGCCGGCGTGGCCGCCGCGGCGATCGACGCGGGAGCCGATATTGTTAACGATGTTTCGGCGCTTCGCGCCGACGAAGCGATGCTCTCGCTCGTCGCAGAGCGCGAGGTCGGCGTTGTTCTCATGCATATGCTCGGTACACCCGAGACGATGCAGCACAATCCCTCGTATACGGATGTAGTAGGCGAAATCCTGCACTTTCTCATTACACGCGCGAACGAAGTGAGCGCCGCGGGAGTTTCACGCGATCGGATTATCATCGATCCCGGCATCGGCTTCGGTAAGCGGCTCGAGGATAACCTCCGTATCATTCACGATCTGCCCGCTTTTTTCGCCCCGGGTTTTCGGGTGCTCGTCGGTGCGTCGCGAAAACGCATGGTTGGTGCGGTACTCTCCGAAGCGAGGGGAGAAGAGGTGCCCGTCGGCGATCGACTCGCCGGTACGCTCGCGGTACATGTCATCGCGGCAATGAAGGGCGCCGATATTATTCGTGTGCACGATGTTCGCGAGACTTGCGACGCGGTTCGCATGGTGGCAGCGATACAGGGCGCCGGTGTTCGGGAAGCGAAAGGAGAGAGCTGAGTGCAGCTGGTAAGCGAGCTGTGGGTACTGCGGGATTTTATCGTACCCGCCCTGGATATACTCCTGCTTGCATTTCTAATCTACAAAGTCTATCAGATCCTCGTTCAGACGCGCGCTATACAGCTGGTCAAGGGCGCGTTCGTCCTTGTATTCATTTACGCGCTCGCGTTTTTCTTGAATCTTGAAACGGTCCTGTGGATTCTCAATTTACTCGCGCCGAGTCTTGTTATCGGTGTGGCCATAATCTTCCAACCCGAGCTTCGAAAGATTTTCACGCGGATCGGGCAGGGGCGATTATTCGGAATCGGCTCAACGAGCCGTCCGCTCCAGCTCGAAGCGGTAATGAGCGCGGCCGAGGTGCTCTCCTACCGCAAGCGTGGCGCGCTTATCGTGTTTTCGCGGACGGTGGGGCAGAAAGGAATCGTTGAAACGGGAACACGGCTCGATGCGGTTCTAACGTCCCAGTTACTCATTACGATCTTCGGTCACGATACGCCCCTTCACGACGGTGCGGTTGTGATCGGCGAGGAAAAGATTATCGCAGCCGGATGCTTTCTCCCGCTCTCCGAACAGCTGGATATCCGGCGCAGTTTCGGCACCCGGCACCGTGCCGCGCTCGGTATGGTTGAAGAGAGCGACGCGGTTGTGCTGGTGGTCAGCGAGGAAACGGGGGCGATTACGCTCGCGTACGACGCCAACCTGTACTACGACCTTTCGATTGACGAAGCCCGGCGGCGTTTGCGGGATCTTCTGAACCTTAATGAAGACGAATCCGAAGAGGAAGACGTGGAGGTAGCTGCTCTTGGAGATTAGCCGCTTCCTCGGCAAGAACGCCGGAAACTGGTCAATTAAAATCCTGGCCCTCGGTGCGGCGGTCCTGCTGTTTTTCTACAATCAGATAATTGGTCTCGAGGAAGAGACCTACTCGGTGCCGCTTCAGGTGGAAGCCGCCGATGGGCTGTCGCCGGCCTCGGATCTTCCGGATTCGGTTCGCGTAACCGTTCGAGGAAGCGAGGAATCCATTTCGGCGGTTTCTGCTTCGATGCTCTCGGCGAGAGTCGACGCGACGCGGTACACCGAACCGGGCCGCTACACCGTTCCCGTCGACGCTTCAATTCAGGAAAATGAAGTCGACAGTCTCGCGGTCGATCTTCAGGTCGAGCCCGCCGCGTACACCATTGAGCTTGACCGGACCGCACGTACCACCGTGGAAGTGAATCCGGCCATCCGGGGATTTCCCGCGCGAGGGTTTGAGCTCGCGCGCTCCTTCGTTTCTCCCCAGCGAGTCGAGATCGAAGGTCCCGAGCGGCATGTTTCCTCGCGGAGTACGATTGGAACCGAAGAGATCGATATTTCGGCGCGAACCGAGCCGTTCACCACCGAGGTAGCGCTACGCCCGCCGAACGATTTTATTAGCGTTCGCGGGGGAAGCGAAGTCGACTTTCGTGGTGTAATCCGGGAGATTATGGTAGAAACATGGTTCTCGGACGTCGAAATATCGGTGGTCGACGTCCCGGACGAGTATGAAGCTGTCGGGACGCCGGGCGCAGGCTCGGTTCAGCTGAGGGGGCCGCTGCTCAGGCTCGAGTCGCTCGGCACCGACGAGCTTTCGTTGGAAGCAGACGCCTCGGAGGTGAGTGAAGCGGGCGAGCAGGAACTTGTGCTCGAGGCGGTTGCTCCGGAGGATGTCGAAGTACTTGATTTTGAGCCACGCAGAAGCGCGGTCGTGTTCGAAAACGTTGAGATCGCCGATGAGGCACGGTTCGAGGAGCTTCTTCGGTGATTCTCGGAATTGGAATCGATATCGTTCGGGTTGGTAGAGTCTCCTCCTGGGTCGATGACCCTGGATTGCTTGCTCGCTACTTCCATCCCGAGGAGGTTGACGCTGTCTACTCGCGGGGTTCCGGACGTGCGTTCAGTCTGGCCGGTCGATTTGCGGCGAAAGAGGCGTTTGGAAAGGCTCTCGGCACCGGGCTCGTGCATTTTAATCTCGGGGAAGTACAGGTCCGAAACGACGAACTCGGAAAACCCGACGTGCTGCTTCATGGTCGTGCGCTCGAGGCCTTCGAACGAATGGGAGGGAAAGCCGTCTTCTGCAGCCTCGCACACGAGCGTGACAACGCGGTAGCTGTCATCGTAATTGAGGGCTAACCGCGTTAAGGGGGTCACATGGCGAACAACAGCATAAGCTTCTTTTCGAAAAAGCCTGTAAGCTGTCCCGTGTGTGACGCCGATGTATATCGGGAGTCGCTGCGGACCGGCCGCGGACGGTTGAACGCCGGCGATCTTTCGGTTGAACTGCGGCGGCATTACATTCCGTCGCAGAAGTACGGGCGGGTTAATCCTCTCAACTACACGGTCACCGTTTGTCCGTCGTGCTTGTATGCGGTTTTCGAGGAGGACTTTGCCGATCCGCCGTCCGAAGCGCTCGGAGGGATCGAGGGCGATACCGAGCAGCGGCTTGAAACTATCGAAGGGCTTTTCGGTGCACTTGATTTCACACAGCCGAGAGACGATTTACTCGGCGTTGCGAGCTACTACCTCGCGACCGCGTGTTACGAACACTTCCCGCCCGAGTCTTCACCGACGATAAAGCGAGGCCTTTGTATGCTTCGCGCGGCGTGGATATGCAACGACCTGGAAGGGCAGCAACCGGGCGAAAACTGGGCCTACCTTGCCAATGTGTTTTATCGTAAGGCACGATTCTTTTATACCCTTGCGGTAGAGCGTGAACAATCCGGGGAGGAAGCCATCGCGCAGATTAGACATCTCGGTCCGGATCTCGACAAGAACTACGGCTACGACGGCGTTCTGTACGTGTACGGGCTTCTTGAGTTCCGCCATGGCCCGAGGGAAAACGCGGAAGCTCGCGAGAAGGCGCTGCACGAGGCGCGCCGCATCGTCGGCAGACTGTTCGGGATGGGTAAAGCCTCTCGAGACAAGCCCGCGGCCATTCTCGACAACGCCCGCGAGCTGCATTCCCGGATTTCCCGTGAGCTGGGCTTGAAACCCGAGGAATAGCCGAGTGTCGCCGCCGCTTCGACGTGGGAATCATGAGTACACGAAGGATCGCACTTACACTTTCCTATGATGGAACGAATTTCCGCGGGTTCCAGATCCAGCCGGATACCCGCACTGTCCAAGGCGTGGTTGAATCGGGACTCGAGCGCCTGCTCGAGGAGCCTGTGCGCGTACACTGCGCCGGACGAACGGACACCGGCGTCCACGCGACAGGCCAGGTCATTACCTTCGATACCGCACTCGATGGGATTCCCGACGACAAAATCGCCATTGCGTTGAACTCCCGCCTGCCGTCGGACGTCAGCGCGCGGGGAAGCCGGAGAGTGCCCGACGACTTTCACGCGCGCTACAGCGCAGTGCAGCGCACGTATCGGTACTGGATTTACGCGAGTGACGTCCGAGATCCGATGATCGACCGCTACGCCGCGCGTGTGCGGCGACTACCATCGCTTTCGAGGTTAAACGCCTTTTCGGCTGAACTCGTCGGCACGCATGATTTTACGACGTTCGCATCCGCACGCGACAAATCAGGGACTCGCGTGCGTGCAATCGACCAGGCATCGTGGCATGTCCGGCTGGGAATGCTTGTGTTCGAGATCAAGGCGAGAAGTTTCATGTGGCATATGGTACGATCGATTGTCGGAACGCTTCTCGCCCTCGACGCAATGGAAGCGCCGCCCGAGCGCATGCGCGAAATGCTGCACGCCGGCGACCGCGCTCTCGCGGCGACAACCGCCGCCGCCCGCGGTTTGCACTTCTATCGCGTGAGTTACCCGTCGGATGCGTCCGCCGCCGCGATTGTACCCAGCGAAGCGGGCGGGTCCCGCGAAGCAGATGTACCGGGCGAAGGATCGGAGGACCTTCTATGAGCGACCACCAGAACCGCGACCGAGCCGAACGTCTGTTTGCTATGTTCGAGGATTATCTGACCGACGGATTCGCCCGCGCTACGCTGCCTGCTGCACGCGCCGAGGATGTGCACAGCGATATTGCAGGCGCCTCGAGTGAAGACGGCCGGCCGGAAACGATCGATCCGGGTGTATCGTCCGGAGGCGAAAACGAAATCCACCCCGCGCACCGCCCACCGATCGAAGCGTCCGGACTGCCGCCGGATGAAGAGCGCACCCGCGAGCTCGCCCAGCTCGCCGAGAAAATCCGTGGGTGCACCGCCTGTCCCCTCTCCGCGGTTCGCACCAACGCGGTCCCCGGCTACGGGGTAATCGACGCCGATGTCATGGTAATCGGGGAAGGCCCCGGCGCCGAGGAGGACCGGCGGGGCGAGCCGTTTGTCGGCCGTTCGGGAAACTACCTCGACAAGTGGCTTGCCGCCATCGAAATCTACCGCGACCGCAATGCGTTTATCGCCAATATCGTCAAATGTCGTCCGCCGCAGAACCGCGATCCGCTTCCCGACGAGCGCAAGACCTGCTTTCCCTATCTCGAGCGACAGATCGAGCTCGTGCGTCCGAAGACCATTCTCACCGTCGGTCGTATCTCCTCCCGCGTAATGACCGGCGTCGACGCGAGCATGGGTGAGCTGCGCAAGGGCGAATACGATTTTCGCGGCATTCCCGTCGTTGCCACCTACCACCCGAGCGCCGTCCTTCGAAATGAGAATCTCCGTCGGCCGGTATGGGAAGACCTTAAGCGGCTCCGTTCGATCATTACTGGAGAAGGTTGATGTCTTTCCGCGGCCCGGGTCACACCACGCCGGCGGCGTCAGGACGCGGCCGGAACGCCCCGGGGTCCCGGGTGCCCGGCGACGACGCGCGGCCGCCGGATTCCAGCGCGCCCGGGGACGGTGGGCAGCCGCAGAACTCCAGCGCCCCGGACGACGGTGGGCCGGACGACGGCGGGCCGTCGCCGGATATCGACGCGCCGGACGACAGCGG
>JBKGYS010000092.1:0-10875 GCA_046545955.1 Spirochaetales bacterium | reverse complement strand
CTGCTCGTTCAGCTGTGAAACGGTTTCCTCGAGGCGCTGTTCGGCGATCTTTCGATCGGTTATATCGACAACAAATGTGACCTTCTTCGGCTGGGAATCCACGTCGACTATATACGCGGCGTCGGCCAATATATCGAGATAGCCGCCGTCCTTCTTCTGCACCTTCCATTCACCGCGCATTTCATAGCGTCTACCCATGAACTCGTCGTGGAGCGCGGCCAGTTCACTGACGTGTTCTTCGGGAACAACCGTTGTGAATGGCCGCCCGATAAGCTCGGAAGCGTCGTAACCGTACAGTCGACAGTAGGTGGGATTCACGTATTCGAAGATCCTGTCCCGGTTGGTTATACAGATTCCGACCGGAGTGCTTTCGATAATGTCCCGAAATCGCCGCTCGCTCTTGCGAATATTCCGCTCAAAGGTATTAACCATGGACCTCTGCCGCTTCGAAAGCCTGTTTAATGCGTCCACGATTCGACGCTCGCGCTCGTCGGCCGCCCGGTTCTCATCTATTTCGACGTAGTTACCGTTGACAACCTCGTCGAGCAGCTTCATTATCTCCATCTGTCCGGGTGCTTCCCGATTCGACATTTCATCCATTCGTGTGGCCGATTCCCGCCTTGTGAGTCTCCGTCGGAGTTCCGCTCTGTGTAGTGTAGATTACGACAGCATTTTGTCAACGCGATAGCGCCAACGCTCCAACCGAAAAGAGGGTCAATACTATGAACCAGGATCAGGTGAAACAACGCCTGCAACAGATTGAACCGGATACTCCCGAGTTCTCAGTAGTTTTCTCCGGAAAGCAGAGCAAAAAAGCCCACGGTCTCTACTATCCGGACACGAAAGAAATCATCCTGCACAACAAGAACTTCGCGAATGACAACGAACTCATGTACACCGCGATTCATGAGTTTGCCCACCACGTGCATTTCAGCAGGGCGACGATACCCGTAACCAGTCGCCCGCATACCATAGAGTTCCGCAGTATTTTTCATGAACTGCTGCAGAAAGCGGAGCGGACCGGTGCTTACGAGAGTATTTTCGACCGGCATCCGGACTTTAAAGGATTAACCGAAAAGATCCGCGATCAATTCCTCGCCGAAAACGGGAAGCTTATGAAGGAGCTCGGACGTCTGCTCGTGCAGGCGGAGTCGCTGTGCCGCGAGCACCACGCGCGATTCGAAGATTACATCGAGCGTGTGTTGCGTATGGATCGGCGTCAGGCATCCGGGGCGATGAAGGTGTTCGCAAACGACGTGGATCCGCGAATTGGCTTTGATAACATGAAAACCGTGGCTTCCATTCGTGACTCCGATCGCAGGTCGCAGGCGGAAATGGCATTACTCGAGGGGACATCTCCCGATCAGGTGCGGGCGGCGTACGCAACCGCGAAAAAAAAGGAGCAGGATGATCCCGCACAGGCGCTTCTCGCCGAGCGTGATCGCATTGCGCGGGCCATCGAGTCGATGCAGGAGCGTCTCCGCGAAATCGAGGATCGAATAGACGACCTGAGATCGCTTTGAAAAAAGCGCACACGTGTTGTGAGCGGGCGGCATTGTCATTACATTGAGGGATAGCTATGGGAAGCCACACGGAGCACGAAGAGCTGCAGGACGTTCCATTTGTGGAAATGGACGGTGAGGACACGGGCCACGATCTCACCGTGTATACGCTTTCCACGTGCGCGTTCTGTAAAAGGTCGCTGAACTTCCTGTCACGCGAAGGAGTTTCCTTCCGGTATATACACATCGACACCCTTGGTGTGGAGCGAAAACAGGAAATCAAGGAATTCCTGCGGTCCCGTTTCGACAATATATCCATATTTCCGGTACTCATCGTAGACGACGAGCATTGCGTATCGGGATTCGCCGAAGGCGCGTGGCGGAAGTACTTTCGTGATAAGGAGCAGGATCGTGAGTCAGAATAACCAGGCAAAACCCGGCAAAAAAACACGCACGGTCGAGGATACGAAGGCGTTCGTTCATAGGGTTGCCGAACGGGGTGGTCTTACCGTGAACCCGGATGAGGAGTTCACCGCGCAATTGATCGAAGGTCTTACCCAAAACGTCAACCGGTACGGCTACTACGCCTGTCCGTGCCGCGATGCCAGCGGCGACCGCAAAGCCGACCGAGACATCTGCTGTCCGTGCGTGTACAACGACGCGGATCAGCGCGAATACGGACAGTGCTTCTGCGCGCTTTTCCTGAGCGGAAAGAAGGCGACCGAGGCCGAAGAGCCCGAGCAGATCCCCGAGCGCCGCCCTCCCCATTTGCGCACCTGACGCGGGGAGCCCTTCACCTGCTCAGTCGCGCGAGCGGCGCGTGGTCGACAACGCCTGTCGTATCGCCGAGAGCAGCGCCCCCATTTCCTCTTCCGCACGACTGATACTACCCGGCAGATCCGGATCCGGTCGTCCCGCTCGGTTCTCCTCCGCGGCGCGCAGCTCTTTCTCGAGCTCCCGTATCGTTTCAGTCTGACACGCGTTACCGAGCACACCGACCGAGCTCGTCAATGTATGGGCAACCGCCGCAGCGGTTTCCAGATGCCCGGCCTCGAAGTTCTTGCGGATTTGCTTTACGCGGTCCGGGATCTCCTCGGCGAGAATGGTCAGAATTTGCGTAGCGGTTTCCTCACCGCCCTCGTATTCTTCCAGAAAACGCCCTATATCCTCCGGACGAACGCCGCAGCCGGCTTCGTTCAAACGGTCTCTCCGTCGCCGAGTGCTTCGAGAAGCACGCGAAGGTAGTCGGGCAGATCAGGAGGACGGCGGCTGCTGACCAGATTTCGGTCCCGGACAACCGGCTCGTTCTTCCAGTTCGCCCCTGCGTTTACCATATCGTCGCGAATGCCCGGTGTACTCGTTACCGATCGCCCGGCAAGAATGCCGGCGCTCGCGAGCACCCATCCTGCGTGACAGATCTGACCGATCACTTTCCCCGAGTCGTTCATACTTCGAACAGCCTCGAGTACATCGGGAAACCGCCGCAACTTGTCCGGCGCCCACCCGCCGGGTATGATGAGCCCATCCCAGTCGCGAGCGGCGAGCCCCGAAAAATCAATGTCACTCGTCGCAGGCACACCGTACTTTCCGCTATACGTATGCCGAGCGTCTTCGCCGGCAAGCACGACCTCCACTCCCGCTTCCCGCAGCCGCAATACAGGGTACCACAGTTCAAGGTCTTCAAAGCTTTCGTGAACAAGGCTTACGACTGTCTTACCTTCCAGAGACATGGAGTACCTCCTCCTTAGCGGCGGCAACGAACGAGTCGATCACCGATTCGGTTGTATCGAAACTCGCCATCCACCGCACGACCGGACCGGCCGGGTCCCAGGTGTAGAAATACTGCTGTTCCAGGAGCCGCGCGAGCATTGTTTCGTCCACGGTGGCGAAGACTGCGTTTGCCTCAACCGGATACTCGACGCGAACACCGCTGCTGCCCGATACCCCCTCGTACAGACGGGATGCCATGGCGTTGGCGTGGCCGGCATTCTCGAGCCACAGTTCATCGGTCAGCATAGCGATGAACTGCGCCGAGAGAAACCGCATTTTACTCGCCAGCTGCATTTGCTGTTTGCGCTGATACTTGAGCTCACCGGCAAGACTCGGATCAAAAACAATAACCGCCTCCGCATCCATCGCACCATTCTTCGTGAGCCCGAAACTGAGCACATCAACCCCGGCCTCGCGCGTTACCGCAGCCGGTTCGAGGTTCAACGCCGCGCAGGCGTTGGACAACCGTGCCCCGTCCATGTGTACGAATAACCCGGATTCATGACATACGCGGGCGAGCTCGGTGAGCTCTTCGATGGTATACAGCGTGCCAAGCTCGGTCGGTTGCGTTACCGAAAGTACGCGCGGTTGATTGTGGTGCTGAAAGCCGAGGTGAGCGAGACGCGCGTGTACATCCTCGGGTCGGACTTTCCCGGCCGTCTGCGGCAGCGTATCGAGTTTGCACCCGAGCAGACGTTCCGGCGCACCGCATTCGTCGGTGGCAATATGCGAGCAGTCGCTGCAAAGCACCGATCCGATCGGCGGCGTTACAGCGGAAAGCCCGAGAACATTCGCCCCGGTGCCGGTGAAGGTGAGAAGTATTTCGCAATCGTGTCCAAACAGCGACCGCAGCAGACGCAGCGCTTCCTCCGTCCACGGATCACTTCCGTAGCTCACCGCATGGCCACGATTAGCCTCGATAATTGCATCCATAACCTTTGGATGCACACCGCTTCCATTATCACTTGCAAGTGCATGATTCATGTACGTTCCTTACCGACGTATTTACAGATTCATAAACGAAACCAGCCGCTCACGCCACGCGCGGGCCCTTTGGGATTCCGGATCGGCCGCGAGAGCGGCGTCACAATCTCTCATGGCCATTTCGTAGCTACCGGACTCGAAATGCAGCCGACTGCGGGCAAGCAGCGCGTCAAACCGGGTCGGGTCGAGGCCGATACACCGGTTCAGCTGTTCGAGCGCGGCTTCATAACGGCCTTCCAGCTGCTCCACCAGCGCAAGGTAGTAATACGCTTTCGGATTGTCCAGATCAAGGGCAACCGCGCTTTCGAAATCGCCGTGGGCGCTCGCGTAGTCGCCTCTCGCCACATGAGCCATCCCCCGGTGCATAAAGATTGTCGCCCGTACCGCTTCCCGGTCTTCGCTTTCAAGAATCCGGGAATACAGGGACAAAGCTTCGTCGAAGCTCTTGCGATTGTGCGCATTAAGCGCCCTCAGCAGAAGATTATCTACGGTTTCGCCCCCGGGTATCATCGAAACGGCGATTTCCTCGGGAAGCGCAGATGCCTGAGCCGCTGCATCCGACAAATCGCCGGGTGGCGACTGGTAATCGCTCGGCCGCTTGAAGGTAGTCTCATTCGCCGGCGTGCTACCGTTCGATTGTGTTCTGTCGCGTTCCTCGTCAGAAGTATGGTAAATCCGCCCCTCCGGGTCCGGATGCACCAGCTTTTCGACTGCTTCGGCAAACGAATCACGTCGACGCTGGAGCTGCTGATTCAACTGACGCTGGTAATCGCGAATTTCCTGAAACACAATGTCGGCGAGCGATAGATTCGCGTTAAGGGCGGCGAGTTTTCGACGCAGCGGATCATCGAACGGGCTGAAGTCCGCTTTGTACACAAGCTCGTGTTCGACCTCCGCCCAGGCATCCTGGAGGATAGTGCGAAGCTGAATTTCGTAAATGAAATCCGGGTCAAGGTCGTACGATTCGGTGATCGCACGCGACGGATGAACGAGATAATGAATTGACTCGTATCCGAACTCGTGAAAGCTGTACTGCGCGCCCTTCTGCTCACGCTCGACAACGTGGAAATTGCGCTGGACGAGCTGTTCGCAGTGGCGAATATCTTCGATAAACGGACAGACAATGCGCATACCGAGGAGATCGGTAGGAAGCAGCGTTCCGGGCGCCGCACTGTGGCCGTTTCCACCCGATCGACGACGCTTCTGAAGCTTGTTGTACAGACTCTCGAAACTCTTGACGCGATACTTAAGCGTAGGATGAACGCCGGATTGAACACACAGGTCGTGAAGCTCTCGTTGCATCTGAAAGAGAGCGCCCCTGAAGCTTTCAAACAGGCGGTCATACCAAGCCCGAATCTCTTCCCTCTTTCCGAGTTTAACTTCACCAGGTATCATACCGTTATGTTCCAAGGCTATCAGCGATTATCGGAGCCCGCAATGTGGGGTTCACTCGAATGAGACGCACCTTCCCTATCCTCGACGGCTTTTTTCTACTGGTGCTGCTGGCGTTAACGCTCGCGTTTTTTATCATCATTCAGCCCTTTATTATAACCATGTTTCTTACCGGGGTCGTTACAATAGTTTCGTACCGACCGTACCGCTACCTTCTCGGCAAAACGGGCGGGCGTCGCTATGTTGCCGCCGCAATGACGCTGGTCGCCGCGATCGTCGTGGTCGCCGTACCCCTTACAGTCGCGGCCTTTATGGTCTATGCGGAGATTCTCGGCGGCTACGCGTATATTAGCAATAACTGGCCGGAGCTAACGAGACAGCTGTCGGAGGTTGAGTTGCTCTCGTTCGTGCGGGAAGTCCCCTTCTTCGCCGAAACGATCGGCGGGCTCGACGGCGAGACGCTGCGACTCAATGAAATAGTGCGGAACGCGCTTTCGGCGTCGAGCGACTTTCTCGTGGCACTGACGCAGCGTAGCTTCGCGAATATTGCGTCGACGCTACTCAATTTTCTCGTCTTCTTCGTTCTTTATTTCTTTCTGCTCGTCGACGGTGAACGGCTTGTACGGCAGGTGCGAGCGTTATTGCCGCTTTCGACTCACGAAGTGGACCGCATCAGCCGAAGTGCGACCGATATTATCATAGCGACGCTCATTACCACATTCGGTATCGGTATTATTGAAGGCGCTTTAGGCGCGATCTACTTCTCACTGTTCGGGCTACCGAGCCCGTTTCTCTGGGGCATGGTAACGGTCATTTTTTCGATTATTCCCATGATCGGTGCGAACTTTGTTATGATACCGGCAGGTATTCTTCTGATACTGACCGGTTCGCTCGTTCGCGGGCTGTTGCTCATTGTGCTATCGGTAACCACGGTAATGGTAACGCAGAACGTTATCAGGCCGGCTATCTTAGGTGAGCGAAGCGGGTTGCACCCGGCGCTGGTGCTCCTCTCCACCGTCGGTGGCCTCGGCATCTTCGGGCTTGTCGGATTTCTGGTCGGGCCACTTTTTGCCGCGCTCTTTGTGGTTATCTGGACGGAGTTCGGAGACCGTTTCCGACAGGAACTGTCCCGTAGGGACCTCGGCGAGGAAGGAGCCGAAAACCAGCGCGGCGACAGCTACGCTTCCTCACGACCGAACTCGCGGCGACGCAGACGCGCACTGCGTCCGCAGCCCAAACCGTCGGTGTAGACACATATCGAGCGCCCGGATTGCCGGTTACCGTCTCTTAGCGGTCGCCGGGAAGCATATCCGCGCTCAGCGAGCGGCGGCGGCAGACATCAGCATAGAACCACCCACTGTCTCGTACCGTGCGCGCCTGCGTGGCGTAGTCCACGCCAACCAAACCGAACCGAGCCGAGTTCCCCTCGGCCCACTCAAAGTTATCGGTAAGCGTCCAATGGTAGTAGCGGCGTACATCCACGCCGTCCTCGAGGAGGCGATAGAGCTGATACAGGTGATCGTAGATGTAGCCGGCGCGAAACGAATCCTCGGCGTCGCAGGTACCGTTTTCAGTGACATACACCGGCAGCCGCGTAGCCGCGGCGTAGCGCCGGATAACCCGATACAGGCCTTCAGGATACAGCTCCCAGCCGAGGTCGTTGACCGGCGCCCCCGGGGCGACCTCGCGGCGGCCGAAGCCTTCCCGCGGGTCGGAGGTAAAGCGCACAAGATCGCGCGAGTAGTAGTTCACCCCGAGAAAGTCGGACCAGCGGCTGCTGCTCATCGTTGAAACAAAGCGATCCTGGGTAACCGCCCGGTAGCCACGTGCCACCGCGCGGTCGAGAAGACTGCCTGTAGCCGGGTCGAAGACCCGCAGGTGGTGCGCAACGCCCACCGAAGGCCGCTCTCGCCCGAGGTCCGCGCTTACGCGGTGAATCGTGTCGTACGCCCCGCGGTGGGCGCGCAGCATGTGCCGCGCACCGCGGAAGAACGCGCGAAGGCTTCGACCGCCGGGCGGCCATTCACCCAGAAAGTGAGCGAAAAGCAGGTACACATTGGGCTCATTTATGGTGATCCACTCGTCGACGAGATCACCGAGCCGACGAACCAGGACCTCGGCAAAACGCACAAAGCGAGCCCCCGCTTTCGGCGACAACCACCCTCCATCCTCGGCAAACCACAACGGGTGCGAGAAGTGGTAGATCGTGACCATAGGGATAACCCCGGCGTCGCGAATGCCT
Organism: Spirochaetales bacterium; assembly: GCA_046545955.1. Lineage (GTDB taxonomy): Bacteria > Spirochaetota > Spirochaetia > DSM-27196 > SKKC01 > SLAN01. Next base: position 2,985 of record JBKGYS010000092.1, on the reverse strand, counting down.
TCGAGCTCTTCGCGGTAGTGTGAGATTGCCGCCTCGTCTATCCTGCCCTCTTCCGGTTCGATCCGGCTCCATTCCACCCCGAGACGGTGTACCCGACAGCCGAGCGTCGACAGAAGCGCGGTATCCTCGGCCACGCGGTTCCAGTGGTCACACGCGATCGAGGGGTCGCTGCCGTCGCGGATATTGCCGGCCTCGTACCAGGCATACCAGTTATTGTTGCGCTCGCCGCCTTCTATCTGGGTCGCGGCGGTGGCGGTGCCGAGAAGGAACCAGTGCGGAAGTTGAAATGGAGTACGCGTCATCTGCTCGTGCCGTCCGGGCCCTTACCTTATACATTGAACTTGAAGTTCATTACATCCCCGTCGCGCACCCGGTACTCCTTTCCCTCCTGACGAAGCTTTCCCGCCTCGCGAACCTTCGCCTCGCTTCCGAGCGCGAAAAGATCCTCGCAGTGGTAGGTCTCTGCACGGATAAACCCGCGTTGAAAGTCGCTATGGATTACCCCGGCCGCCTGCGGCGCTTTCGAGCCTTCACGGAACGTCCACGCGCGCACCTCCTTCGGCCCGGCGGTAAAGAACGTTCTGAGCCCGAGCTGCGCGTATGTCGCGCGAATAAGCTTATCGAGTCCGCTCTCCTCGAGCCCCGCCTCCGAAAGAAACTCGGCGCGTTCCTCGCTGTCTTCCAATGCAGCGATATCCGCTTCCAGCCTGCCGCAGAGCACCACCACCTGAGAGCCGTGTTCAGCCGCGTATTGCTCGACCGCCGTCACGTAGTCGTTGCCCGAGTGAATTGCGTCTTCATCCACGTTGCACACGAAAATCTGCGGCTTCGCCGTAATAAGGTGCAGGTCGGAAACAAGCTCGCGCGACTCGTCGTCGCCGAGAAGCGATCGCGCCGGCTCTCCGTTTTCAAGCTTCTCGCGCATCGGCGCAAGAAGTCGTTCCACCGCCGTCGCCCGCGCGACGACATCGCGGTCGCTTCCCCGCTTCTCCCGCTCGGCGCGCGCGAGACGCTTATCGACCGTTTCGAGGTCGGCGAGCGCGAGCTCGACGTTAATCGTCTCGATATCCCTCACCGGGTCCACCGTCCCGGATACATGGGTAATATCGTCGTCGTCGAAACATCGAACTACCTGCATGATCATACCCGTCTCGCGGATATGCGCGAGAAAGCGGTTACCGAGCCCCTCTCCCGACGACGCACCGGCAACGAGTCCTGCGATATCGACAAACTCCATCGCCGCCGGAATAACCTTCTCGGTTGGAATAATTTCGGCTATCCGCGCGAGCCTCGGGTCCGGCACCTGCACAATGCCGACGTTCGGGTCGATAGTACAGAATGGATAGTTGGCCGCTTCGGCCGGCGCGCTCGTGAGCGCGGAGAAAATCGTTGACTTTCCGACATTCGGAAGCCCCACAATGCCACAGTTTAATGCCATACGCTGTTCTGTTCCTTTCCGTTGCGCTTTTAAGAGTTTCAGGTTGATGTTTTGCCCGCCGCCCCGTGACGCTCGCGGATCGCGCTCGTAGACCGGCGGGGCGCATCGAGGTACCCCCGGGGCCGTCTTCAGCGTGCGAGAAACGCGCCTACGCCGAGCCGTTCGAGCTCCCGGGCGCCGTTTTCCACGCTGTTTCGCGTTTCCTCCGCGCGTGCGTCGAGCCGCACCGCAAGCGCGCGAGACTCCTCGTCGCTACCGGCGGCAAGGATCCGCGCCGCCAAAAGCGCTGCGTTGGTCGAGTTGTTAATCGCGACGGTCGCTACCGGAACGCCGCGCGGCATCTGCACAATGCTCAGAAGCGAATCGAGTCCCTCGAGGTTCGACCCGCGAATCGGTACACCGATAACCGGCAGACTCGTCATCGCCGCGACCATTCCCGGCAGGTGCGCCGCGCCCCCGGCGCCCGCCACAATGCAGCGCAATCCCCGCTCTCGCGCCTGCTTCGCGTAGCCGACCATGCGATCGGGAGTCCGATGCGCGCTGACGATCGTTACTTCGTGCGCGACCGAGAGCTCTTCGAGCACCTGCGCTGCGGCCTCCATGGTCTGAAGGTCGTTTTCGCTTCCCATGATTATTCCCACGCGAGGCGTTTCACTCATGTGCGGTCTGCACTCCCACGATGGCCACCGCGCGTCGCACCACATCCGCACGCTCGCGGGCCCGTTCTATGGTTTCGCCGCAGACGGTGATGTGCCCCATCTTGCGACCCGGTTTACTCGGACGCTTATCGTACAGATGCAGATGCGCTTCGGGAAGAGCAAGCACCGAATCGAGCCCTTCGATCGCCGGACGGCCGACTTCACCCGATCCGAGCAGGTTAACCATTACCGCCGGGCGCACCGTATCCGTTGAGCCGAGCGGCAGATCGAGGATCGCGCGCAGGTGCTGCTCGAACTGGCTCGTCGCGCTCGCTTCGAGCGTTAGATGACCGCTGTTGTGAGGCCGGGGTGCGAGTTCGTTTACGAGTACCCGCCCCTCGTCGGTGATAAAAAGCTCCACCGCGCAGATGCCTACGATATCGAGCGAGCGCACCGCCCGCGCCGCGACTTCGCTCGCCGTGTCGGCCAATCGTGGCGACAGTCCCGACGGAAGCGCGCAGAGGGTGTTGATGTTCGCCTCCGAATCGAACTCCATAAGCACCGGAGGATATACCGCCTCGCGGCCGGAGGCACTTCTCGCGACAAGCACGGAAACCTCCTTTTCCACCGGAACAAACTCCTCGACAAGGCTTTCGCCAGGTAGCCGCGTACCGTGTTCATCGCGCAATACGGCGACGCCGCGACCGTCGTAGCCGCCGCGTCGAAGCTTCTGGACGACGGGGTAGGTCATGCCGCGCGGGAGGGGACCATGGGAAGCCGATTCGCCCTGATAGGCGGCCGAGGCACCGCGCTCAACCCCCGGCAAGGCGCGCTCATCCCCAGGCAAGACGCGCTCATCCCCCGGCAAGACGCGCTCCCACAGCGCAGCGCGCGGGCCGGGAATGCCTG
>JBKGYS010000091.1:0-10900 GCA_046545955.1 Spirochaetales bacterium | reverse complement strand
GAGGAAGAGCGCGAGGCTGAGGAAGAAATACGCGACTTGCTCGCGGAAGCCGAAGAGGCGCTCAGTAACGAAGACTACGATCGGGCGAGTGAGCTTTTTGATGATGTTCTCGAGCTCGAGGAAAACCGTCCGGAAGCTTTAGCGGGCAAGGCGGAAGCACTTCGCAGGCGAGACACCGGCGACGACACCGAGCGCGCTATGGATCTCGCCGATGAGGCTATCGAACAGGATGACGAACAGTGGCGCGCCTATTACACGCGGGGTGAGCTCTACGCGGACGATGGAGATCACAGTCGGGCGCGCGATCAGTTTGAGAAGGCAGCAGAGTATGTCGACGATAACGCGAGGGTGTATTTTGCACTCGCCAATGCGCAGTATCGGGATGGCGACTTCGAAGACGCACGGGAGAGCTACGAGAAGGTCGTCGAGATAGACGCGGGATACAGGAATGCTTATTACAATCTTGGGCTATCCAACCTGCAGCTTCGCGATGGCGATGCAGCCCGTGAGGCGTTTGATCGGTCGATCGAAGAGGATCCTGATCACGCACCGTCCTATCGAAGACTTGGAGTAGCAGAGCTTGACGCCGGGAATTCCGAAGCCGCGGTAAGCAGGCTCCAGGAAGCGGTCGATATCGAACCGCGCGACGCGGTTTACCGAATGCAGCTCGGCAATGCCTACCAGGCAGCCGGCAATCTCGAGCGTGCTGAACGGGAGTTCCTTCGCGCGGCCGACTTGAGCCCCGACAGTCCCACTCATAACTACAATGCGGCGCAGATATCAAGGCGAGTGGAAAACTACGAACAGGGGTACGAGTATATCCAGGAAGCCATCGCATTGAACCCCTCGCCCGAGTACTTCTACGTTCAGGGCCAGCTTCTGGAAGAACTCGGTGAGACAGAAGAGGCGATTGAGTCACACGAGCGCGCGAGCGAACTGGACGACGGATACACGCGGCCTCTCGTCGAGCTCGGTCGCTTGCTCGATGAGGTCGATAAGCCCGAAGAGGCGCTCGATCACCTGCTACGCGCATACGGAATGGAACCCGATAGTGCCGCGGTGAACAATAACCTTGGGAGCGTATATCTGAGCCTTGAAGAATACGACGAGGCAATCGACCATTTCCGCTCGGCGCGGCGAATCGACTCGGATGTGACCGAGATTCGTCGTAATCTCGCTACCGCTTATATCGGTGCGTCACAGTACGATCGCGCGGAAGAGGAACTTCGCGACTTTCTCAATGACAACCCGGACCATTGGGAGATGCGGCAGAAGCTCGGCGAGGTTCTTATCTCGCGCGATAATACCGATGAAGCTCGGACGGTTCTCGAAGAATTGATCGAAGATAACCCGGAGTACAGTCAGCGTGAGGAGGTAGAAGAGTTGCTGAGCGGTCTCTGAGCGACTCGACTCGCTTTGCATCTCCTGCTCAAGGTTACGTTCGTCCGATTGCAGAGAAAAGATCATCTCGCCGGATCGTGTACCACAATGGCCTTCCGTGCGGGCACCTCGGTTCCGGGAGGCTTAAGGCGCGTTCGGCAAGGTCGACCGCGGTAAGACTGTCGACGTGATCTCCGCCGCGCAGCGCGGCCTTGCACGCCATCGTCGCGTAGAGGTCGCGTTCAAACTCCCCGGAGATGACCTCGAGACCGGTAAGGCTTTCGGCTAAGAGCGATTCGGAACCCCGAAACGATTCGGGAACGCTGGAAATACGAAAGCGCCCTGGCGATTCCTCGGTCAGGTCAATGCCGAGCGACGAGGCATGCTCGGACCGGTCTCGAAGAGCCTGCGCTTGCGATGTATCCACCTCGAAATCAATAGGAACGAGCAGTGGCTGTTTACTGCCGCGGCGACGGAAGTAATCGTACATTATCCGTTCATGGGCGGCATGCTGGTCGATGAGGTAGAGGCTGTGCGTGGATTCGATGATAAGGAAAACACCGAACGCCTGCCCATGAAATGTAAGCTCGCTCGTCGCGTCGGCGCTCTCCGGATGCTGCGCGCCGAAGTCACCGGGGATTCGGCGATACGATTCTGCGGCTACTTGATGCCGCCCAGATTCCGTTCCAATTCGCGGGTCGGGTCCTGTGGCAGAGCGCGCGGCGAAAGGCAGGTCCTGCGAATCGCGGGCGGGTTTCGGCTGCGACAATTGGGGACGAGCGGTACGGTCGAAAGGTGCCGACTCGTGCGCTGTTAGGGTCTGCTCCGATTCGGCGCCTGCCGCTGTGGTAGGTCCCTGACTTCGAAGTGCTGTGACTATGTCGTGATGTATTCGCTCGCGATGTTCGAATTTCGCCTCGAGTTTCGCCGGGTGTATATTGAAATCCACGTGCTCGGGTGGGACCGACAAAAACAGAAAGGCGACCGGGAACGTGCCGCCATGAAACCGGTCGCCGAGCGCATATTCAACCGCCTGTACAAACCCGAACTCCTTAATGCGTCGACCATTGACGAACACCTGAATATGCCCGCGGTTACGTCGTGCGAGTTCGGGCGTTCCCACCACCGCCTTTATCTCGCAGGCCACCCCCTCGTGATCGATAGTATGCAGCTGATGCTCGCTGAAGGCATCGTGGGTGGCAACGACGCGCTGCCGGAAGCTCGAAGGGGGGAGCACGAGCTTCACGGTGTTATCCGCGATCAGCTTGAAAGAAATGCCGGGATGCGCAAGCGCCTTTTCCACAAAGACCTGCCTGCACATTGCCGATTCGGTCGCCGGCCGCTTGAGGAATCGTTTCCGGGCCGGGAAATTGTAGAACAGACGTCGAACCTGCACTACCGTTCCCGGCGTGCCTTTGGGTGCACCGCGTTCGACTTCGCGACCCTCCTCGATAGTGCGTCTCCCACCGGCGCCCGCGTCCGTCCGGCTCGCGATCTCAAGCGTCGAGACCGACGCCACGCTCGAAAGCGCTTCTCCGCGAAAACCAAGACTTTCTATGCCGATCAAGTCGTCGGCAGTACGTACTTTGCTCGTGCTGTGCGAGAGATAACAATGGTCGAGGTCCGAGTCGTCCATCCCGATTCCGTCGTCGGTGACACGAAGAAACCGAAGTCCGCCTTCGGCGATTTCAACGGATATCGAGCCGGCGCCGGCGTCGATGCTGTTATCAATCAATTCGCGGATCACCGATGCCGGACGTTCTATTACTTCGCCCGCCGCGATTTTGCGCGCCACTGTTTCGGGTAGGACCTTAATAGGACCACGAGCTGATCGTTCTTCTCTGTTCACGATACTCGAAACGGTACTATGAGGCGGGGCATCCGTGCAATTCTCTCAGAATCGCAGCGTCGCCTCTATAATGCCGCGTATACCGAACGAGTCCACCGCCGGCTCTTCCCTCTCGCTCTCCTGCTGCCAGCCGAGGCGAAGTGAAGCTTCAATGCGAAGCACGTTGTCGAGCTCGAGTCGGGAACGATGTTCCGCGGTCACCCGTGTTCGTTCGGTTGCCGGACTGTCGTTCGAACGATTGAGTTCCAGCTGCGCTTGCTCCTCGTGGACGACCCGTGCACGCTCGTACTCGACCGGCCACTGTATGCTTTCGGCAAACGACGCATCCGAAATCCAGGTGTATACCGCGGCTGAGTCGTTGGCCCGCTGAGCCGCATTGTTTCTCCTAACTGTGTACTCATTGGTGAGTTCAAGGCCGGCGCCATCCTCCCCGAGAAAGCGGAATTCGTTTTCGAGCGCGGTCTGGACCTCGTGTTGGCGGGTAAGAAGAATGGAGGAGGAAATGCGCGAGAAGAACTCGTCACTCGAATACAGGTCGGTGAGCGAATAGGCGCCGAGGCGGCCGAAGAGGTTAACGGCGAATGTGCTCGCCGACGCGGTAATGTCCCGTGTTTCACGGAGTGAGTCTTCCCGTCGCTCATAGGTGCGCCCGAATTCTCCCTCGAGGCGATAGGGGACGATCAGGTCCCGAAGTCTCGAGCCGAAGCTTCGATCGGCCTGCAGACCGAGAGCAGGCCGATATTCGGCTCGACGGCGTTCGGAATCGAGCGCCTGAAACGCTGAATTGTCGCGCCGCTCGAATAGCTCGAGAACCGGCGGCGAGGTGTAAAGGTAGCTCTCCTCGGCTATGGCGGAGGAGTACCGGGAAAGGTCTTCGCGGTATGAACCGCCGCTGAACGAATCGCTCACCCTCAGCGCACGGCGGTAGTACGGTTCGACGGTAAGGTCGCGGAACATGGTTTGTTGTTCGGAGGTTGATGTTTCCTCCGCCTCCGGCGCGAATCGAACTCCCAGCCGCGCGTCGAGGCTGGAGCGCTGCTCAAGAGTATCGACAAAACTTTCACTTGTCGCCGAGATGGTTCCCGTGGGGCTTATCGTATGAGAACCGGTCGACCGCTCGATCGATGCGTCCACGCGTCGCTCGAGCGCGTCGTCCGGCTCGATCGGAGTGAGCAACGAATACGATCGTATCCATGATTCGAAGTACCCGGTATCCGGAGGCGAATAGCCGCGGTTGACCTGTGAAACGCCGACCGACAAAGCGATTCGCGGAGGGTCCCAGCCGCTTTGTAGACTCCAGCTCTGTCGTAGCCGGTCACGCGCTGTTGATCCTCGCGACTCGATGTCGGCGCTCACCGTATCGAGCTGCAGCTCGAGCGACGTGCTCCGCGATTCCCTGTCTCCTCCAGGAGTGCCGAATTCGCGCGAATAGCGATCTTCAATACGAAGATTGTCCGCCGTCAGCGGTCCGCGAAGGCCGTGCCCGGCGCTGAGTAGAAGCTCATCGAATGCCGGTGAGAACACGGCGCCGAACTCGCCGTCAAGCCGTATTCCCCCTATTGTCACGGCGCTATCGGTCCTACCGCTTACTTCGCTGACAGAGTTGCCACTGACATCTGCTTCAACGCGGGACTGCGCACCGAGCTCGAAGTCCGAGATCGACGGTCCGCGTTCCGGCGAGAACACGGTCCCTTCGTGAACATACCGGGCGCCCGCCTCAAGCACCGTGTCCAGATTGGGGCTGCTCCCGGAAAAATGCAATTCGTCGAGGTACCATGTGCCCTCGGTGCGTGCATCCGGCGGTGCACCGACTTCGTCCTCTCCCGGGCGAACGCGAAGGATAAGCGTTCGCACCTCCCGCATCCGATCGATCTCTGCGGTGGTGTCGAGCACTTGCTCGCCGTTCTCGTTGTCGAGAGTAATGCTTCCGTCGTCAGTGGAAACATCGAGTTTCTGCCACTCGTCGCTTTCGGGAATTCGAAGGCCCTCGGCGACTATTCCCGTATCTTCGGAATTGACATATAGAAGGTCGGCTTTAAGCGACCCGGCGCTGCCGGTGTGAATGTAGCCCGCGAAGTTCCGGTATTCATTCAAGCGTACACCGGTCGCGTTGCCGCGGAGCTCGATGAGGGCATTGTCGGCGTCGCCATTGTCATCGAGATTCTCATAGTCGACCTCGAGCACACGATTCTCCTCGTCGGTGCCGAATCGTACCGACTCGGGAAACGCCTTCCCGAGCGGCGTTTGAAGCTCTTCTCCCGACGCGTCGCGAGCGTCACGCTCGGATATCTCTCCGGCGCGGACCGACGGACCTTCGGCGCGAACAAAGTTCGAGCCGGAGCCATCCTCCGCTCTTACCGGCCGCGCGAGCAGAGGGCTTCCGAGGACGGAAACGTCGCTTACGAGTAGCCTCCCGCGGGCTCCGCCCGACCCATCGTTTTCATCAGAGTCGACGATGACCAGACGAACCGCTCGCCCCTCCTGGATTCTCCGACGTTCGGCCTGTGTAAAACGGATTGCAGTAGTCTTACCCTCGGAAGAGCTATCGACTCCTTCGGCGATTTTCCGCGAGGCGATACGTTCGGGATCCTCCGAAGCAAGCGTACCGGTTTGCGTTCCGTCTTCGGACGCCGCCCGGCCACCCGGGGTCGCCACGCCGCCTGCGCGCAAATCGAATCCCGCTTCGTCGGATGCGTCAAAGAAGGGAAAAGTAGGACGATTTGTGCTCAGCCCGGAATCAAGGATACCGTCGGAGTCGAGGTCCTCTCCGACCGCGCCGAACTGAAGATACACGTCGACGCTGCCGTCGAACTCGTCGTTCATTGTCTCGATCGCTTCCCACCGCAGCCTGACCCCTTCGCTTTCCCTGGGCAGGTTTTCGGGTGGGATCTGGATCTGCCCGGATACCCACTGCCCGTCGGAGAGGTCGTAGTCGAACACCACCGCACGGTCGCCGTCGTCCGGCCGGATCGCGGGGTACGGGCCGACGAGCGAGCCGCTTTCGTAGGGATAGATCTGATCGTCGTCGAGATCGGTTTCTATGCTGCGAAGCGTCCCGTTGACGCGGTAGTCGCGGTACAGGAGCCGGCCGCGATCGGAGGCATCGAGCTCTACCGGATCGGTCGTTTCCTCCTCGACACCTTCGGCCGAACGGAATTCAAACGGTTCCGGTACGCGCCCGGGCAGCAGTCGAAACCCCGGCAGATCGATCGGCACGCTGTTGCCTTCCATTCCGAATACCCGTCGCGCTCCGGTGGTATCAGCGACGGAAAGTAAACCGGCTCCACGAATATGGGCTGAAAGGCGCTCGCTCTCGTGGGCGTACTCGGAAGAAAGCGTCATCACTCCGTCCTTTTCGCCAGGAGTTTCGGTAAACTCCTGCTCGGAGAACGCGTCCCAGCGTCCACCGAGAGCGAGGGTAAGCTCATTGCGTTGGCCGAACGCAAAAGAGTTGCCCGAGGCGAACACAAGCTCATTCGCCTCTGCGCCTCTGTCGAATGTGCGATACCGGAACTCCAGCTCATCGCTCTCCCCGGGCTCGAATCCGAGGTCAACCGAGCCGCCCGAGCCGACGCTGAAGCGCGACTCGGATACGCCGTTTCGCGTCAGGGAGACCGTACCCGGTATCACGTTCTCGGGAAGCGAGATTTCTTCACGGGGCCCCGCCTCCTCGACGACGATCTCGAACGACGCCTCCTCGCCCCGTCTGCGAGCGCCGGGTCCATAAAGCGGGGAACTCGTACCGAACGGGTGACGCGCCTCCGTGCTTCTGACCTCGGGTCCACCGAGAAGAAGAAGCTCGCTGTCTGCATCGCTCCGAGCGGGAGGGCGAACCGGCAGCTCCGCGCCGGCGCGGGACCCGGGGCGCAGATATTCCACCGAAACACTGCTGTCTTCGTCGGGCAATTCACCGGCATCGTAAGAATCGGCCCGCGCAAACGGGCTGTAATAGCCCGGTTCGTAGAGAAGGACTACCGGTAGCTTTTCACCGGTGTCCGGGTCTGATATATCGAAGAACAGCGACGCTGCCTCGGCGAGATCCTCCGACTCGTCGGGATCCCCAAGGTCTGTCCTCAGGGCGCGTTCGCGACCGATGCGTTCGAGGTACTCGCCGGCGTCGCTACCGGAATTGCCTTCGTCTATCGCCTCATCGAACTGTTCGCGGTTTGCATCCAGCCTCGCGTCCGGGTCGAGCCTTCCGTCCGCCTGGACAGCCGGCAGAAAGTCTGTCCCGAGTCCGGCGTCGCCGACACGCGCGTTCTCCACCGAGTAGGCGGCAACGATTCGTCCCTCGGCGGGTGTATCAAGGGTCAAGGTTCCACGGGCGAGCGAGTATGTTGACTCCGCATCAACATCAATCTCCTCATAGATATGGCCGGCCGCGTCGGTGAAAAGCGGTCGGTCATAGCGTTCTCCCGGATCGATGTCTCCGTCGCGCGCTCGCGTTCCGACTTCTCGGAAGACCCTGAGTCCCGTCACCCGCTCGTCCGGCAGGATGAATCGCCGGTTTCTAACCCACGTCGCCGGATCGATGCGCGTCTGCGAAAGCTCCCTTTGCCCCTGAAACCGGGAGATGCCTATTGTCGTGGGCTCAAACCTGGCCATAAGATCGTGCCGCGAGCGTTGCGATTCGATTCGGGCGGAAGCGCCAAGGGCATTGCCGGCGGATTCAGCGACGGGAAGAAACGGATAGGCGGGAATCGAAATAGGACCCTGGCCGACGAGAAGCTCTTTCAGCGTGTCTTCCTCGCGCCCGTCGTACCCAAAGAGGAGCGTGTCGAGTTCGAAGTCGTCGACAAAGCTGGTTTCGAAGAAATACCGGTCGTCGACCCGCACCGACAGGGTCAGATCGACGATGTTCTCGAACGCTTGGGTGGTAAACTCCGGGAAGGGCCGGGAACTGAACCGGCCGTCCGCAAGTCCGGGAAGCCCTGCGCCCTCGCGCGGGCGAATGAGTCCCAGGTCGAATCCGAGCCTGCTCCGCCAGCTGCCGCTTAGAAAGAGATCTGTGTCGGCGTCGCCTATTTCGGTCTCGATGAGCGAGGCTGGGGATTCACGCTCGAGTTGCGCCGGCGAATCATCAGCCTCCTGCTCCTGCGCATTTGCTTCAATGCAAAGTATGCCGATAAGAAAGAGAAGAGTGAGCCGTATTACCCTGAATTGGACATACATGATGAGTTCGTGTAGTATTCGCCCCAGCCTTAGGCTGGTCACAAGTACCATATCCCGCAGTGGAAAGCAATGAGCGCTGAGAAACAGAGAGCCGAAGCTTTTGTCGGTCGGCTGTTGGATAACCCGGCCGTTACGAAGTATACACCGCTTCAAAAAGAAGAGCACATTGTTCAGTTTCTTCGCGCGAACTCCGTGCGCCTCGCACCGGCGCTGCAATCACAGAGCTTTTTCCCCGGCTACTCGTGGGAACGGATTTTTTCGGTCCTCCGTGAAAGGCTTGCCGTGCGCATCGATGAAGAGCTCGCCAAGACGAACGAGCTCGTTCTCGATCGAATGATAAACTGGGAATTTGTTTCGTTTACGAACCAGAGTTCCGAAAGCGTCGAGCGTGCCAGGGATGAAACTCGGACGCTTCTACAGGATATGCTCGAACAGTCGGATGCGCGGCGCGCTCTTACCGGGGCGTACGCGGCAGTGTATTTCGGGTTGGCGCGACGCTACCTCGAGCATGTGTATGCCCGAAGAAGCTACATACATTTCGAGCTCACCAAGGTTCAGCGTTTGCGAATGGGGAAAGAGCAGGTTCAAGGGCTCGTTGACCTTTCGATGCTCCTTAAGCCGGCGATCTACCTCGTGTCTACCTCGGCGGACCGCACCGAAGCGCAGCGAGGAGGCCTTATTGAGCCCCAGCTTGCCGACACCGCGAAGGCAGGCTTGAAGACACGCGCGCCGAATGTGCCGGAACAGGCTATTTCAAGCGCCGTACACGCAAACGTGTCGTTTCTCGATCATAGTTTCGTGGATGCTACGGCGCGGGTCGCTGCGATTTTTTCCGCGCGGGGCCGTAGCTTCCATCCCGGAATAACTGTCGAAAAAGGTGCGGATACGCCGGACAAGAGCTGGCTGTCTACCGCCAAAAGAAACTGCAGGTTTTATGGGTTCGATGCGAAAATGCTCGATGAGTTGTATAGCGCAGCCGCCGAAAATGCGTGGTAGGGGAGGATGAATGCGCTCCAGACTGGTTATCATCTCTGAACGGATCGTTTTAGCTGCGGTCGTTCTGTTTCTCGTTCAAAGTCTTTTTGAGGATCTTTCGGTGTTGCTCGACTGGAGCCGGCCTATGCGCCTTCGGCTCCTTGTCGCCGCTTTCGTGTTCGACTTGTTCTTTACGGTGGAGTTTCTTTGCCGATTTTACTTCGCATTCGTCGATGGTCGTGCGTCCCACTACGTCTTCAAGGAACGCGGTTGGATTGATTTCATTGCGAGCGTTCCGTTACTTCTGTTCAGCTCGGGTCCGACGCTTTTTGCGATCGCTGCAGGTGGAGTACCGCTGAGCGGTATGGCTCGCCTCCTGAACTTCAGGCCCGTCGCCCACGCGATCCGCGTTGCCCGGATTCTGCGGTTATTGCGTGTAATCAAAATCGTTCAGTACATGAAGCATCTCGACTCGACGATGGCGCAGCGACACGTCTCACGGATTACCACGCTCGCGGTTTCCGTGGTGGTGCTGGTGAGTCTCGGATTTGGTATCGTCGATGCTGTGGCGGATCTCCCAACGCCGGATTCCGAGTACCGCGATGCGACGCTGGCTGTGGCCGAGTTTCTGGAGGAGGGCGACTTTGCCGCTGAGGAGCGCGGCGAGAATCTCGATCGTCTGGCGCAACAGATGCCTCAGATTCTTGTTGTGCGAGAGGGCAACCAAACCAGGTACTCGAGATTCGATGATTCTTATTACCGCGAGTACTTTGGTCCGTCCGATTACACCTATTTGACCGAGGGCGATGTCAGCGTATTCGTGGATCTACGACCGTTGAATCGCGCTCAAGCCGGCCAGGGCCTCTTGTACTTTGTACTGATCGTGAGCATGGCATTCGCATTTCTGTTCATCTACGGCCCTCATTTTGCGGCTACGGTCAGCAATCCGGTTCGTATCATGGATCGCGGCATGCGCGAGAGGAACTATAATCTCCAGGTACAAGTTCGGGAACAACTGCGCGATGACGAGGTGTTCTCTCTCGCCGACGCCTATAATACGCATTTTCTACCCTTAAAGGACCGTCAATCTCCCGAGGAGACGCAGATGAGCGACATCGAGCTCGATACCGCCGATGACCTTTTTGACGCTCCCGACGATAATGTGTAGCCGACGGTGCACACGCCGGAATACTTGCGATGATGGTTGTGAGCATGATCCGGATGACTATAGAGCTTCCGGATATGACGTCGATAAAAGAAAAGCGCAAAGTCGTGTTGAGTCTGCGAGACAGGGTTGTTCGTCGCTATCGCGTCAGTATGAGCGAAGTTGATCTTCACAACAGCCTGACGTTTGCCGAACTCGGGGCGGCGTTGGTTTCGAACAGCCGTGAGCACGGTGAGAAAGTCATGAACAAAATCCTGAAATTCGTCGAAGACGAGGCTCCCGGCCGTGTGCAGGATATCGAGATTCACACTGAGTTTCACTGAGAAAAGCGCGAGCCGCCGCCTGGACGCGTGGCGGCC
>JBKGYS010000090.1:0-10989 GCA_046545955.1 Spirochaetales bacterium | reverse complement strand
CGACATTGGCAACACCGTGCTATCCGGTGGGAGACGCGAGCCCGTGCGCGCTTATTTGACCGAGCTACCACCACGCACGTATACTCGTGAGTATCGTGGATCGAATCACGAAAACCAGCTTCGATCGCGACGGCATTCCGTTCCCCCATTGCTTATCATGTATTGTGCATCGGCGTCGCGCTCCTCACCGCAAGGGTTCAACGCGTGAGGTCCGAGCGTTCCTCGCTCGAGCGGTAACCGCGCTCGTGCTCCCGGTTATTATCTTACTCGCGTCGTGTGGATCGGACGAAAACGGCGACGAGGGCGAACGGGCCGATCTCGAGGAGATTGAGGAACGGGGAACGCTGCGGGTGATCACAAGCTATGGCCCTTTGAGCTATTTCATCCACCGCGGCCAGCCGATGGGCTTCGAGTACGAGCTGGTTGAACGCTTCGCAGAGCGGTTGGATATAAATGTTGAAATGATACCGGCTACCGACATTAGCGAAATGCTTTCTATGCTGGAGTCGGGCAAGGGCGATATGATCGCTTACCGCCTCTCGATAACCGCCGATCGGAGCGAACGCGTAACCTTCAGCGACACCGTTACCTCGACCCGACAGGTACTCGTACAACCCGATTCCGCCGGCTCGGAGGCCGGCAGTCCGCGCGAGGACGAGCGTACCTCTGTTCAAGAACCGGAAGACCTCGCCGGCAGGGAAGTGCACGTTCGCTCGGGGAGCGCATATGTGGGTCGCCTTCAGAGTCTTGAGAATGAAATCGGCGAAGACATCGACATCGTTGAGGCCCCGCCCGACCGCACAACCGAAGAACTTATCGAACAGGTGCATAACGGCGACATTCCGCTCACTGTTGCCGACGAAGATATAGCCCGCATAAGTGCGTCTTTTTTCGATGATGTTGATGTTTCCGTTTCCCTGAGTCAATCCCAGCCGACCGCCTGGGCTGTTGGGCACGGCTCCACAGCGCTGCTCGAGGAAATCAACTCCTGGCTTGCCGAGGAAAAGCAGGAGGCCGACTTTTTCGTTATTTACAGGCGATATTTTGAACGGCCGCGACGCTTGGGCAACCGCCTCTCCGACGACGCGTTCGCTCCGATCGGAGACCAGCTTTCACCGTGGGACGACGCATTTCGGGATGCCGCCGATGAGCTCGGATGGGATTGGCGGCTCCTTGCGGCGCTCGCGTTCAAGGAGTCACGCTTCGATCCGAACGCCCGTTCGTGGGCCGGAGCCGTCGGGGTTATGCAGCTCATGCCGGCCACCGCCAGGCAGTTCGGCAACAGCCGGTTACTCAATCCGGAAGCAAATATAAAAGCGGCCGCACAATTCCTTGCATGGCTCGACGAAACATGGGCCGACGAAATCGAGTCGCAGCACACGCGCAGGCCGTTCGTTCTTGCCTCGTACAATGTCGGTCGCGGTCACGTGCAGGACGCGCGGCGGCTCGCCGAGCACTACGGCGCCGACCCTGACAGTTGGGAAGACGTGTCAGAGTACATGATACGCAAATCGGACCCGGACTATTACAATCACGAGGTAGTCAAGTACGGCTACGCGCGCGGAGAGGAACCGGTAGCCTACGTGAAGGATATTTCCCGGCTCTACGAACACTACGTCCGTTTCACCGATCATCCCGGCGAGGAGCCGCCGGCAGACCCGACATAAGCGTCGGTAACAATCGCGCTCGGTCGACGCCCGGATCGTGCCTTCCTTCACAATCTCCGGCATCTTGCTCGATTCAATCGAGGTCGGCAGGCACGAGAACGACCGCGTTTCCACACCGCGTTGTTCGATCTCGACGTCGCTTGTTCCCGGGCACTATATTCAGCGTATGAGAACTCGACATTTCACGAAACGCATCATCGACAGACCCTCGGGTTGGACCGCTATGGCGGCGGCAGGGCTTCTCCTACTGTTTTTTCTGTTCCCGACGGGCACACTGACGGCGATGGGCGAGAGCGAGACCAACGTCTCGGACTCGGAGTCTGCCGCCGACGAGGAGGATCTTCCGAGCCTGCGCGGCGGGTCGCGGGAAAGCGGTCGCGTAGAGGTGCCCGAAGGCCACGAGCGTGCGGTGTTCGCCGGCGGCTGTTTCTGGTGCATGGAGCCTCCCTACGACGAGGTGGACGGCGTACGCGCGGTGACAACCGGGTTCACCGGCGGCGATGCCGAAAATCCTAGCTACCGCGAAGTCGTGGGTGGTTCTACAGGCCACGTGGAGGCGGTCGAAGTGGTTTTCGATCCGTCTCGGGTGAGCTACGAAGAGCTTCTCGATATTTTCTGGATGAATATAGATCCGCTCGACGACGGCGGGCAGTTCTGCGACCGGGGCAGCATGTACCGAAGCGGCATCTTTTTCGGAAACGAAGACCAACAACGGCTGGCCGAGGAAAGTAAGCAGGAACTCGAGCAGTCCGACCGTTTCGATCGCGAAATCGCCACGGAGATACGCGAACTCGAAACGTTCTATCCCGCCGAGGCGGAACATCAATCTTACTATACCAAAAACGAAACCCGATATCGTTTCTACGTCACCAGCTGCGGGCGCGAGAATCGGCTCGAAGAGGTGTGGGGATAACTCACCGCAACGCGAAGCGGAATAGACCGGTGGGCGCGGCCGGGAGGCAGCGTTGACCGCCGCGCTTTGCCGAGGTCGCCCGGGCGCTGTCAGCCCGGAGGACTACTTCGGCGCCACCGCAGTCTCTGCGCTCGCGATGCTCTGTGAAGGCTCTTTCGCGCCGGCGTAACGCCACAGGAACCCAGCCTCCGCCGCGAGCGCGATCACCAGACTGCTCGCAGCCAGAATAGCGCCGGGTACATCGAAGAGCATCGGGCCGATCCACACACACAGAAAAAGCACAATACTATGCAGCACGACCGCCGTCGCGAGCGCCCCGGTTCGGCGTTCATGCACCAGCCGGCCTCGAAACCAGGATTTTGCCGCCGCGAGCATCGGGGCGAGTGGCAGGATCAGTACCGGCACAGCCGTGAACGGAAGGAGTCCCTCCGGCAGGCCGCTGACAAGCCGGAACCATGTTTGAGCAAACGGGGTCACCCCCGCGAGGAAAAACATCAACCCTATACCTCCGGCAAGCCACCATGTAAAACGGCGCACCCTCGCAATATTTGAGTCTCCGTGACCGAGAATCGCGACAACGGCTTCCTGGTAGCTGAGCGCGAGCGAGTTAAACAGAAACAGAAATCCGTTAATTACCGGCCATACCGCGAGCGCCTGAACGGGAAACGCTGCCCGCGACATCCCGAACGTGAGCAACGGCTGCGCCGAGAGAAAGATTACCGACGTCAGGGAAAGCGGCACGTAAAACTGCAGAAGCGTTTTGGTGTCGAGCACCTCGCTGTCGGCGTCGGGCTCGGGAAGTCGCTGCCGAAGCACCGGGCGACAGAAGAGCCATGAGGCGACTGCGGAGGCCACTACGCCTGCAACCAGCGCAACGGCAGCAACCGATGCGCCGGGCATGGCGCCGGTGATAAGCCCCCACGCCAGTACGACGCCACTCGCGAGGAGCCGGACAAGCATGGTCAGCGGTATAACACCGGTTCGCCCATAGCGGATGAGCACCCCCTGCCATAGCCTCCGATATCCAACCGAGGCGGTGAACGGCGTCATGAGCACAAACGCCGCGCGCGCCGGTTCGACGATGTGTTCGGGCACGCTGAGAATGGTGCTCACGATAAAGTCGAACAACGGGGTGATGGCGATAAGCAGATGTACCGCGGCGAGACCGAGCCCAAGCAGATGCATGAAGCGGATAAGCACGCGGTACCGGGCGGTATCCCCGGCGAGCGCGGTCGCGGCGGTGAGGAGCTGGATAATCGGGCTTTCTATGACAAGCGCGAGTGAGAATGCAACTCCGAAGGCCGCAAGGTTTGTCGTTTCATCCGGGAGCCGCGCTACTATGGCGGCAAGCGCCGGCTGCTCGATCGCCATCATGAGCCACATGAGCGCGAGCGGAACCCAGAACACGAAGATATAACGGTAGCTTACCGGCGGCGCTCCGGGCTGTTGCTGAGCTGTTGTCGTCGAACTCATGCGAGCGATCGCAGTACGTTTACCGTCTCGATCGCCGTTTGTGCGGCATCGGCACCCTTATTGCCACCCTTGACACCGGCTCGTTGCAGGGCCTGCTCCACCGTATCGGTGGTAAGCACCCCGAAGACGACCGGCTTGCCGCTTACCTCGGACGCCGACGAGACCGAACGCGCGGCTTCCCTGGCAACATGGTCAAAATGCGGGGTGTCACCACGGATAACAGCGCCGAGACATATAACCGCGTCTATGTCGCTGCGCGCGGCGAGACGACGGGCGACAAGCCCGATTTCGTACGAGCCCGGCACGTGGACGACGGTCAAATCCGCCGGCTTGACGCCGTGCCGCGTGAGCGTGTCCTCGACACCGTTGTAGAGCTGCTCGGTGATAAGGCTGTTGAAGCGGCTGATTACGACCCCGATTCGCTGCCCACTACCGTCCATCGTGCCCTGAATGTGAGTTACATCGGTATGCATAGTATTCCAGTTTCTCCGTCTATCTGTGATTGTTGTCCGGCGCACCGAGGGTGCGCTCGTGTTCCTGCATTCGCGCGTCGGCGCCGAAATGATTTCCGCCGGTCGCCGGCGCCGAGCCTGAACTGTTCAGACGTTTCGCCTCGGAGGCTATATCGTCCACGTGAACCAGCGGCATATCAAGCTCTTCGGCGAGCGCGCGCAGTTCTTTACCGCCGGCCATCTCTCCGTTTTCCGCCATAATTTCGCAGATTACCCCGGTCGCCGACTCGATTCCGGCCACCTGCGACAGCCATACAGCCGCTTCGGTATGTCCCCGTCGGACTGCAAGCCCACCGGGGTTGGCGATAATCGGAAACATGTGGCCGGGACGCGCGAGCTGGTCCGGGGTTGCCTCCGGGTCGCTCAACACCTGGATTGTTTTCGCACGGTCGGCTGCTGAAATACCCGTGGTCGTCCCCTCGGTCGCGTCGACGGACACGGTGAAATTCGTACCGTGTAAGGCCGCCGTAGCGCCGTTCTGCGGCACCAGCTCAAGTCGTTCGGCCACCTCGGCGGGAACCGCAAGGCATACGAGACCACGTCCGCGCGTTACCATAAGATTCACCATATCCGGCGTGGTTAACGCACCGGCACAGACGAAGTCACCCTCGTTCTCGCGATCCGCATCATCGATCACGATAATGATACGTCCTTCGGCGATCGCTTGGACGGCGTGCCGAACGCTTTCACGTTCGATACGGTCGAGCAGATTGGTGTTGCGAGCGCTCATGCATACCCCCACTTGGCAAGCTCGGAGATATCGAGCTTACCTTCTCCCGTTGTATAGGCCGAGAGCATACGCGCGACGTATCGACCTAGAATATCCGTCTCGATATTCACGCTGTCGCCGCTCTTGTGCATGACGAGATTCGTGTGATCGGCAGTGTGCGGAACCACGTTTATCCCGATCTCCCTGCCGGATATATGCGCGACCGTCAGACTCACACCCTGGACCGCCACGCTTCCTTCGGGAACCATGAGCGGCAGCAGCGATTCGGGCAAATCGATCAGCAAAAGCCAATTATCGCCGCGCCGTTGAACGCCGGTTACATAGCCGAGTCCGCTTACGTGCCCCTGGACCATGTGCCCTCCCATGCGGGTATCCGCGCGCATAGCGCGCTCGAGATTGACCCTCGCACCGCTTTGCAACGCACCGAGTGTCGTCTTGTCGAGCGTCTCGCCGACCGCTTCACAAGAAAAAGTACGCGAGGCAACTGCCACCGCGGTCTGGCATACGCCGTCAACGCTCACTGAGTCTCCGATCGCGAGATCGCCGACGACTACCGAGGATTCGATAACCAGTCGTTTGCCGCCCGAGATCGGTGTGCTCTCGCGAACCGTTCCGATCTCCTCTATCAGCCCTGTAAACACCTCTGCTCATCCTCCATACGACAAAAACTGCTGGGCGCTCCGCCCGGCGCCGGATGAATCAGAAGCGATTCTCCAGGCGCTCTCAGACTTCCATAGGTTCGAGCCGGATCGAGAAGCCCGGTAATAACAACGTCGTCGCCGACACAGTGCGTGGTCACGCACTGAAGATGGGGCCGCTGCTGTGCTTCGCGTATGCCCAGATCGTTCAGCCATGCGATGCCCTCACCCATGAGACTGGGATTAATGAATACGGTCAGCCGATCGACGAGTCGTCGCCGAAGCAGCGCGGTGGAAAGCCCGCCCCCGCTTTCTACGAGAACGCTCGTAATACCGCGTTGCCCCAATTCGCGCAACGCCCATGCGAGGTCGATATGACCTTCCTCATCGGTCGGGCAAACGACCACTTCGACTCCTTTGGCGGCGAGCGTCTGCTCATGCACGGATGCGGCGGTTCGCCCGCAGAGCGCGAAAACCGGCCCTTCGCCGTCGTCGATCATCGATGCCCCGGGCAGTGCCCTGAGGTGCGTGTCCACAACTATTCGAGCCGGATTCGGTCCTTCCACATGGCGTACGGTCAGCCTCGGATCGTCACGAAGCACGGTATCGGCGCCGACCATGACCGCGTCCGCTTCCATGCGCATGCGATGCACTTCTTCGCGCGAACGTTTCCCGGTAATCCAGCGGGAACTGCCGGTGAGCGTCGCAACGCGTCCGTCGAGCGTTGAGGCGACCTTCAGCTGCACGTACGGCACCTTGCGCTGGATCCACGCGAAGAACGCCTCGTTGAGCAGGCTTGCCTCGTCGCGAAGCACGCCGTAGGTCACCTCGATTCCCGCTTGCTTTAACGTTTGTTCGCCGAGACCGGCAACGTGAGGATTCGGATCGTAGACTGCGAATACCACCCGCCCCACTCCGGCCGCGATAATCTTATCGGTGCACGGTGGTGTGCGCTTCTCCGGTGTGCGATGACAGCACGGTTCGAGGGTACAATAGAGCGTGGCGCCCTTCGCCGCGTCTCCGGCCAGCTCGAGCGCTCGCGCTTCGGCGTGAGGCGCCCCGCATTGCTCGTGCCAACCCTCGGCGATCACCCGCTCCCCGTCGGCGATTACCGCGCCCACCATCGGGTTCGGAGATGTCAGTCCGGCCCCGCGGCGTGCGAGCTCAAGCGCACGGCGCATGTGCCGCTGATCAAGGTCCATGAGTACTCCTTCAACTCGATTCTGAGGGGAAACACCGTAACTGCCGGGCACGGCCTTTGTAGAACAAACTCCGTTCGCAACTCGGCACGCGGGTGCGGGTGGTTAAGAGGTATCGCCGCGACGCACGCTCATGAGCGCGTGCGATAGAGCGATTATATCAGCGCAGATCGTTCTCCCCTCCGGACTATACCGTCGGCGCCGGGATTTCACCGGCTCACTCCGATAAACGGAATCGCGGACTTTCACCGCCGGTCAGGAATTCCTGCGCGACTCTTCTCATAAGTCACGCGGTCACCGTGCCCCGAACGCTGCGCGTTGTACGCGTATAGTGTGCTATTCCCTACTACGATATGTCAACGAGTCTCGCGTCTTAGAATCCAAGAATCAGGTTTACCAGTGCGCGCCCCGGCTCTTGATGAGCCTCGGTTGCGTAGCTTTCGTAGTGCAGCCCGTTGTGTTCGCAGGCCTCCTTCATAAACGTCAGGTAGTATAGCCCGGCAAAATCACCGCGCGAGGCGCTGTGATAGAACTCGTCGATCGACTGCGTGATGGACCTCGTGGTTCGATCGATCATATCGCGGCGGACAGACTGATATTCGGCCGTTGAATTGGATATGACCGTTGCAAGCCGACCGTGATCGTTCGGCAGGTGTCGTGGCCGTCGCACGTCCCACAACACGTACACCGGCTCAGCGGAATTCCCCGCAGAATCCGGCGTTACATACAAATGAACGACGATCTCGACGACAACGACTGCAAGATAATCTGAAACCCGGGTTCGCTCGAGATAATTCTTCAAGTGCTTCACGAGCCACGCTCGAAACTCCTCCGAATCGCCCCAATCACGATACTTCGCCAGCAGAAGCCAGACGACCGGACTCATGCTTCTCAGGAACCGCTCGAGTGTCGTGCGCAAGCGTGCAGCGTCTGAATCCGTTATGTCCTCACGTACGTGAAGCCAGTTGAATACCGGACCGCTGACCGAGCGTTGAATGGAGGCGATAAGCCGTGGATCTCTCGACAGGAGAGAACGAACGGCTTTCGAATCGAGCCTGCGTTCGGCGATGACCGCGAGGCGAGGCGTGCGCCGGTTCCAGTCAGCCACCATGCGTGTTCCAAGCAGCTGCTGATAGGCGTCCTCGGCACACTGATCGTAGAGCATCGCGTAACACAGGAGCTTGGCGATATCCATTAGATCGGATCGGTGATCGGTTGGATTGCGCATAGGACACTCGATCTTGCGAACGAATCCTACGTTGACCATTTTCTGCACGAGTTTCGGATCGAAGTCGACCAGTTGTATGCCGTACTCTTCGCGCTCATCGCTGAGCGTAAATCTTCGGAATGTGTGCCCGCTCTTTTCGAAGTAGCGCACCCCTTCGTCGGTGAAAACGAGGCGAATCGGCATGTCCGTCATTCGACTACTTCCGCTGCGGTGCTGCTCAGTTACCATACGCGTCGTGTCTTTAGCGAAGCTTCGAAAGCTCCTCATCCCAGACAGGAGCCCGATTCGTCCAGTCGAATTGTCGTGCCCAATCACGTCTGCGGGCTTTCGCCCGTTCGCTCAGAACGTCGGAATCCCGGAGAGCCGCTTCTAGCGTCTGCGCAAGCGATTGCGCCGGGGTATTCGCGGGATCGTAAAACCATGCACCCACGTTCGTGTACAGCTCTTCGTAGCTCAAAGCGCGGGGCAGAACCGGAACAAGCCCCGAGCGAACCGCCTCGAGTACCGACAGCCCGAAGTTTTCCTGTTTCGCGGTCGAAACAACGACGTCACACCTCGACACGAGCTCGCGATACGCAGCGGCGTCCTCCATGTACCCCCATTGTACAATCCTATCGGCAAATTGCGAGCGCGCGGCATGAAAAATTTCGGATGTTCCGCGATATCGCCCGCCGGTAATCGCGAGCTTCCAGTTCAACTGGGGACAGGCAAGCTTCGATAGCGCCTCAAAGAGCAGCTCGGGGCGCTTATCGTGTTCCCAGCGGTGGTTCCAGAGGATCACCGGAGTGCCACCATGATCGGCGCGTGCGTCGCTCACGGGATTGCCTCCGGGATACAGCACACTGCTTTTTCCGCGAACCTCGTCGATGAACTCCGCGCACCGGGCATCGGGCATGCGCGAGAACAGGGATCGGGCGCCGTCGAAAAACGTCTCACGACAGTAGCTCGAGTTAAAGAACACCCAGTCGGCGCTCGCCGCGGATGCAAAGTCGGTCAGCGGATAATTCGCATCCGGCGTAAGGCCCGAGCGGGTCGGGTATGTGAATTGGTGCTCATGAACGTATTTCGCCACAGGTACTCGTGAGCTTTCGGGCCAGAGCCCCTTCAGGAGGGAGATGTCGCTCGGACTCGAACAAAGAACCGCGTCCGGAAGACCCGCTTCGCTGCCGCCGAAACGAGTGCGCAGCTCCCGCGCGAAATGGTACGCGGAGCCGCGCAATCTCCACTTCCAATGCCGTGCCGGCAACGTAATGAGCGTAGCAGTATGTGAGGAGTGCTGAACGAACTGATCGAGTATGGCTCGATGCGATCCGCCGTAAAACGGTTCCAGGCAGGCGATATGCATGGGACCCCCCGGCCGGAACTCAGGAGAACCGGCCGGTGTCCGAGACGTTAGACGACCTAGTGCTTTTCTTCGACGAGATTACGATGTCCTTCGCAACCGCCACTGACGGTAATGCGCATTGCGTCGAAGGATACGCCGGTGTGACTGCGCACAGTCTCGGAGATCCGCTCCATATCTGCGGGGATATCGAAAACCTTACCGCACTCGGTGCAATGGTAGTGGATGTGCTCTGCGTGTTTGAGCTCGTACACCGAACGCTTTCCCGAAAGCGGTACCTCTCTGAGGATTCCGTTCTCCGAGAGCGTATGAACATTCTTGTAGATAGTCGCCAGCGAGATTGACGGAAAATGCGACTGAGCACGTTGAAAAAGAGACTCCACGTCGAGGTGTCCCTGCGCGTCGATCTCGCGTAGCAACATCATTCTCTGAGGTGTTACCTTTAATCCTCCTTCCCGGATCAGGTCTTCAAGATGATTTGCGCTCATGGTTCTAATTCCCTCTACTGACTATTATTGTTTAGTAGTACACGGTACCACGCACGAACGGCTTTGGAAACAGCCAATATGCCCCTGCGCGGTACTATTCGTTGACTTTCGCTATCTTCCAACCTATTCTCGAGTTGAATATGGTAAGAATGCTGCCGGTCGACAACCCTGGACCCCACTTCGCCGATTCGGCGTTTCATACGGGCCCGGACCTGACCGAGGCTTGGGGTGCGATCGTGCTTATTCACGGCCGTGGTGCAAGCGCAAAGAGCATGCTGCCGGTCGCCGATCACCTTGAGCTCGAGCGCTTTCACATCGCAGCGCCGCAGGCAGACGGATTCAGCTGGTATCCGTACAGCTTCCTCGAACCCTCTGATCGAAACGAACCCGGGATCACCTCGGGTCTTGCGACAATCGACGAACTTATCCGGTCGTTCGAAGGAGCCGGGCTCGACAGCAGTTGTATATTTCTCCTTGGTTTCAGCCAGGGCGCCTGCCTCGCCGCCGAGTATGCGGCGCGCGTCGCCTACCGGCACGACGGCCACGGCCTGCGCCTCGGGGGCGTATTCTGCCTCAGTGGCGGCGTAATCGGAGCACCCGAGGAAGCGAGGGAGTACGCGGGAAGCCTGCACGGCACCCCGGTGGTCCTCGGTTGCAGCGACGTGGATATGCACATTCCCGAGGCTCGCGTGCACGAGACCCGCACCGTGCTCGAAGCGCTCGATGCAAACGTCGACGAAAAGATTTATCCCGGAATGGGGCATACCATTAACCAGGATGAAATAGACCGCATGAACCT
>JBKGYS010000089.1:0-11009 GCA_046545955.1 Spirochaetales bacterium | reverse complement strand
GGAGAAGCTGGATAAGGTCCTCGGTCAGATGGCCGGTTCGGAGGAGACGTGGCAGGAGAAAAAGAAGCAGCTCAAGCATGAGCGGCGCTGGCAGACTTTGCTCTACGATTAATTCGGGCCTTGCGGGCGGCGCAGCGCGCCTTAGGGCGAACGGCGCCCCGCCATTTGGAAGCCGCCGGATGAGTCCGGCGGTGACATAGGCCGCTCGATGTGCGGGACGCGAAATAGCCCCTTTCCGGATACCGTCGCGGTGGGGTACGCTGTACCCGTCGTATGAAACCAGATAAAGATTCCGTATACAGTGTACTCGAACGCGTCGAAGACCCTGAAAGGCGCAAAGATATCGTGTCGCTCGGCTACGTTACCGAGGTCGAGGCGAGCGAGGCGTCGGTCCGGGTCAAGCTTACGCTTCCCGCTCCTCCGACCCCGCTGAAGAAAGAGGTTCGTACCGATTGCGAGAAGGCGCTCTCGGCGGCGTTTCCCGACGTAGGGGATATAGACGTCGAGCTGGGCTTCCACGCCGGTGACGCCGGTACCTCCGCGGCGGGCGACGAAGCGAACCGTGGTGGGGCTGCGCAAGCGGATGCACACGCGTCGGGAGGTCGCGAGAGGGGGACCCCCGGCGGAGGGCCCGCCGGCCACGGCCCGAAACGACCTGGGGCCGGTGGTATGATGAACGCTGAGACTCCCGACTCGCTTAAGAACGTGAAATACACGATCGCGGTTGCCAGCGGAAAAGGGGGTGTCGGCAAATCGACTGTTGCCGTTAATCTGGCAGCGGCCCTCGCTGCCGGCGGCGCGCGGGTCGGCATCCTCGACGCGGACGTGTATGGACCGAGTCTTCCGATTATGCTGCACGTAAACGAGCAGCCGAGGGTGAATCAGGACGAACAGATCGTTCCGCTGACCGCGCACGGGATGTCGGTAATGTCTATAGGCTTTCTCGCGGATGAGAATGCGCCGTTCATCTGGCGAGGCCCTATGGCAAGCGGCGCGATCGGTCAGTTCATAAAGGAAGTCGAGTGGGGCGAGCTTGACTACCTGGTGTTTGATCTTCCTCCCGGTACCGGTGACGTTCAGTTAACCCTCGTGCAGACGCTGCCGATCTCCGGTGCGCTCATTGTAACAACGCCGCAGAATCTCGCGCTGGCCGATGCGAACCGTGCGCAGCAGATGTTTAACAAGGTTAACGTTCCGATCGCCGGGCTTGTCGAAAATATGAGTTACTACGTGTGCCCGAACTGCGGCCACCGCGAGGATATCTTCGATACCGGGGGCGGCGAGCGTTCGGCAGCGAATCTCGGTGTTCCCTTCCTCGGAGCCATCCCGCTGTACCCGGGGATCAGGCAATGGGGCGATTCGGGGACGCCGTTTGTACTCGCCGAGCGGCAAAGCGAGCAGGCGGCTGCGATCGTCGCAATTGCGACGGCGATCCGCGAGCACATGCCCCTATAGACCGGCGCTGAAGAAGCGGCGCCTTTGAGGCCCGGGCTTGTCTCGGGAGACGGCGCCTTCGAGGCCCGGGCTTGTCTCGGGAGACGGCGCCGACTTGTCGAAGACGGCGTATCCGCGCGATCATATACACAGAACCATAACGAGGGAGGAACTATGTCGGACACAACCGAGATGACGGCGACCGAAGCGCTTACCGATGCAGCCGACCGGTTCGCAGAGGCTGTTGTTGCCTCGAACGCATATCGGGAATACGAGGCTGCCTCGGCCGCACTCGAAAAGAATTCGGCGGCGAAAGAGCTTCTCAGCGAGTACAAGCGGCGCAGCCGGTATATCGAAATGGCGTCGCAGTGGGGCGGTGAGCGCGATCAGGATCGTGCGGAGCTCGAGCGACTCGAACGCGAAATGAGCGACAACGCGATCATCGGCCGCTACATGCTCTCGCAGCAGCAGCTTGTAAGCGAGCTCAGAGAGGTCAATGAGTTTATGACCGGCGAGCTGGGAATAGATTTGGCTTCGCTCGTACGACCGCAGTCGTGCGGATGTGGTTCGTGAGCGACTGTAAGCGTTGCGCGAGCGATGCGCGGTCGAATACTGGATAACAACTCAAAAGACGAGGCAGAAATATGGAAGCAGCACTGCAGCAGGCAGCGAAGGATTTTTCCGATGCCATAAAGGCCGACGAAACAGTGAGCACCTTTTTTGAGGCGAGACAGGCCTACGACTCTAACGAAGAGGTCTATCAGATGCGGTTGAAATATACCCAGCTCGTTCATGACCTGCGGATGAAACAGAACGAGGGCACGCTCAGCGAAGAGGATATCTCCGAGCTTCGGCAACTCGAACAGCAGGTGAACGATCATCCGAGAACGCAGCAGCTTTCACAGGCTCAGTCGAGTGCGATCGAGTTGCTCCAGACCTGCAATACGCGAATAAGCGAGCGACTCGGCTTCGACTACGGTTCCTCGGCAGCCGCCCCGAAAGGTTGCGGCTGCTCCTGAAGGGGGAGCCGGGGATCAGCTTGAGCAACGCGAAGGCGCGGAGTTCAGGTTGATATTTCGAGCTCGGAGGCGATGTAGCTCAGCCAGGGGTTACGAGGAAACATCTCCAGGGCACGGCCATACGCCTCTCGAGCACGCGCCCGCTCATTCACTTCTTCATACGCGAGCGCGAGGAAGCCGTCGGCGAGAAAACGCTCTATGTCGCTCGCCTGGGGGTCGGCGACGACTTGAGCGAGGATTTCGGTTGCGTAGTCCACGTCTCCGCCTGCAACTACGGGCGCATTCAGGTACCATGCTCCCGCGC
Organism: Spirochaetales bacterium; assembly: GCA_046545955.1. GTDB lineage: Bacteria > Spirochaetota > Spirochaetia > DSM-27196 > SKKC01 > SLAN01. The sequence continues at coordinate 8,252 of JBKGYS010000089.1, read as the reverse complement.
TTATATGTGCACGCCGGTTGGTCCAGTCAAGTTCCAACGCCCGCAGCACCGCGTCTCGGGCCTGCAGTCCGTGAGATATCTGGTATACCAGTCCGCGAAGCGTGAGCAGCTGCCCGAGTGCGTCGGCCAGGCAACGGTATGCGTCGCTGAACCGCTGTCGCCTTATCGCGTCACCGGCGAAGTACACGGCTTTTTCGAAGTGGGTTACCGCGGTCTTGCGGTCGTCGATCGCGCGTCGCAGGGAACCGATTAGAAACTCCGAACGCGACATCCAGTACGCCTGCTCGACCCGATCGTCGAAGTAGCTGAACTCGCTCCGTAGTTCGAGCAGATGCTCATTCATGGATGTGTACCCGCGCTCGTACCGGAGCACCATGCGCTCTGCGGTTTGCACCGCTTCACCCGGATGCTCCCGCGCGTGGTCTGTCGTCGGGGAACCGCTCATGGAAGCGCTATTATGCAGAAAACAAGCCGGCCCGGTCTACGCGGGATTCAATCGATTTTTCAAGTGAACCAGATAGAACAGATTTTCGATTTCGAGTCCGATATTCACGTTCTGTACGACGCATTCGGTTTCGCACTGGTTATCAGGGCATTTGCCGGTGCACTTGAGTTCCACGGTAGTAAAGTTCAGAAAACCGCGGATGCCCGCCTGCATCATCGCGTCGAATACTCCGGCTGCCGCCGAGTCGGGAACGCTTAGCACTCCGACGCGAATCTGATTCTCTACGACAAAATCCGGTAGCTTTGAAATATCCATAACGGGAATCTCTGCCTCCGGTTCGAGTCGCGCCGGATCCGAATCAAACCCCGCGACAATCCGGATCCCCTCGGAGTCGAATTCCCCGTACTGAATAAGCGCGGTACCGATTTTGCCGCAGCCGACAACGACAACCTTCTGTTCCCGGCCCTTGCCGAGAATGCTTGATAGCTCATTTATCAAGTGATCGATAGAGTAGCCGCCGCGTTTGTTACCCTGAATCTGGATCATCGAAAAGTCTTTGCGGACTACCGCCGGAGTGACTCCGATTGCATCGCCGAGGTTGTTGGAAAACACCTTCACGAATCCGAGTGACCGCAGTTTATGCAGAACACGAAGGTAGCGCGCAAGGCGTAGGACGGTGTTTTCAGAAATGTGATTAGTCATATTAGTTCTCATAATACACGATAATTGTGTCCGAAACTACCAAAACATTAGATATCCTTCACATCAAAAGTTGTTTACCGTATTTCCGTACCTTCGACTGATTATCTATATTGCCAAGTCTTAAATCTCTCTGCTACTCTTTCGCGACGACCACTTTATTCCTGTAAGGAGGAACCTAATGATTAAGCTCGCGCTAATGAGCGGGGTGTTCGCACTGTTGTTGACCCCTGCTGCGCTCTTCGGCGGTGGCCAGGCCGAGGAGCCCGATGTCATGGATGTCGATGAAGAAGGAGCGGTCTCGCAATTCGAGGGGCTCGAAGCCATCGACCATGAAGAAGGTTGGCAGATCGGTGAACAGGGTGGAAGTATGACCCTGGCAACGACCAACGATCCACGAACCTTCAACGGCTGGGTTGCCGCGGAGACATCCTCCACGGTGATCACCGATCTGCTTGCTTCCGGTATGGTTCGCCGAAACCAGCACGACCTCGAGTTCGAGCCCGCGATGGCCGAAGACTGGGAAATCGCCGACGACGAACGTTCGGTCGACTTCACGCTTCGCGAGGGGCTCGAATGGAGCGATGGTGAGCCCATTACAGCCGAGGACTTTGTGTACAGCGCCGAAATTATTCAGCATCCGGATGTGGAAAGCAATGCGAAGTCCTCACAAAGAGTTGGTGGCGAGTTTGCCGAGTGGGAGGCGGTCGACGAACGGACCGTCCGTGTATCGGTGCCGGAGGTGTACGCCGGGCTTCTGACCCTTTCTAGTATTGCTCCGGCCCCGCGTCACGTGCTCGAGCCGATTCTCGAAGAGGAAGGCTTTGAGGAAATGAACAGCCTCTGGGGTGTCGACGCGGATGTCGAGGATATCCCGAGCAGCGGCGCCTTTGTGGTTTCCGACTACACCCCCGGCCAGCGGATAATCCTCGAACGCAACGATAACTACTGGGAGACCGATGAAGAAGGGACGCAGCTTCCCTACCTCGATGAGATCGAGTTTGCGGTCGTACCCGACCAGGATACCGCGCTTCAGCGCTTCCTTGCCGGTGAAATTGACCTGTATGGATCGGGAAGCGCAGGATTCCGCGGTGAGGACTACGCGGTGCTCGTAGACCGGCAGGAAGAACTCGACGTGACGCTCTACGATATTGGTCCGGACGCGGGCACTCAGTTCATTACCTTCAATCAGAATCCTGACTCACCGGTTGACGACTACAAGATCGAATGGTTCAACAATAAGGATTTCCGCCATGCGCTTGCGCATCTCGTCGACCGGGAGACGCTCATCGACAACGTCGCGTTCGGGTTCGGATATCCTCAGTACAGTTTCGTACCCGAGGTCAGCCCGTTCTACTGGGAAGGTGCCGAGGACGCCGCGTTCCATTACGACCCGGACCGAGCCGCGGAAATCCTCGACGAACTCGGCTGGACCGACGAGGACGGCGACGGCTATCGCGAGGATGACGACGGCAACCGGCTCAGTTTCCGCCTGCAGACGAACTCCGACGCAAGCGCGCGAGTGAGTATCGGCGAGTCATTCGCGCAGGAAGCCGAAGAGGTCGGCATCGAAGTGAACTTCCAGCCCGGTGACTTTAACGCTATTGTCGGTCAGTTGACCGGTGGCTACGATTGGGAAGCGATTGTTATCGGACTTACCGGAGGCGTCGACCCGATCACCGGAGCCAACGTCTATCCGAGCTCCGGAAATCTCCACATGATCGAGCCCGAACAGGAGGAGCCGAGAAGAGATTGGGAGCAGGAATTTGACGATATCTGGGCTGGAGAGCACTCCGAGTACAACGCGAATTACACCCTCGACGAGGACGAACGCGCGGAAGGCTACCAGCGTCTGCAGGAAATCTGGATCGAGCAGGTGCCCTGGGTATATACCTATAACGCCGCGGTTATGGCAGGTGTCTCAAACGACTACGGGAACGTATATCCGCAGCCGATTGATGACTATAACATGACCAAAACACTCCATCGGGTGTATCAACGGTAAGCAATCTGCTTACGAGGTTGGATACCCATTGACGCTTTCTGCACCGGTGATTTATCACCGGTGTAGGGGCACGGCGCCGGGTGATCGTTCCTACGGACGACCCTGGCGGCGTTCGCGTTGTCTCGGATGAATGGCCTCCGTTTTCCGGAAACAGGACGAGCCGAGACAGCGCCGACGCCTGAGCCCATGTTTTTGGCACCCTCAAGGCGGCGCCGGGGCTTGAGTCCGGGTACGCAATCCATACCATCTGCACCATATGCAGCCGTCGGAAGGTGAGTGAATGAATCGTCTGAAAGAGTTTAACTGGCGTTATACCTTTGGCATCGATGCGATCCTGATTGTGCTCTTCGTTGCCGGGGGAAGCAGCGTTCTTATTACGGTAGCCCTGGTCGAAGGGTTTATGTGGATGCTGCGGTTGCTCTGGATAAGCCCGTCCATGCTCATGTATATTCTGCGCCGATTTGCTCAGGCCATTCCGGTCCTGCTTTCGGTACTTGCGATCGGATTTGCGCTCATTCAGATCGCGCCAGGTGACATGTTTACACAAATGGAGCTGAGCCAGAACATAAGCCCCGAGCAGCTCGATCGTTTTCGGCGGCAGTTCCGGCTCGACGAGCCATGGTATGTCCAGTTCTATCAGTACATTGTCAATGCGGTACAGGGTGAGTTCGGGTTTTCCCGGACGTATCGAGCGCCGGTCTTCGCTATCGTAAGCCAGCGGGCGGCGAACACCATTCTGCTTTCGCTTACGTCCCTCGCCTTCGCCTGGATCTTGAGCATTCCGGCAGGAGTCTTCGCAGCGGTCAATCAGTACAATCTGAAAGATCAGTTTATTTCGGTGTTCGCCTTTTTCGGGCTTGCGATTCCGAACTTCTTTCTCGCGTTTCTCCTTCTGTATCTTGTTTCGTCGACGGGAAACTGGCTGCCGCTCGGAGGAATGACCTCGAGCGGATATCGGCTTATGGGCCCTGTCCAACAGTTTTTCGATGTCGCCCGGCATATGATTATTCCGGTTGTCGTCATCGGTACGAGTATCATGGCTACGTTGACGCGTGTCATGCGCGGCGAAATGCTCAAGATTATGAATGAGCAGTATGTTATGACCGCACGGGCGAAGGGGCAAAGTGAAGGCAAAGTCGTTTATATGCACGCCCTGCGCAACGCGATCAATCCGATGATTACCATTCTCGGGTTCCAGCTCGGCAATGTTATGAGCGGCGCGGCGCTTGTGGAAATCGTGGTGGCGTGGCCCGGACTCGGAAGCGTGCTGCTTCAGGCGCTTTTGAGTCAGGACCTGTACCTGGTCGTAGGAAGCCTGATTTATGGTGTTGTATTGCTGGTTATCGGAAATCTGCTCGCCGATATCGCACTCGCGCTTGTCGATCCAAGAGTGAGGGTAGGGTGATGTCTGACAATTCGAATATGCACGATCCCCTGAGCGGTGACCCCAAGGTCGACCCGGAAGTCCTGACTGTCGACGACGAACAGTGGGAAGAGCAGGGCGCGACAGTCGGTGAATCGATCTGGACCATATATCTACGCCGGTTCAAGAAACATACACTTGGCCGTGTCGGTCTCGGCATTCTGCTGTTTCTGTATTTTGTGGTTCTCTTCGCCGACTTCCTGGGTCCCTATGATATGGTCTGGGCCGACAGCAGCAAGCCCTTTCATCCACCGGCCGAGATTAACTGGTTTTACACGAATCACGAAGGCGAGCGTGAGTTTCGGCCGTTCGTCTACGAACAGAGACAAACCGATATCGCCCGACGGAAATACCAGGTTATTCCGCAGCACAGCATTCGAGCGGTTACCGTGCCGTTGCAGCCGGGGCGGCGCCAGTACAGCTGGCAGGCGATCGGCAGTGATCGCCAGGCGCGCGAAGACGAAATAGTCGAAAACGTTACCCGGCAATTTCGGCTCGAGCAGGGAGACGAAGCGATCGACAGGCTTCGTCAAGCGATTCGCGAACTCGAAGAGGATCCGAGAAACGACGCTGTCGAAGACTTCGTGGTTGATACGGTCGAGCTCGACGGGCGTGAGCACGACCGGACGGTCTACCTCGCGAAAGGCAACAAGAACTTTGTGAACTTCTTCGAAAAAGGAGTTCCGTACAGCTTTCTTGGTATGTTCGAGGCGAGAACCAGGCTTTTCACCTCGAAGACCAGCGGCTTTTACCCCTTGGGTGCCGACCGTAATGGCCGAGACCTTTTGTCCCGGCTCATGCACGGCGGGCGCGTCTCGATGACCGTCGGGCTTATCGGTGCGGCGGTGACCTTCACGCTGGGTCTGACATTCGGCGGGATCGCAGGCTACGCGGGTGGTAAGACCGACAACGTAATTATGCGGTTATGCGAGGTGGTAATCGCGATTCCTTCCCTGTATTTGCTGCTGGCGTTGCGGGCAGCGTTTCCGCCGGGCTTAACATCAACCCAAATTTATCTGCTTATTGTCGTAATTACGTCGCTCGTCGCGTGGGCGAGTTTCGCTCGCATTATTCGTGGACTGGTGCTCGCGATACGCTCGCAGGATTACGTTCTTTCGGCGCGTACAATGGGGCTGTCGCACTGGCAGATAATCCGCAAGCACGTGTTGCCGAATACGTTCTCGTATTCGATTGTGCAGGTGACGCTGCTCATTCCCTCGTTCATTCTTGGGGAGGCGGCGCTGAGCCTTCTGGGACTCGGAATTACCGAACCGCAGGCAAGCTGGGGAAATATGCTGAGCGTCGCACGAAACTACCGTGTGGTGCGGGACTTTCCGTGGATTCTGTGGCCCGGCTTTCTCATATTCCTTGGAATCCTCGCCTGGAATTTCTTCGGCGACGGCATCAGAGACGCGGTCGATCCGCGAAGTAAATATTAGGACGCTTATGGATAACGTACTCGAAGTAACCGATCTCGCGACATACTTTTTCATGCACGATTACATTATCCGTGCGGTGGATGGAGTGGATTTCACCCTCGGTAAGGGCGAAACCCTTGGAATTGTGGGTGAGTCTGGTTGTGGAAAGTCAATTACCTCGATGTCGCTCATGCGATTAGTGCCCGAGCCACCCGGTAAAATCGTCGATGGCCAGGTGAACTTGAAGGGGACCGATATCGCCCGTATTTCCGAAGAGAAGATGCGCTCCTATCGCGGCAACGAAATTTCGATGATATTTCAAGAGCCGATGACGAGCCTGAATCCCGTCTACACGGTGGGATTTCAGATATCGGAAGTGCTCAGACTCCACCGCGATATCGAGAAGAAGGATGCGCTCACGGAAGCGGCGCGGCTGCTTCGCATTGTCGGTATGTCGGACCCGGAGGAGCGCGTTCACGAATACCCTTTTCAGCTTTCCGGCGGATTGCGTCAACGGGTTATGATCGCCATAGCGATGGCGTGTGAGCCGTCGGTTATGATCGCCGACGAGCCGACCACTGCACTCGATGTGACAATCCAGGCGCAGATACTGCGGCTTATGCGTGAACTCAAGGAGACGAAAGACACCAGTATCGCCTTTATTACGCACGATCTTGCGGTCATCGCGGGGTTCACCGATCGCGTCATGGTAATGTACGCCGGCGTTGCGGTAGAGGATGCTCCCGTGCGCGAACTGTTCAAGAATCCGCTTCATCCGTACACACAGGGGCTTCTCGGGTCGGTTCCGGTGCTCGGTGAGGGGAAGCTCAATCCTGACGGCAGCCGACGCCTTCTCGACGCGATACCAGGCACGCTTCCCGATCCGCGGCGCTTCCCGAGAGGCTGCAGGTTCGCGCCGCGGTGCCCGAAGGTCATGAAGCGCTGCTGGGAAGCGGAGCCGGAAATCGTTGAGGTGGCTCCCGGACATACGGTGCGGTGTTTCCTCCACCATCAGGAAGTACGGGAACGCAAACAGCGCGATCTCGGCGCTGCGGGCAAACGGATCGCAAAAGAGCAGAGTAAACAGCGGAAAGGCAAAAAGAAGGAAGGGGCGTAGGTTTGAGAGATTCGAGCTTGCTTGATGTTCGACAGCTTAAAAAGACCTTTCCGGTTAAAGCGAACGCGTTTTCGACAAAGTCTGTTCCGCTGCGCGCGGTTGACGGTGTGAATCTCAACGTGCAGCCCGGTGAAACGCTCGGGCTTGTCGGCGAGTCGGGGTGTGGGAAGACTACGGTCGGCCGCTGCATTCTTCGCCTGTATCAGCCCGACAGCGGGAGAATCTGGCTCGAGGCTGACCCGGCTATCGTGGCGGAAGTCGAGGCTATGGACGCCGAACGAGCGGAGCTCGAGGCGCAGCTCGAGACGGTTCTCAATGACGGGGCGGCGACGCGGTCGAAGCAGTCAAGCGTTCGCGCGCTTCGCCGCAAGATTCGCGCTCAGAAAGTTGCGGCTGACCGCAAGGCTTCACAATCGGATCTTCTCAGTATGCCACCGGGTCGTATGCAGCGAGCGCGGCAGGAGGTTCAGATGGTGTTTCAGGATCCATGGGCCAGTCTGAATCCGCAAATGGTTGTAAAGGATATCATCGGAGAGGGACCGTACACCTTCGGTACGCACAAAGGGGCAACGCTCGATAAGTGGGTGCACGAGTTACTCGATAAAGTCGGGTTGCCGAGGAACGCCGCGAACCGCTATCCGCACGAGTTTTCCGGAGGGCAACGGCAGCGTATCGGGATCGCGAGGGCGCTTGCACTGACTCCTAAGCTCATTGTCTGCGATGAACCGGTAAGCGCGCTCGACGTATCGGTGCAGGCACAGGTGCTCAATCTTCTGATTTCCTTGCAGGACGACTTCGATCTCGCCTACCTGTTTATCGCTCACGATTTGAGCGTTGTGCAGTACGTCTCCGACCGCGTGGCGGTCATGTATCTCGGCAAGGTCGTCGAAGTCGCCGATGGTAGTCAGCTGTACAACAACCCCCGCCACCCGTACACCATCAGCCTTTTGAGCTCTATTCCCGTAGCCGATCCTGATGTAACCGTAGAGGGACAGATCCTCGAAGGGGATGTTCCCAGCCCCGTTAATCCGCCTTCCGGCTGTTCTTTTCATCCGCGTTGCCCGAATCGCATTGATGTCTGCGATAAGGTTGTTCCGGAGCTGGGCAAAGATCGTGACGGCCACGTTATCGCTTGTCACAACCCT
>JBKGYS010000088.1:0-11167 GCA_046545955.1 Spirochaetales bacterium | reverse complement strand
TCGCATATGCACTAAGGGCTGCCGCGCGGCTTCCTCGGCACGCGGGAGTATCGTACCGGTCTGCGGATTCTCCACCATGACGTATCCGCGCTCGAGTATGTCGAAAGGGTTCGCGCTCTCGACGCGGCTTTTCGCAAGCGCAATCCGGTGCTTCGAATCCGTAAGCCGCTGTTCCATGCCGCGGGCGAGGGTTGTGCGAAGATCGTCGAGCTGCTGGAAGCGGGGTTGGAGAATATAGCGAATGCTTCGCTCGAAATCGTCCTGAGAGAAACGGGAAATGGCAAGTCGCGCGCGTTCCCTTCGGTCGAGAAACGATCGGACAAGCGACCTTCCGGTATTCATCGTTCGCGCGAGAAGATCGTCGCGGTGGGCGGTAACGACCTCGGCGGCGGCCGACGGGGTGGGCGCCCGGTAGTCGGCTACCAAGTCACTGAGACTCGTATCGGTCTCGTGTCCGACCGCCGAAATTACCGGCGTTTCGCTTTCTGCTATGGCGCGAACAACCGCTTCATCCGAAAACGGCAGAAGATCCTCTATGGACCCGCCACCCCGCGTCACGATAATAACATCTGCGAGACGGTACCGGTCGGATGTACGGATTCCCGCCGCGATCTGCGCCGCGGCCTCATCGCCCTGCACAAGTGTCGGGACGACAATCAGGTGAAGACCCGAGTTGCGCCTGCCGAGAACCTGGACAATATCGCGTATCGCAGCGCCCGATGCACTGGTTACCACCGCGACTCGCCGTGGAAATAACGGCAGGTCCTTCTTGAGCGAAGCGTCGAAAAGCCCCTCGGCGGCGAGGCGTTCCTTGCGCTCCTCGAGCATCTGAAGAATTCGTCCGACCCCCGAGCGCGAAACAGATTCAACGATAATCTGGTAGTTCCCGCGTCGCGCGTACACGCTTAAGGACCCGCGGACGGTCAGCTGCTCCCCGTCTTCAGGCTTCACCGACGAACGCTGAAGCCGATTACGAAACATAACCGCCGACAAGGAGGCTGCCTCATCCTTCAACGTGAAATACAGGTGTCCGCTCGCCGCATAGCGTGCGTTTGAAACCTCGCCTTCCACGCTGACGTGTGGAAACCCGCGCTCGAGCAGCGCCTTAATCGCAAAGGTTAGTTCCTGCACGCTGTATGGGCGGTCACCGTCGGATATGTTGGGCTCCATCGCCGCTTACGCTACCGCATCTACCCACCGGCTGCCAATCTCTCTGAATCCATGCTATGAAAGTGTCTTCGAAAACGGTCGATAGTCGAATAAAGTGGATGGTGTATACATGATAACGGCAGTGGTAGATATGCGGGAGAAATCCTCCTATAGCGACCTTGAATTACCCGGTGGCGGAAGCGCGTTCGACCGGGCGCTCTCATCGCTCGAATCGGTATCCGACCGTATTGTGGTTCTCTCGAGGCCCGGCGATACCTCCGCGCAGCGCACGTTGGAGCGAAGGGTTCCGGTTTCGCAGAAATTCTGTGAGGTCGATGTTTTGCCCGTCCTCGCCGCGCTCGAAGAAATCGCCGACGGCGCCACCGCCCTTATCTATGCCCGTGGCGACGAACCATTCATCCAGGCGGACCTCGCGAGCGATCTTCTCGATACGCATACTCGGTACGCAGCCCACTACACATTTGCCGACGGGTATCCCGCCGGGATGAGCGTAGAAATCCTCGCGCCGGCTCTTCCCGGGCTTCTGAGGAATCTCGCCGGGAAAGAGGATAAGCCCGAGAACCTCGAAGGCCTTTCTCCCGGTTGGCTGTTTAATCTCCTGCAGAAGGACATAAACGCGTTCGATGTGGAAACCATGCTCGCTCCGCGCGACATGCGAATGCTGCGCATCGAACTGCGCTGTAACCGCAGATCCAATTTTGTGCTCTGCCGCCGGGTCGCCGAGCGTGGCGTTAGCGGGCATCGGGAATTGAGCGAATACCTCGATACCAATCGCGAAGTTCTCAGAACGATACCCGAGTATTTTCCGGTGCAGATTTCCGCGCTTCGTTCCCAGAACCCCGTTTACAGCGGGAAGACCTCGGGCGGCGACAGCCGGCGGGGGATGGACGCTGGGAGGCGACCTGCAGAGAGTGACCAGGGGACCCACGCGCAGCCGCATTCGGAGTTCTCTCACACGCGCTTTCTCACCGCCGCGCGCGCGGAGGCGCTTTTTGCGCGAATCGCGGAAATGAACCCCGAGGCGGTAATCGGTCTAGGTATCTGGGGCGAGCCGCTTCTCAATCCCGAGCTCGAGGCAATCCTCGAGCGGGTGTGGAAACACAATTCCTTGAGCGTCGTGGTTGAGACGGCTGCGGTCGATCTCGAAGCCGAAGCGATCGCTCGAGTTGTTTCACGGTTTCGAGAGCGTGTGCGCTGGATAATTACCCTCGACGCGAACGACCCCGAAATCTACCGCCGGATTCGCGGCGACGGATTTGAACGCGCCTGGAAAAGCGCCCATACGCTTGTCGAACGGGCGCCCGAGGCGGTGTGGGTGCAGGCGGTTCGCATGGACATGAACGAAGCACACCTCGAACACTTTTACCGGTATTGGAAGGAGCGCACCGCCAACGTCATTATTCAGAAGTACGACTGGCTCTCCGGGCGGCTTCCGCAGCGTAAGGTCACCGACCTTTCTCCCTTGACTCGTCTGCCGTGCTGGCAGAATAAACGCGAGCTTTCGCTTCTCCTCGACGGTAGCGTGCCGCGCTGCCGCGAGGATATCGACGCAACCTATCCCCTCGGTAATGCCGACAACGACTCTCTCGAGACGATCTGGGAGCGTGGGGACGCGCTTCATCGGCAGCACATTGCCGGTACATACCCTGAAATCTGCGAGCACTGCGATGAGTACTATGTCTTCACCTTCTGAGTATCAGTATATGCCGTATACGGTTGTGGGCGGAAAAGGCGGCGATCGTGGCCTGAAACGCCCAAGGCTTCTCTCGTGCGTCGTACTGCACCGGGGCGGGCGGTATCAGCGCTCGGACCTCATTTCGCATTTGAGGGAGAACGGAGTCGAGGAAATCCTGTCGGTGGAAAATGCGCGACCACAGTACGACGTGGAACAGCTGTCCGAACGCTTCCCTCAGGCGCAGTTTCTCCTGATGCATCGGGATATGACGCCGGGTGAGCAGATTAACGTGGCGATGGGGGAGGCTAAATCCCGCTACGTCTACGTCATATGGAACGACATGCAGATTTCTCCCATCCCGCCCAAGTTTCGTTCACGACTCGAGCAAGAGGAAATGTTCTGCTACGTGCCGTTTATGCGAAATGAACGTGGCGAACCCGTCCCCAATGTCATAGCACCGGCGTTTTACCGTGGACTTCTCCGCGTCGTTCCACAGTCAGCAGGGCCCGATCTTTCCCGTACGCTGTATCCGTTCGACTATGTCGGGGTGTACCACCGCGAGCGCTTTATTCAACTTCATGGATTCGATGAGACGATCCGAAACCCGTACTGGCAGAAGCTCGACTTCGGTTTTCGCGCGCATATGTGGGGCGAGGCGGTCTTTTGCGTACCCACGCTTCGCACGCAACACATGTCCCACCTCGACCCCGACGATACCACACCCAACGACGACTATCGCCGTTTTTACCTCAAGAACCTCGCTGTCAGCTACCAGGGCGATCACGCCGCGCTCCCGTTGCGACGATTTCCCGCGTATTTCGTTCGAACGCGCGGCGGTCTTATTCGCTCCTATAAACTTTTTCGTGAAATCCGACGATGGATAACGGAGAATCGGTTTCGTTTCAGGCAGAACGCCCGGAGTGTAACCGATTTATGGGAGTTCGAACGGACATGACGGGTATATTTTTGCAGGCTCGCCTGGCGTCGACCCGCTTTCCGCGGAAAGCGCTGCGAGTGCTCGGCAACCGCACGATCGTGGAGCACTGTATGGCTTCACTTGGCTACGTGCGGGCCGATTACCACGTGCTTCTTACCGACAGAAGCAGCGCGTCGGAATTATCTCCGCTTGCCGAGCAGTGGGGATTCGATGTGTTTATCGGGAGTCACGACGATGTACTCGACCGTTACGCGCGGGCAGCCGACCGCTACGGAGTGGATACCATCGTTCGAGCCACCGGGGATAATCCGCTGGTAAGCGCAGGACTCGCAAACCGTATTCTCGCCGAGCATCAGCAGGTGGCAAGCGACTACAGCGGGTATCTCGGTATGCCCCTCGGAACCGGTGTCGAGGTCTTGAGTCGCCGTGCACTAATGAAGGCGGACAACCACGCGCAAACCCGATACGAGCGGGAACACGTGGCGCCATACATCTACGGGCATCCGTGGGCTTTTCGCACCCACCGTCCGGTGGTCGAACGCAGCCTGCAGAGTGACGCCCGGGTTACCATCGACCTCCCCTCCGATCTCGAAAATGTGCGCATACTCTACGACAGACTCTACCGTGGACTTCCCATTGAAGTGCACGAAATCGTGACGTTCTTCAGCGGTTATATGCAGCCGCATCAGCAGAGTGCATGAGCGGCAACGTACTCGTAATCCCGGACACCAGACGAGGGCACGGAAGCGGCCACCTTATGCGCGCGGCACGGCTCGTCGGTGACATCAACCGATTCCCCGATGCGAGCGCCCGGCTGGTGGTCGATTTTCCCTGGGGAACGAGCGCGTTCAGTGTGCAGGATGTCGACAAGATAGCGGGTGAGCTCGGCGCGAAACCGGCGCACTGGGACTCGCGCGGGCACGGCTGCGATCTCTTCGTCGTCGACGCACAGGATATGCAGCGCAACGCGGTGTGCGAACTTTCGCTGGTAGCCCCGGTTGTCGGTATTGACCTGGGGGGAGAGGGACGAAGCTACGCCGACTATCTCATAGATACGATGCCTAACCTTGAAGAACACGCGCCGAACCGCTTCGACCCGGGGCTTAATCATCTTCCCGAGCGAGTGCGATTCGCTTCTTCGCCTCGGTCGAGCGAGTCGGATACCACCGAATCGCACCCGTCGCGCGGCGTGGAAACACAAAACCGCGCGAGCGAGGCTCCACCGCGGGTTCTCATCGCTACCGGGGGAGAAGATCCTGCCGGCCTTACCCGGAAGCTTCTCGACGCGATCGAGCGCGTCGTCTGCCTCGACAACCCCGGCGGTTACCAGGTCGATGTCGCGGTTGGATGCTTTTCGGCCGACGCCGGTGGCGATGATGCCGGCGATTTCGTCGGGCGTCGTGCGGGTTCGTGTATCGGCGACGTTGTGCGTACCGACCGTCTTTCGGAGAAACTCGGCGAGTACGAGGTAGTTATCACAACCTTCGGGCTCACAAGCTACGAGGCGCTCGCAGCCGGATGCACGGTTTTGCACGTGGCTCCGACTTCCTATCACGCCGCGCTCAGCGAACGCTCGGGTATACCGCTCGCGGGAGAAACCGGCACGGTCGACGGGGAGAGGCTTCTGCGCCTTCTCGCCGATCACCATCGAATTAACCGGCAGCAGGAGCCCTTGCGTCCGGCACGCGGCGAGAGCCTCGCGGATGCGATCGTCGGTTTACGGCCCGCGGCGTTTCAATACGCTCGTCTCGAGGCGGGGCAGGGCTGCGAAATACGCCCGGAAGTCGTTGCACGATTCTGTGACCGCACGTTTCGCAACGGACGGTCGATTCTGTATCTGCAGCGTTTCAGCGAACGTACGATCGACTACAACGAGCGGTACTTTTTCGACGAATACAAGGCGCAGTACGGTCGAAGCTACCTCGAAGACTTCGAGCATATCACCGACATGTGTCGCAAGCGTGTGCGGCGGATAGAAAAAATGCGCCGTGCCGGATCGAGGGACACCGCGGCGATTCTCAAGATGCTCACTTCGCCCCGAGCCGGCCGATCGCCTGCCGGGAGCGTAAGCGAAGCGGCGGCCTCACGAGTGACGCCTGTTCTCGTGGATCTCGGCTGTGCCTACGGACCGATGCTTCGCGCGGCGGCGGAGGCCGGATATATACCGTATGGCGTCGATTACTTCGAGGGCGCTGTCGACTACGTTCGCAACACCCTCGGGTACGAAGCGGTACAGGGCGATATTCTCGACCCCGCGACTGTGGAGGCGCTCGGACTTCGCGGGCAGGCGGATGTTGTTAGTATGTGGTACGTCATAGAGCACGTTCGGGACCTCAGCGCGTTGTTCGCCGTCGTGCATACGCTGTTGAAGCCGGGCGGGGTGTTCGCGTTTTCGACGCCTAACGCCGGGGGTGGAAGCGCGAGGCGCGACCTTCATGCGTTCCTGCGCCAAAGCCCGGAAGACCACTGGAGTATCTGGGACGCGCGTCGCACTCCGCGGCTCCTGCGGCGACGTGGGTTTTCGCAGTGCCGCGTGCGGGTTACCGGCCATCACCCCGAACGCTTTGCTCCCAGGTTGTCCCGGTCGAAGGCGGGAATCGGGATTATGCACCGCTACAGCAGGCTACGCGGTCTCGGCGACACCTTCGAAGCGTACGCGAGAAAGGATTAGCGGCGAATGCAGTCGATTCTCATCTGCGGCGGGGGCACTATGCAGCTACCCGCCATTCGAATTGCGAGGCGTGAAGGTATCCGTTGCGTTGTCGCGGACGGCAACCCGTCGTGTCCCGGCAGAAGCGAGGCCGACGCCTTCGAAAACATCGACCTCTACGATGTGGAAGGTATGACCGAGGCGGCGCGACGTCATTCGGTTGACGGCGTGTTCACCGCGGGAACAGATTTTTCGACGACCGTGGCCTGGGTCGCCGATGCGCTCGGGTTACCCGGGATTCCCTACGATGTCGCCCTCCGGGCGAAAGACAAGGGGCTCATGCGCGAAACCCTTCGAGCCGCGGGCGTTAACGTTCCTCCGTTTGTCGTTTACGGGCAGGGGGAAGTGGGCGCCGACCGAGTTCCGTTCCCGGCAGTGGTGAAGCCTGTTGACAATATGGGATCGCGCGGGGTCAAGACTGTTTACTCCCCGGATGAGCGAGAGCGGGCCGTCGCGGAGGCGATGCGCTCCTCGCGAAGCGGTCGGGTGATCTGTGAAGCGTTTATACCAGGCAGCGAATACAGTATCGATGCGATCAGCTACCGTGGTAGCGTTTCTATCTGCGGAATCGGCGATCGTCATATCGCCTTCTCGCCGTACTTCGTGGAAACCGGCCATACCATACCGACCCGTGCAGGCGCTGAGCAGAAACGCGTGCTTTCACACGCGTTCAGCGCCGCGGTGCGCGCGATTGGTATCGACCCGGGAGCTGCGAAGGGTGATGTTTTTCTCGTAGAGCGGGCGAGCGCTCCGGAGTGGCTGGCCGACCGCGTCCCTCACGGCGATTGGATACCTGTTGTCGGCGAAATCGCTGCGAGGCTAAGCGGAGGCTATATGTCCGGATGGACGTATCCGCTGGCACGCGGCGCCGAGCCGACCCTCGCGGCGCTGCGCATTGCATTAGGCCAAAGCCCCGAAGGGCTCGCTGAGACGCGACGAAACTTCAGCGCCGAGCGCGCGATTATGTCCATCCCGGGGATTGTTCGTCGATTTGACTCGGTTCCCGAGCACGAAACGGTATTTCTCACGCGCAAGCCCGGAGATCGCGTAGCGCTACCTACGAGTAACGTGGAGAAATGTGGAAACCTCATTGCTACGGCAACGAGCTATGAAGCGGCGTGTACCCGCTGCGACGGGTATATTCGCAGCCTATCGGTACGACTGGAACCCGAGGACCCCGGAACCGAGGCGTTCCTCTTCGGTGGTGTGCTCGAGACCGGTGACCCCGCTGCGCCGCTGACCGTATGGGACGCCGACCTGCGTAACGCGAAACGGCGTAATCTCGAACTCGAGCAGGAAGTGTGCACACGCCTTCGCTCGCTCATCGAAGCACAACTTCAGCAGGAGACGTTCGGTTTCTCCGAGGCGAATGAGTCGGAAGAAGGCACTCTTTCGGGAACCGGGAATCGCGACGAGGGCGAAGGCCCGTCATCCTGGACGGAGTGTCCCTGGACGGAGTGTCTGTGGCAGCGTCTGGACTCACTTGATGCCTCGCTTCGTGACAGTGTGTCGGACACGAGAAAAGCATCGCGCGCCGATTGCGTGCGGTTTCTGACCGATAATCTTCGGATCGAAGTACCACCCCGGTTTCGCGACATCCTCTGTTGTTTTGCGCTGCTCGCGATCGAGCGGGGTGGACTTCAGGGATGCGAGTATCTTATCGATACTGTTACAAGACCGGAGGATGTTGCCGCCCTATGCCAACGACTCGTTATACGCTCTCGAGACGGTTGAATCGCCTGTGTTTCCTGCTTCTCGCCGCGACCGTGTTTGTGACGGTCTCGGAGGCGCAGGAATCGGACCAGGAACACTCGCGAGTCGCGACCTTTGCCTCTGAACTCGGTGCTCGTCTCGAATACGACCCCTTCCTCGGGATCGGACGCGTGACACACGGCGGAGTGTCGGTGCGTTTCGCGGTCGGCAGCGACCGAATGTACGTCGACGATGGACGAGAATTAAAGGTCGAGCCGCCCGAAGGAAGGAACGGAAACGTATATCTGACCGAGGAGACTGTCGAGCGCCTGCGTAAGGTATGGAGGCCGTCTGCAACCGATCGCGACGAACCATACGTGGCCGCCATTTTCATTGACCCCGGGCACGGTGGACGCGATCCGGGAACAATCGGCCGGCACGAAGTCGACGGTGAATCGCTGGTACTGCAGGAGAAAGACATCGTACTCGATGTTTCGTTGGACTTGCGTGACAAGCTCCAATCCTCTTTTCCGGACCGGAATATCGTTCTCAGTCGGGATGAAGACGTATACCTCTCGCTCGACGAGCGAACTGAAATGGCAAACGAGATCCCGCTCGGAGAAAACGAATACATTGTGTTCGTTTCAATTCACGCGAACGCGTCGTTCAACACCAGGGCCCAGGGGTTCGAGGCATGGTATCTGCCTCCCGAACAACGACGTACTCTTATAGATCCTGAGGAACTCGACGAAGACCGCCGCCGTATCCACGCGATTCTCAACTCAATGCGGGAAGAAGAGGTATCCGTTCAAAGCGCCATGCTTGGAACCTCGATCCTCGAGGGTATGGAGAATAGCGTGGGCGAGCAATCGCCGAACCGCGGGCTCCTGCAGGAGAATTGGGCCGTGGTTCGTAACGCGCTTATGCCGAGTATTCTCGTCGAACTCGGGTTCGTCTCGAATACCGAGGAAGCGCTTCTCCTGAACGACGAGCGTTACTTGAACAAGCTCACAGACGGTCTCTATAATGGCATATCCGAGTTCATCGAACTCTTTGAAGCTTCCGAAACGGGTGGTACATGAGACTGTCGCGCATAAACGCTCGGGTCATTCTGTGGATTGTCCTCGCGCTCTCCCTTATATCGTCTGTGGTCCTCTTTGCTGCGTTCACCCCGTCGCGGGTTGAAAGGGTTCTTTTCTTCCCCGGCGCGGTCGACAAGCAACTCGAAGGTGAACCGCGCCTGATCCCCCGACAGGAGAACCTGGAGGCGGATGTAGAGGTCTTCCTCGAGGAACTCACGTACCGGCCGGGGCGTATTGACCGGTCGCGGATCGTTCCTCAAAACGTTCGCGCCACCAGCGTTATGGTACGCGACAGAACCTTGTACGCCGATCTTTCCACGAGCATGCTCGGCGAAGACGACGCCATTAACCTCTCGGTGGAAGAAAGCGTCGCTGCTTTAGAGTACAATCTCGCGTGGAACTTTCGCGAACTCGATCGTATCGTACTTACCATTGGCGGAGAATTGCTGCGTCAGGAGCAGCCCGACGCGCAGGGTCTCTGAACGTTCGCTTTCGAAACACCGTCCGGCGCCCTGCGTACTGCCGAATACCGTAGGATGCGCGTCCTCGCGTTCATGGACCTTCCCATTTGACAAATGCTGACTGGGTTATATACTTAGCAGTGCGTATTCTGGGTACGAAACCACGGAGGGATTTAAGGAGCACCGAATGAAAAGGATTTTCATTCTAATTACCGGAATGCTTCTTCTGGGCGCCGTCGCATGGGGTGAAGAGACAACTATGATTGACTTCGGTCAGCTTGTACCGGACTCGGATGATTTTCCGGGCGAACACGAGCAGACCTTGGTTGACTACTCCGATGTGCCGATACCGGGCCTTTCAGAAGAAGATCAGGAAGAATTGAGAACATCGCTGGCGATCGAAAACTGGCAAGTACGCTTAAATTCCAGCGCAAACTCTGTTGCCAATAGAACAAGCAGCTTCGTCCAACTGGCCGAGGTCAACGATGATGCGGAGCGTTTCGCCGGCGAGGCGGTGCTCGGCGCTCGGGTAAGATTTCCCGAAAGCGCCTATAACGCATACGCCACAATCCGGCCACCGTTCGAGATTCCCGGCTTCGACGAGGAACGTCGATTCGACGGCTATGGCGTTGTTCGTAATATTGGCGCCATACGCCAGATCAGGGTCAATATGTACGGGCTGAATTTTCCTCATCGGCTGAGCATCATGCTTGTCGACGAAAATAACAATCGTCAGGAAATCATGCTTGGGAATCTTGAGTTCGACGGATGGAATACCCTTGTCTGGGATAATCCGAATTACGTCGAAGACGTTCGCGACCGCGAACTGGAGGTAATGCCGCGGTATCCGTTCAGTGAGCCCATTCAAAAGCTCGACGGACTGCGCGTGTATCGCGATTCCGAACAGGTAGGTGGCGATTTTGTGACTTATGTCAAAGACGTGAACATCGTCTACGACCTCGCCCAGCCCGACTCCGAACCGGATATCTCTCACGAAGAAGTCTGGGGAATCCTCGAGGAACGCGAGCGGCAGCGTCGCCAGACCGAGCTCTCTCGTGTCGGCCGCGTGCAGGCGCTCAGGGCGCTTGAAGAGGAGCTTATGGACGAGGAGCTGAACGGGCCGCAGGGTGGCGAATAAAAACCGGGAGCACCACTATCGGTCGTAACCGACCGAAAAAAAGCTACCAGAGTTTGAAAGTGAGCGCGTGAAGGCGGTGGTTGCACCGCCTCACGTTTGTGAGCACGAATAGCTGCACGGGAAACCAGGCCTGTGCGGCTTTTTTTTCGAGTTCAATCAAACCAAAGGCGACCTACCGTTCGGCAGACAAATAGCCCCCTAAACCGTTCGGCCGGATCCGAGTATACGTGGAAGCGCGGGCGTGAAAGACGCCATCATCCGTATGCACGACGCCGGATCGGCGTATACGTGGAAGCGCGGGC